>DAHXON010000011.1:259-18224 GCA_027364875.1 Chloroflexota bacterium
CTCGCCAACAATCTGCAGTCGCTAGCCGATCAGGTGCTTTTGCAGAAGTTCTCCCCACCGGCCGTCATGGTGAACGAACTCGGGGACATCCTCTACATCAGCGGACACACGGGCAAGTATCTCGAACCCGCGGCGGGCAAGCCGATCGCCTCGACATTGAGCTTGAGGTGGTAGAACGGCTGGCCCGGCCCGCTCTCGGCGGCAACGCCGACGGTGGCCATCAGCAGGATGGCGACGGCAGCCAGGGCCGCGAACAGCTTGTGCCGCCGCGAGCGGCCGCGCCCGAACGTGAAGCTCGGCGAGCCCGCCCGAAGCCGTGACCTGGATCCGGAGGGTTCCGACCACGTTTGCCTCTCGGCGGCCGCGATCGTCACAGAACGGCCCCGGGCCAGCGTGTCGGCGTCGGGGGAGAGGGGACCGGCGGCGAATCTCTCGAGCAGATCCACCATGGCGGCGTCCTCGGGGCGCGAATCCGCATCCGCCCAGGAGCCGGAATCCATGGCCGCGCCTCCGGCAGACCGATCGCGGCGGGAGCGGAGAGGCAGAGGCGGCAGTGGCAGTCTCATCGCCGGCTCACTCCCATGTCGACCGCGAGCGCGCCACCCATCCCCGGCATGAGCCGGCGCAGCGAAGCCAGAGCTCGATGCTGGAGGACCCGGACCGAGCCCTCGGTGCGGCCCATCAGCAGGCCCGTCTCGCGCGGGGTGAGTCCGGCGAAGAAGCGGCAGGCGATCACTTCGCGCTGATCCGCGGGAAGAGCCGCCACGGCCAGGCGGATGAGGGCGCTGTCGATCGACGCGGCGGCGTAGTCGTGGGGATCGCCGCCATCGGCGGGCTGGGTCTCGAGGCGGTCGATCGAGACGGTCGCGCGGTGGCTGCGGCTCTCGTCGATCCAGGCGTTCCGGGCCACGCGGAAGAGCCACGCACCGAAGGGCACGCCGCGTGGCTCGTAGCCGGGCAGGGTCTCTACCATCTTGAGGAAGACCCGCTGCATGAGATCCTCGGCCGTCTCCGGCGAGGAGACGCGGAAGCGGAAGAAGCGGTAGACGCGAGGGGCGTATACGTCGTAGAGGGCCGCACAAGCGGCCGTGTCCCCGTGCCGGGCGCGCTCCACGAGCTCGTCGATCTCCTCTTCGGCCATTCCTCTTTCCAGCGGCGGGGTCCACTCAAGCCGGACGGCGATCGCTCGATCCGCGGTTCCGGCGAGAGGCGATCATCGGCCCGGCGGCCCGGAGCGGCAAGTTGGCCGCTCCAGCGTTCCCGCCGAGCGGGTTTGACGTGGGCACCGCTCGTCACCATGGCCGAGACCTCGTACGCGGTGCCCACGTCCTGCTACCTCAGTGACCCCGACCCGTGCCACGGCCGTGGCCATCAGAGTTGCCGGGCTGATCGTGGGTGGTTGGTGTCGTCGTCGGCCGGACGATCACCGGCGTCGGTTCAGCCGGCTCCGAAGGCTCGGCCGACTCGGAGGCCGTCGCAGACGGTGAAGCGGTCGGCTCCTCGGTGGCCTTGGGCAGCAGGCTCTGGCACGCCTCCAGTCGCTCGTGGACCTTTTCGAGACCCGGAGGCAACACCGGCGCGTTCGACGACGCCGGGTTGTGCTTCGTCGAGCCCTCAGTGAGCCGATCGGTCACGGTCTTGTCGATCGCGGCCGCGGCATTGCCGTGAAGAGCGTTGCAGGCGGCGACGAGATCGTCGCCGGTTGCCTGGGAAGAGCCGGCGGTCGGTGCGTCCTCGGGCTTGCCGCTGGTCTGTGCCGATGGCTCCTCACTCGGCTCGACCGTCGCGCCGACGCTCCTGTCGCTCGCGGTCGCCGCGGCCGTCCCGCTCGCGCCGGGAGTGGAGTCCGCGTGTGACGCGGGCACGCCCGCGGCGAGGACCGCAGTGACCGCAAGGGTCAGCAGGACGAGGGCGCCGCCCAGGCCGGCCAGTGCCCGTCGGGGGACCAATTCGGTGGGACTTGCCAACCGTCGACGAAGGCTCACGGTTCTGCCTTTCGAGTGGGACGCGCCACTTGGGCGTCTGCGTGGTGGAACGGAGCAGGCGCCATTTCGTTACAGAGTCGTGGCAGCACAATGGTCCGGTCTGCCGTTCGGGAGGCCGCCCCTCCGACTGCCCCTCCGCCCACGAGCCCGGCTAACGCCCGTTCGCGCATGTTCGCGGTCGGTTCGGCGGCCTCGACTCTTCAGTGCCGTCCGCGCAGGAGCGAGACGCGGATCTGCCTGAGCTCTCCGTTCGCGTAACCGGCGACTATGGCCGGATCCGCCTCCATGATCCGCCGCGCCGCCTCCTCGTCCGGTGCCTCGAAGATCACCAGCCCGTCATTGACCCGGCCGAGCGTGGGGCCGGCCAGGACCAGGATTCCGCGGCTGAAGAGTTTCTTGAGCCGTTCGAAATGCTCGCTCCAGACGCGTTCCTCATCCTCCGTCATCGTGGCCGCGAAGTTCTCGCGGGGGACGTGCAGGAAGTAGATCCATTCGGACATCGGCTTCCCCAGGGAATCTCAGAGGGCTTGACGCTCGACGGCCAGGCCGCCGGCTCGGATACTCAAGTATGTCTCCGCGCCGGGTCGAGCGGATGGGGGCGCGAGGTCCCATGGGCCCGAATGGGAGAGGCAATCGGACTGGCTCATGGGGTGGTCTCGGTCTACATTCGGCGGGTCCGCCCCTTACGATTCGACATCAGGCGATGCGGGTCGCCAGGGACGGGCGAGAGCGGGAGGACGAGGGCAGATGCGACATAGGAGGTTCGGCAGGATCGGCTGGCAGGTCAGCGAGATCGGCTACGGCATGTGGGGAATGGGGGGCTGGACCGGCTCGGAAGACCGCGAATCCTTCGCCTCGCTGGAGCTTGCCCTCTCCAGGGGCGTCAACTTCTTCGACACCGCCCAGGCCTACGGCGACGGCCACAGCGAGCAGCTCCTCGGCATGCTCGACGCCCGGCACACCGCCGAGCGGATCTACGGCGCGACCAAGGTTCCGCCCAAGAACCGGCAGTGGCCCAGCAGGCGCGGGGTTCCGCTTCGCGAGGTCTTTCCACGCTCCTACGTCCGACAGTACGTCGACATCAGCCGCGGCAACCTGGGGGTCGACACGATCGATCTTCTCCAGCTCCACGTCTGGGAGGACGACTGGCTGGCGTCTGGCGAGCTCCAGCAGACCGTCTCCGAGCTCAAGCGCGAAGGCTCGATCCGCGCGTTCGGCATCAGCCTCAATCGCTGGGAGCCGTGGAACGGCGTGAAGGCCGTGGAGTCGGGGCTCGTGGATGCCGTCCAGGTCATCTACAACATCTTCGACCAGGCGCCCGAAGACGAGCTCTTCCCGGCCTGCCGCAAGAACGGCGTGGCGGTCATCGCCCGTGTCCCCTTCGACGAGGGCTCCCTGACCGGCTCTCTGACAATCCACACGACCTGGCCGGAAGGCGACTGGCGCGCGACCTATTTCGTGCCCGAGAACCTGGAGGCGTCGGTCGCCCATGCCGAGGCGCTGCGGCCGCTGATCCCGGCCGGTTGCACCATGGCCGACCTGGCGCTGCGGTTCATCCTCTCCAACCCGGACGTGAGCACGGTGATCCCGGGCATGCGCAAGACCGTGAACGTGGAGGCCAACGTGGCCGCTTCCGCCGCCGGCCCGCTCCCGCCCGAGCTGATCGCCCAGCTCCGCAGGCACCGCTGGGATCGAACGCCGACGGAGTGGAGCCAGTAGCGGCCACGCTCGACCCGGCCGCGCAGGGTTGAGTTCGACCCGAGTCCCAGGGGCCGGGTCCCGTTTGTGGCCGAGTCCCGGGGGTCGGGGCCCGTTTAGGGCCGGGTCCCGGGCCGAGTCTGTGGCTGCCTATGCCGGCATCGGCTGTGTGCGTCCGCAAATACACGTCGGCGGCCCCGGCCCTACCTTCGGTCCTTTCGCCCGGGGATTCGGGTCGCGTTTGTGCGTGCGCGAGTACACGTGGAGCCCGAAACGGGCCGCCTCGCCTCTCCCTGCGGTCTGGTGCGTGACCGGCGGCCCCGCGGAGCGCGGAAATCGCGACGTGGGACGCCGTTTGAGGGCAAATCGGCGCCGTCGTGTAGCTGCCGGCGCACACCGCGAGCCCCGGGCCGACGCGGACGGAGCCCCGTGGCTCGTCGCCCGACCCGCGTGCCGGCGCGGCTCCGTAGTTCAGTGAGTCGCCGACTCTCGGGCAAGTCTCCGCAGGACCGCCGGCAGGATGCCGCCCTGCCGGTAGTAGTCGAGCTCGATGGCGCCGTCGAGCCGGACGGTGACCTGGAACCGCCTGTCGCCGTCGCCTCCGGCCGCGCCGGTCGGGCCGTCGCTTCGCGCCATTACCCGAACCTTCGACCTGGGCGCGGGTCCGCCTGCCGGCAGCTCGATCGTGTAGGCCTCGCGGCCGGTCAGGCCGAGCGAAGCGGCGTTCTGCCCCGGCAGGAACTGAAGCGGCAGGATGCCCATGCCCACCAGGTTGGAGCGGTGGATCCGCTCGAAGCTCTCGGCGATGACCGCCCGGACGCCGAGCAGCCGCGGACCCTTGGCCGCCCAATCGCGCGACGAACCCGAGCCGTACTCCTTGCCGGCGATGACGATCAGCGGCACGCCGTCGGCGCGGTAGCGCTCCGACGCCTCGAAGATGGTCGTCGCCTCGCCGTCGGGGAGATGAACCGTGAATGGCCCTTCCTTGTCCGCGAGCGCGTTCCGAAGCCGGATGTTGCCGAACGTGCCGCGCATCATGACTTCGTGGTGGCCGCGCCGCGCTCCGTACGAGTTGAAGTCGACCGGCGCCACTCCGTGCTCGATCAGCCACTTGCCGGCGGGGGACCATGCCGGAATCGAACCGGCCGGGGAAATGTGGTCCGTGGTCACCGAATCGCCCAGGACCGCCAGAACCCGGGCCTCGGCGATCGGCGCCGATGCCTCGGGATCCGCTTCCGCCGAGAGCCCGACGAAGAACGGCGGCAGGGCGACGTACGTGGACGTGTCATCCCAGCGGTACCGATCGCCCGTCGGGATGTCGAGCGACTTCCACTCCGTCCCGCCTTCGAACACGGACGCGTAGGCGGCCCGGAAGAGCTCGCCGTTGACGGCCGATCCGACGGTCCGGCGAACCTCGGCGGCGGACGGCCAGATGTCGGAGAGCATCACCGGGCGGCCATCGGAGCCCATGCCGAGCGGCTGAGAGGTCAGGTCTATGTCCACGGTTCCGGCGAGCGCGAACGCGACCACGAGCGGCGGCGACGCCAGGTAGCTCGCCTTGACGAGCGGGTGGATGCGGCCCTCGAAGTTGCGATTGCCAGAGAGCACAGCTGCCACCGCGAGATCGTTGGCCTCGACGGCTCTGGCAATGGGCTCGTCGAGCGGCCCGCTGTTGCCGATACAGGTTGTGCAGCCGTAGCCGGCCAGCGCGAAACCGAGCTTTTCGAGGGGCTCGAGAAGGCCGGCGCCACGGAGATACTCGGTGACGGCGCGAGAGCCCGGCGCCAGGCTCGTCTTCACGGTCGGCGGGACGGCGAGGCCCCGCGCCACGGCGTTTCGGGCGAGCAGTCCCGCCGCGACCATCACCGTGGGGTTGGAGGTGTTGGTGCAGCTCGTGATCGCGGCGATGGCGACCGAGCCCGACGAGAGGCCGACCGTTCGACCGCCCGCCTCCACCTTGACCGACGGATAGCTCGCCGCGGCCACGCTGCCAGCCCTGGCGGCGGAATCGCCGCTGCCGGCGCCTGTCGCCGCCTGCGTCGCGGGCGGATATGCCGCCTCGAAATTGGCCGCCAGGTTCTTGAGGGCCACCCGGTCCTGCGGCCGGCGCGGACCCGCCAGAGACGGCTCGACGGAGCTCAGGTCCAGGGTCAGGAGCGCGTCGAATTCGGGCGTGACGCCGGGCAGTCTCCACAGGCTGTTCGCCTTCGCGTATTTCTCGACGAGAGAAATGTGCTCGGCGGAGCGGCCGGTCAGGCGCATGTAGGCCAGGGTCTCGTCGTCGATCGGGAAGAGCGTGGCCGTCGCGCCGAACTCGGGCGACATGTTGGAGATCGTGGCGCGGTCCGCCAGCGCGAGACCCGCGAGCCCGTCGCCGGTGAACTCCACGAACGAGCCCACGACGCCGTAGGAGCGGAGCATCTGGGTCACGACCAGGACCAGGTCCGTGGCCGTGGATCCTTCCGGGAGCTCGCCGGACAGCCGGACGCCCACGACCCGCGGGAGTGGCTGGTAAAGCGGCTGGCCGAGCAGCACAGCCTCGGCCTCGATGCCGCCGACGCCGTAGCCGAGCACGCCGAGGCCGTTGATCATCGTCGTGTGGGAGTCCGTCCCGACGAGCGTGTCCGGGAAGACGACCTGCGCGCCGTCCGCCCTGCGCCGCCGGGTAACCACGTCGGCGAGGTACTCGAGGTTGACCTGGTGGACGATGCCCGTCCCCGGCGGGACCACGCGCAGGTCGCGGAAGGCGGTCTGGGCCCAGCGCAGGAGCTTGTACCGCTCGCCGTTGCGCTGGTACTCGCGCTCCACGTTGAAGGCGAAGGCACCCGGGGTGCCGTAGCGGTCGACCTGCACGGAGTGGTCTATGACCAGGTCCGCGGGCACGAGCGGGTTGACCCGCGAGGGATCGCCGCCCAGCTCCGCCATTGCGTCGCGCATCGCCGCCAGGTCCACCACGGCGGGCACGCCGGTGAAGTCCTGGAGGATCACCCGCGCCGGCAGGAATGGGATCTCCACGGAGTCCGTCGCCGCCGCGGAGTTCTCGCTCGAAACGGGATCCGATGCGGGCGTCTCAGCGGCCCCGGCGGCGTCGAGATCGGCCGATCCCGGCGCTCGCCCCGCAAGCTCCGACGCGCCCGGCTTCCAGGCCGCCAGGGCCGCCACCTCCTCGTCCCGGACCAGGCCGCTCTCGGCGTTCCGGACCGCGTTCTCGAGCAGGATCTTGACCGTGCCGGGCAGGCGGTCGAGGGCGAGCGCGGGCTTCGCGCGGCCGCCGAGCCCGGCGAGTGAGTAGTAATCGGGCAAACCGGAACCCAACGAGGCCCGGACCCCAAAGCGATCGCTGGCAGCCACCTGGCCACTCCTTTGGCGAACACCGGCCGGCAGCCCCGAGTCTGGCGGCGAGGCCTGGATCGATGGGCTGGCGACCTATCTGGGTCCCGATCGGAGGAGCGCCTCTACGTCGGGTAAACTCGAACCCCCGGCAGCGGCTGCGGCTCGCGCTTTGCGCTACATCGGCAGGCCACCGTGGGCCGTGGCGAAGCATACCGCCAGTTCGCGGACAGGGAGGGAAGTCACGTGAAGCCGTGGCGCGACGATGCGAGCAGTGGGTCCGGTTGGGGCCGCGAGCGGCCCTCCCTCACTCGAATCGGCGACGAGGCCGCAGCGTCCGCTCTATCCGCCGCGCAGATCCGCGAGGCGGCCGGCCCACCCAGCGTCGGAATCGTGGGGGCCGGAGCCGTGGGCACCGCGCGCGGTGCCGCGATCCACAGAGCGGGCTGGCCGGTCAAGGCCGTCGCGAGCCGCGACGCGGGCCGCCGCGACCGGTTCCTGAGCCTCGTCCCGGGCGCCCGCGCCTTCATCGACCCCCTCGCCGTCGTCGACGAAGTCGAGCTGGTGATCCTGGCCGTCCCGGACGACGCCATCGCCGCGGTCGTGGAGCCGCTCCGCCTCTACGGCGGTCAGGCCATGGTCCACACGAGCGGCCTCCTCGGGTCGGAGGTTCTCGATTCCGCGCGCGCCGCGGGCAGCCAGATCGGCGCGTTCCACCCGCTCGCGTCCTTCACCGCCGACGTGGAACGATCCGTTGCCGGCCTCGCCGGCGCCCCCATCGCGGTCGAGGGCGATGAGCGGCTCGTCGGGCTGCTCGCCGACCTGGCCGAGGCCATCGGAGGCGTTCCCGTCCGGCTGCAGGCCGGCAGCAAACCCGCCTATCACGCGGCCGCCGTCCTCGCCTCCGGCGGGCTGATCGCCCTGCTCGACGCCATCGCAAGACTGGGACGCACCGCCGGCATAGACGAACGCGGCAGCCTCGCCATCTACGGCCGGCTCATGGAACAGACTCTCGCCAACGCCCGGGCGGGAGGAATCGCCGCGGCCCTGACGGGCCCCATCGTCAGGGGCGACGTGGGAACTCTCAAAGCCCACCTCCACGCCCTGGACGGAATCACGCCGGACGTTCTCGAGCTGTATCTGGCCCTGGCCCGGCGAGAGGTCCGCATCGCCGAGGAGCGGGGCGCGCTGACACCGGAGCAGGTGCGCCAGGTCACTACCGCGCTTGCAAAGGTTGTCTGACCGGGTACGATTGGCCACATGCAGCACACCATCACGGCCAGGTATGTGGCGTGGCCGTCCGCCCGCTTTGTCCGGCCTGCCGGGCGGGAATGGGAACGCCGGCTGGGTCTCCACTCGAGCCTCACTTTCCAGCGAGCCTCGTCGCGGCGCACCGTCCTCGGTCGGCCCCGCGCGCTCAGCGCCGATTGGAGCCCCGCGTCGCCGATCCGAGCTGCAGTTCGCAGCGGCCTCGTGCGGTCGAGGGTCTCGATCCACTGGGCCGGAGCCGGCAACCCTCGAGCGGATCGCCGTTCGAGCCTCGCCCCGGCGTCGTGGCGCGGCTGAGGAACGGAACCGCTACCTCCGCCGGCGGAATAGTTGTCCGCTTCGCCGACTCGATCCCTCAGCTGGTCCTGGGCCGGCACAAGCGCGAGAACGAAGGCGAGACCTGGACCCTGCCGAAGGGCACTCCCGAGCCCGGCGAGACCACGGAAGAGACCGCCCTGCGCGAGGTCCGCGAGGAGACCGGCCTGACGGTCCGGATTGTGTCTCCGCTAGACGACATCGAGTACGCGTTCGTCAGGAACGGAACCCGCATCCACAAGACCGTCCACTACTTCATCATGGAGCCCACGGGCGGCAGACTCGAAGACCACGACCGCGAGTTCGAGGAAGTCCGCTGGATCTCGTTCGGCGAAGCGCCGGCGATGCTCTCGTTCGAGACCGAGCGAGCTCTGGTAGGACTGGCCGCGGCACGCCTGCCTGAAGGAGCTCGCTGAGCGAGGCCGGCGGGGATGGCCCGCCGGCGATACTGTGACTGCGACCACAGACGCCTCGCGGACGCCGGCGGGCGAGATCACGAGACCGTCCGAGAATAGGAGCGGAGGACGCCAGATGGCTCAGTCACTGGGAACCCGCACCAGCCCGCTCGCCGCCGAGCACGAGGCGCTGGGCGCGCGGATGATCGAGTTCGGCGGCTGGCTGATGCCGGTCTCCTACGCGGGGATCCTAGACGAGCATCGGGCCGTCAGGACCCGCGCCGGACTGTTCGACCTCTCGCACATGGGCGAGCTCTTCCTCGAAGGCCCGCAAGCGGCCGAGGCCCTCGGCTACGCCCTGACCACGAACCCGTCGGCCCTGGCCCTGGGCCGGGCCCACTACTCGATGATCTGCTTCCAGACGGGCGGAATCCTCGACGACCTGATCGTCTATCGCCTCGGCCCGGATCGCTTCATGGGCGTGGCCAACGCCTCCAACGCGGCGGCGGTGAGCGACGCCCTGGCCGAGAGAATCGACGGTTTCGAGGTCGTCCTCGACGACCGCTCTCTGGCGACAGGCCTGGTGGCCATCCAGGGACCGCTCGCGGCGGGAATTCTCAAGCCTCACACCGACGTGAACCTCGCCGAGCGGCGCTACTACTCCATTGCCGAAGGCCACGTCGCCGGCGTTCCCGCACTGGTCGCCCGGACCGGCTACACCGGCGAGGACGGGTTCGAGGTATTCGCCGACCACGCCTCCATCGCCACCGTCTGGTCCACGCTCCTCGATGCGGGCAAGAAGGCCGGCCTCGTGCCGGTGGGCCTGGGAGCCCGGGACACGCTCCGCCTCGAGGCGGGCATGCCGCTGTACGGCAACGAGCTCGGGCCGGACACCACACCCTTCGAGGCGGGGCTCGGCCGCGTCGTCAAGTTCGACAAGGAAGGCGATTTCGTCGGCCGGACCGCGCTCGCGAAAGCGGAGGCAGAAGGCCCGCGGAAGATGCTCGTCGGCCTGGTCGTTCGCGGCCGCGGGATCGCCCGCCACGGCTACGACGTTTTCTCCGGGGAGAATCGGATCGGCAAGGTGACGAGCGGAACGCTCTCGCCGACGCTGAATCAGCCGATCGCGATGGCCTACGTGACGCCTTCCTCCACGGAGCCCGGTACGATACTGGAGGTCGGCGTTCGCGATCAGCGCGTGCCCGCGGAGATCGTGCCGCTGCCTTTCTACAAGCGACCCACCTAGTCGGCGGGCGGGCGTGGCTCCAGATGCGAGCCACGCGCGATCGCCGGATCGGTCTTCCGGCAGACTGATCCGCGGCGGGACTGGCCGGCGGTTTGGAGGAGCAAGGCAATGGTGCCCCAGGGTCTGCGCTACACCAAAGAGCACGAGTGGGTGCGCCTCGAGGGCGACGTCGCGACCGTCGGCATCACCGACTACGCCGCCCATGAGCTCGGCGACGTCGTCTTCGTCGAGCTTCCGGAGGTCGGCCGAACGGTCGCCCAGCTGGCCCCCGTGGGCGTGATCGAATCGGTCAAGGCCGTCAGCGACCTGTTCGCCCCCGTCGCCGGCGAAGTGGTCGAGACGAACCCGGATCTGACGTCCAAGCCGGAGTTGCTGAACACGGACCCGTTCGGGGCCGGCTGGATGCTCCGGATCGCCGTCTCCGACAAGGCCCAACTGGACAACCTCCTCGATTCTGCGGGCTACGAGCTCCTGGTCGCGGAGGCCTGACGACATCCGGGGCCGGTCGCATCGATCGGCCACTCGGACGTTCGGCGTCACCTGGCCGCGGTCGGGACGAACCCACGGCCGCACAACTGGAGCTCCACGAACATGGCCTACAGCCCGCACACCTCCGACGATCGAACGCGAATGCTCGAAGCCATCGGTGTCGGCTCCGTCGACGAACTGTTCGCCGACATCCCGGAAAGCCTTCGGGCGCACGGGCTGGAGCTGCCGCCACCGGATACGGAGGTCGAGCTGTCCGAGCGGTTGCGCCGCCTGGCCGGCCTCAACCGCGTGGATCTGGCGAGCTTCCTCGGGGCTGGCGCCTACCGGCACTTCGTCCCGGCCGTCGTGGACCAGCTGCTTCTCCGCGGCGAGTTCTATACCGCCTATACGCCATACCAGCCGGAGATAAGCCAGGGCACCCTGCAGACGATCTACGAGTACCAGTCGATGCTGGCCGAGCTGACGGGCCTGGACGTGGTCTCGGCGTCGCACTACGACGGCGCCACGGCGACCGCCGAGGCGGCGTTGATGGCCTGCCGGGCCACTCGCCGCGAGCGGGTCCTGGTCAGCCCCGCCGTCCACCCGCACTACCGCCAGACGCTCGCGACCTACTTCGCCGGCGGCGGGGTGGTCGCCGACGAGATTCCGCTCATCAGCGAGGGTCCCGCGGTCGGCACCACAGACCTCGCCGCGCTGGAGGCGCTGCTGAACGACAAGGACCGGCCGGTCGCAGGCGTCGTCGTCGCCAACCCAAGCTTCCTCGGACTGCTCGAGCCGATGGCCGAGATCGGCCGCCTCGCCCATGCCGCCGGAGCGTTGTTCGTGGCCGTTATCGAGCCCGTCTCGCTCGCGGTGCTCGCCACGCCGGGCCAGTACGGGGCGGACATCGCGGCGGGCGAGGGCCAGCCGCTCGGAATTCCGCTCTCGTTCGGGGGACCGTACCTGGGCATCCTGGCCTGCAAGGAGCCGCTCGTGCGGCAGATCCCGGGCCGCCTGGTCGGCATGACCACTGACGTGGACGGTCGCCGGGCTTTCGTGATGACGCTCCGCGCCCGAGAGCAGGACATCCGCCGCGAGAAGGCCTCCAGCAACATCTGCACCAACCAGGCGCTGTGCGCCCTCGCTGCCGCGATCTACATCGGCGCCCTGGGCCCGCATGGGCTCCGAGACGTTGCCGCGCTGGGTGCCGCTCGGGCCGCCGAGCTGGAGAAAGCTCTGGTCGCTGCCGGTGCGCCGCGCGTGCACTCGGGCCCGTATCTCAACGAGTTCGCCGTCCGAGTTCCGGACGCCAGGGCCGTCCACAAAGGGCTCCTCGCCCGTGGCATCCTGGCCGGTCTGCCGCTCGGAGACGTTTACCCGCAGGATCGGACGCTGGCCGACGCCCTGCTCGTCTGCGCCACCGAGGTGACCACCGAGGCCGACGTGGCAGCCTTCGCCGCGGCCCTGCGCGCGGAGCTGGCGTCCACGGACGGCACGGGGCCGGCCTCGGCCGCGGCCGCCGCGAGCGCGAAGGGAGCGGACCGATGACCGTCTCCGGAAACAGGCTCGTGCCGACCATCTTCGAGCGGTCCCGGCCCGGCCGCGGCGGCGCGAAGGTGCCGCATCCGGGCAACGCGGTCCTCGACCGCATCCCCGCCGACCAGCTGAGGTCGGAAGGCCCGCGGCTGCCGGAAGTCTCCGAGCCGGAGCTGGTTCGCCACTACGTCAACCTGAGCCAGCTCAACTACGCCGTGGACACGGGCTTCTATCCGCTCGGCTCGTGCACGATGAAGTACAACCCCAAGATCGACGAGTGGGCGGCTCGGCTCGACGGCTTCGCCTCGCTCCATCCCCTGGCCCCGGACGAGCTGGCCCAGGGCACTCTGCAGCTGCTCTGGGAGCTCGAGCAGGCGCTCGCGGAGATCTCCGGGATGAAGGCGGTCACGCTCCAGCCCGCCGCGGGGGCACACGGCGAGCTGACCGGCATTCTGATGGTCCGGGCCTATCACCGGAGCCGCGGCGACCTGGAGCGGACGGAGGTCCTGGTTCCGGATTCGGCCCACGGCACCAACCCGGCGACTGCCTCCATGGCCGGTTTCAAGACCGTCTCGATCCCGTCCGCGCCGGACGGGGGAGTGGACGTCGAGGCGTTCCGCGCCGCCCTGGGCCCGCGCACGGCGGCGGTGATGATCACCAACCCGTCCACGCTCGGGCTCTTCGAAGCGCGGCTCTGCGAGCTGCTCGACGCGGTCCACGAAGCCGGCGCCCTCGCGTACATGGACGGCGCCAACCTGAACGCGGTCATGGGCCGCTTCAAGCCGGGCGAGGCCGGCTTCGACGCGGTCCACATCAACGTCCACAAGACGTTCTCCACTCCCCACGGCGGAGGCGGCCCGGGCGCCGGCCCGGTCGGAGTGGGGGAGCGACTCATGCCGTTCCTGCCCGGCCCGCGCGTCCTCCGCGAGCCCGACGGTCGATTCCGACTCGAGCGGGAGGGCGAGCGGCCCACCAGCATCGGCCGGATGCGAGCCTTCGCCGGCAGCACGGGCGTCCTGGTTCGGGCCTACGCGTACATCCGCGCCCTGGGCGGCTCCGGGCTGTGCGAGGTGAGCGAGGAGGCAGTACTCGCGGCCAACTACCTCAAGAAGAAGCTGACCGGCATCCTCGACGTGCCGTTCGAGCGGGCCTGCATGCACGAGTTCGTCGCCTCGGCCGCGAGCCTCAAGGCCAGGACGGGCATCCGAACCCTGGACGTGGCCAAGAGGCTGATCGACTACGGGTACCACCCGCCCACGATCTACTTCCCGCTCACGGTGGAGGAGGCGATGCTGATCGAGCCGACGGAATCCGAGTCGCTCGAGACGCTCGACGCCTTCGCCGACGCGATGGCCCGGATAGTCGCCGAAGCGGCCGACGACCCGGAGCTGCTCCACGCGGCCCCGCACGACTCGCCGGTTAGGCGCCTGGACGAGACCACGGCGGCCCGACAACCGAACCTGCGCTGGCAGGCGATGACCGGAGCTCAGAACCCCTGTCCCGATTGAGGGCCGCCTCGCCGGCGCCGCACTCACGCTGCCCTCAGGGCGGACCGGCGAGGTTTGACACCCTCTCGCGGGCGTATGCATAGTACGGCCCGGCGAGCCCGTCGCCACCGTCCCGGCGATCAGCACCACTGGAGCCGCGAGCGATTCCCCGTCGAACGGCGCCGGATCGGGCAGAGCACCGTCACCGGCCGGTTGCCAGGAGGCTTACGCATGCGCAGAGGGCCCAGGTTCTTCGTAGGCCTGCTGGCGGCCATCGCGCTCGGTTCGGCCGGCTGCGGTTCCTCCACACCCAGCCCGACGCCGAGCCAGATCCTCCAGACGCCGACCGAGTCTCCAACCCGGACGCCGGCCGGCGTCTCCGCGGAGCCGACTCCGACGGGTCCCCAGATCGCGGACACCACCTACCAGGCGACCACGCCGACGACCACGGGTGGCAAGCTGACGGTGGGTGGCTGTGAGTATCCGGACACGCTGCTGCCGTACTTCGCCAGGTACAGCTACGACCTCCAGCTGTCCAGCGCCATGTTCGACGGCCTTCTCAAGGTGACGCCAAGCCTGCGCTACCTGCCGAACCTGGTGACCAGTGTTCCGACCCTCGCCGACGGCGGCGTGGTCCTCGTCGGCAATGGCATGGACGTGACCTGGGATCTCAAGGAAGGGATGAAATGGTCGGACGGCCAGCCGATCACCTGTGACGACATCAAGGCCACCTGGCAGTGGATCATGGACCCGAAGAACACCGGCCTGGCCAATGGGGTCGCCGGCTGGCAGGACGTCACCGGCGTTGACGGCGGGACAGGCGCCCACTGCGTCATGCATTTCGGCCGGGTCTACGAGGGCTATCTCTCGCTCGTGGATCCGCTGCTGCCCGGCCACTACCTGGCCAAGGTCCCCGTCGCCCAGGCCCGGAGCAAGCTCTACTCGATGGAGGATCTGGCGAGCGGCGTGTACAGCGGCCCGTATCTGCCGGTCACGGCCGTCAGCCATTCCCGGATCACCTTCAAGCCGAATCCCCAGTACGCGAGCATCGCCGGCCACGCGCCCTACCTGGACTCGCTCGAGTGGCGCTACTTCGGCGATTCGGCCGGGCTCATCGGCGGCTACCGGACCGGCAGCGTGGGCATTGCCGAGGATCTCACCGAAGCGGACATCCCCTTGCTTTCGGACGTGCCCGCCCCCGAGGTCGTCATTCGCGACTCGCTCACGTACGAACTGCTCGCGTTCAACAACGCCTCCTTTGCCACGAAGTACGGCACTGATGGGGCGATGATCATCCGGGCTCTCCAGCTCGCGATGGACAGGGAGGCTATCGTTGCCGGTCCGCTCGGCGGCACCGTGTCGGTCCCCGGCAACTTCGTGTCGCCGCTGTCGTGGTTCTACAAGCCCGTCGACGAGCCCACCGCGCCCGACGTGGCCTCGGCGCGGACGCTTCTGGCGAACATGGGCTGGATCGCCGGTTCGGACGGAATCCTGGCCAAGGGCGGGCAGTCTCTGGTATTGGACTTGTGTACGACCAACCGACAGGTTCGCATGGACACCCTCAAGGTCGTCTCCGCCCAGCTCAAAGCCATCGGCGTTGGCTCCAACGTCAAATCACAGCCGGCCTCGACCGTCTTCGGCAGCTGGAGCGGCACCAAGCCCGACGCGGCCTGCAGCCTGGTCCACGGCAACTTCGACGTCGCCGAGTTCTCGTACGTCTCTTCGGTCGATCCGGCGCCGGGGTACACGGCCTACGTTTCGTCGCAGACGCCCGAGAACACCGCCGACCACAACGGCCAGAACCTCACCCGAGTCCAGAGCTCCGTCCTCGACCAGGCCTATCAGACCATCGTCTCGACCGTGGATCTCGAGAAGATCGAGCGGTCCATGGCGAGCGTGCAGGATCTTTACGTGTCGGATCGGAACACGTTCGAGCTTCCCCTGTACTTCCGCAAAGACGTGTGGCTGGTCTCACCGACGCTCCACAACTTCGTCGGCGGGCCCACGTTCTACGGCGGCGCCTGGAACATCGGCGACTGGTGGGTGGGCTGACGCCGTTCGGAGAGAGGCCCAGGAGCCCCGCCGATTCGCCTGCAGGCCAGTCTCCCTGCACGAAAGGGTGGCGACCCATCTCGATGGCGGGGCAGAGCGTCTGTTCACTATTTGACACGCGAAGGGTCTATCCCCATATTGGCGCTAATCCGGCCGGATGTGCCCACCGTCCAAAGGCTCCTCGACGAGGCGGTTCTTGATCACCACGAAATTGGGGGAGCCATCCAAAGCCGGAACTCAGAGGATCCAGGGAGAAGCCCCACGGCCCGAAGGAGGATGCATGCGTAATCGGCTTATCGGCCTACTCGCCGCAGCTGCGATCGTGGCGAGCGCCTGCAGCAGTTCAACCAGCACCCCGAGTGCCACCCCGACACCGGCCGCGACCCCGACGCCCGCGACCACCGCGGTGCCCACGCCGGCCCCGTCGCCGACCGCAGCCGCGCCAGACCTCACCACCACCACCTACAAGCCCGAGCCCGTCGGCAAGACCGGCGGCAAGCTCGTTATGGCCGAGTGGCAGGAGCCGAGCAGCGTTTGGTGGAACGTCTACGACAACTCCGCAACTGACGTCGAGGCCTTCGGCCCGGCGATGTGGCAGCTGTGGAACGTGACCGGGGACATGAAGTTCTACGGCCAGCTGGCCACGAACGTCCCGACCACGGCCAATGGCGGCGTCAAGATGACCAGCTCCGGCGGCATGGACGTCACGATCAACCTGCGGCAGGGTGCCAACTGGTCCGACGGCCAGCCGATCACCTGCGACGACCTGGCCTATGAAGTCACGTGGTTCATGGATCCCGGCCAGGTCGGCAACATCCAGGGCACCAACGGCTGGAGCCTCATCACCGGCGTCGACGGCGGGACGGGCACCAACTGCGTGGCCCACTTCAAGTCGCCGTTCGAGCCGTACCTGACCCTCTGGTCTCCGGTTCTGCCGGCCCACTACCTCAAGACCGTGTCCGTGGCAGACGCTCCGAACAAGCTCTATCAGGCCAAGAACCTGACCGCCGGCGTCTACAGCGGCCCCTACATCCCGACCACCTGGGCGGCTGGCGCCGAGATCGACCTGGTCCCGAACAAGCAGTTCTGGACCACCATCAAGAAGGCGACCGCGCCGTTCGACTCGGTCGTTTTCAAGTACTACGGCAGCTCCGCGGACGAGATCGCCGGGTTCAAGAACGGCGAGTCCGACGTGGCCATGAACTTCAACCACAACGACCTGGCCTCGCTCAACTCGTCCGGCATCCCGGCGGCCCAGATCAACGCGATCAACGGGCCGACCTACGAGCAGAACTCCTGGAACTGGGCCGACCTGACCAAGAAGTTCGGTGCTGATGGCGCCAAGGCGCTCATGACCGCTCTCAAGTACGCCTACGACAAGAACCGCATCATCCAGCAGATCACCGGCAACACGGTCGAGTCCACCTGCAACTTCAACCTGCCGACGACCTGGTGGTACGACAACGTTCCGTGCCCGGCGTTCGACGTTGCCAAGGCCCAGTCCATCCTGAGCACCGCCGGTTTCACCAAGGGCTCCGATGGCATCCTCGTTGCCCCGAACGGCACCAAGGTGGAGCTGCTGGCCTGCACGAGCGCCACGCGGCAGTACCGCATCGACACTCTGACCCTGCTCGCCTCGATGCTGCAGCAGAGCCTCGGCGTCAAGCTCAACGTCACCCCGGTGCCCAGCACTAACGGCGGCATGTTCCCCGGCTGGACACAGGCCTCCGCTGACACCCCATGCAACCTGACCCATGGCAACTTCGACGTTGCCGAGTTCGCCTGGGTCCCCGGCATCGATCCGGTTGGCAACATCTACACGACGTACCTGTCCACCTACGACCCGAGCAACGCGGCCACGGGACACGCGGGCAACAACGAAATCCGCGTCAACATCCCGGCTCTCGATGCCGCCCTCAACGACGCGAATGGCACCGTCGACCTGACCAAGGTCGCGGCCGACATGAAGACCGTCCAGGAGCTCTACGTCAATCCGGAAAACGCCTTCCCCGAGATCCCTCTCTACTTCTGGAAGACGGTTCTCCTGACCGGCAGCAACATGCATAACGTCGTCAACAACCCGACGAACGCGACCAACACCTGGAACATCGAGGATTGGTGGCGATCATAGTCACTGACTCCTGATCGCTCATTCAGTTCAGGGCAAACTGTGCGGGATTGGGG
>DAHXON010000011.1:18234-51561 GCA_027364875.1 Chloroflexota bacterium
GTAGCGCCGCAATCCCGCCTATTCGATTGAGACCGTGAATTGACTCGCTATATCGTCCGTCGGCTCCTCGGGGCGATCCCCACACTGTTCATAGTGTCAATCCTGATCTATGCGATCTTGCTGGCAGCGCCAGGGGGGCCGACCGCACGATTCGCTCAGAATCCCCACATAACACCTCAGTCCCTCGCGGCATTCGAGCACCGCTGGGGCCTGGACCAGCCCTGGTACATCCAGTACTGCCGTTGGGTCGGTGTCTGCAATCCGAACGGTCAGGGCTTGGGCGTCTTCGTCAGCGATCACGGGATACCGAATCTGCTTCCCGGGATCATCGGCGGAGGGGACAACGGCGTTCTTCACCTCGACTTCGGGTACTCCAGCACCACCGGAGCGCCCGTATCGGACGTGATAAGTGAGAGGGTGCCGCGCACGGCCATCCTGGCAGGGTGCGCGCTCGTGCTGTGGCTGCTCCTTGCGTTCATCACAGGAATGCTTGCGGCGGTCAGGCGTTACACGAAGATCGACACAGCCATAACGCTCTTCAACTACATCGGCTACTCGTTTCCGACGTTCTGGCTGGGCCTTCTCTTGATCATCATCTTCGTCATGCAACTCGGCTGGTTCCCAGCGGGTGGCATGTGGAATGTGCGTACGGTGCCCATCTTCGGCACCGGGGCGTATTGGTCCTACGCCGCTTCGCAGCCATTAGCCGCGCTCGGAGACCTGGCCTGGCACCTTACCCTGCCGGTCATTACCCTGGTCGCCGTCAGCGTTGCGGGTGACTCGCGTTTCGTCCGGGCCGCGATGATCGACGCCCTGCGCGAGGACTACGTTCGCACGGCGCGCGCCAAGGGCGTGCCCGAGCGTCGAGTCATCTACCGGCACGCGCTTCGGAATGCGCTTCTGCCCGTCGTGACCAACATGGGCCTGGAGTTGCCGTTCCTCTTCACCGGCGCAATCGCCACGGAAACCGTCTTCAGCTGGCCGGGCATGGGCCGTCTCTTCTACGAGGCGACGTCCAACTACGACTACCCGGTGCTCATGGGCATCCTCGTCATTACGGCGGTGCTCGTGATCGGGGCCAACCTGCTGGCGGACATCATCTATGCCGTTGTCGACCCGAGGATCAGCTATGGATGAGTCCACCGCCGCTCCGGAGGTCCGGGTCGTTGAATCGCCGGCCGCGCTCGAGCAGCTGCTGGCCGAACACCCGGACTATGACGTTCAGCTCGAATCACTGAATCAATGGCAGCTCGCCTGGCGGCGCTTCAAACGGCACCGAATGGCCATGGTCGGCTCGGCCATGTTCCTCACGATGGTGGCAGTCGGCATCTTCGGGCCGATGATCTGGTCGTACAACTATTACAACGTGCCTTTGCCGGATCAGTTCGTCCACGCCGGTCGCCCACCCATGCTCTCGCCTTTCCACCCATTCGGAGAGACCATGCTTCTCCAGCGTGACGTGTTCACGCTGGTCGTGAATGGGATCCGGCTGTCTCTGCTCATCGGCGTTCTCGCAACCGTGATTGCCACAACGATCGGCACGTTCATCGGCTCGGTCGCGGGCTACTTCGGTGGGTTCCTCGACACGGTTCTCATGCGGATCGTCGATGCCCTTCTTTCACTTCCGCTCCTGTTCCTGATCCTGGTCTTCAGCCGGTTCCTTGGAGCCGGAAGCTGGGTCACGGTGACGCTGATCTTCGCCCTCTTCGGCTGGATGAGCATCGCCAGGCTCGTCCGGAGCGTCGTCTTGAGTCTGCGTGAGGCGGACTGGGTCGATGCGGCTCGGGCCGCCGGCGTCTCGGATATGCGGATCATCTTCCGCCACGTGCTGCCCAACGCCCTCTCGCCAATCATCGTCGCGGCTTCCTTGAGCGTGGCAGGCGTCATCATCGGTGAGGCCTTCGTGAGCTTCCTCGGATACGGCGTCAACCCGTCGACGCCAACGCTGGGCAACATCCTGAGCGGTGCTCAGGACGCACTCACGGAGGGCAACTGGTGGTGGGCCTTCTTCCCCGGAATGGCGATCGTGATCATCGTGATGGGGATCAACTTCATGGGCGACGGTCTCCAGGACGCTCTCGATCCAAGGGCGAAGATATGAAGCAGAAGGCCGATCTGGCCGTCTACCAGGAGGAGACCCCGCGGGTCGGACCTCCAACCGATCCAGACGTTCTGCTGGACGTCCGCAATCTGCAAACCCATTTCCACGTCATGGACGGGACCGTCAAGGCCGTCGACGGGGTGGACTTCTCCCTCAAGCGAGGAGAGACGCTCGGCATCGTGGGCGAATCCGGCTGTGGCAAGAGCGTCACTGCGCTGACGATCATGCAGCTTCTGGACATGCCGCCCGGAGAGATCGTCGGCGGCGAGATCTGGTTCGAGGGTCGCGACCTTCTCACCCTCGCCCCGGAGCAGATCCGCAAGATCCGCGGCGCCGACATGGCGATGATCTTCCAGGAACCGATGACGAGCCTCAATCCTGTGTTCACCATCGGTGACCAGATCTCCGAGGCGATCATCCTGCACCAACACGTCGGCAAGAAAGAAGCAATGACCCGGGCGATCGCCTCGCTTCGTGCAGTCGGCATTAACGCTCCCGAGCGCCGCGTCAAGCAGTATCCACACGAGATGAGCGGTGGCATCCGGCAGCGCGTCATGATCGCCATGGCGCTCTCGTGTAATCCTCAACTCATAATCGCCGACGAACCCACGACGGCCCTCGACGTGACTATCCAGGCCCAGATCCTGGAGCTGATAAAGAAGATCCAGGCCGACTCGGGGGCGGCACTTCTTCTGATCACGCACGACCTCGCGGTCGTCGCTGAGACGGTCCAGAACGTGGCCGTCATGTATGCCGGCCGGGTCGTCGAAGCCGGCCCCGTGGAGGATGTGCTGCTTCGTCCGCAGCATCCATACACGCTGGGCCTGCTCAACTCGATCCCCGCCCTTCACAAACGCGGCCGCAAGCTGGATGTGATCAAGGGGGTCGTGCCCAACCCGTTCCGGATGCCCCCGGGCTGCAAGTTCGAACCCCGGTGTCCATATGCGTGGGAAGTGTGTCGTCGAAGTGAGCCAGATATGATGGATACGCCCGGTCGCAAGTCGCGATCCCGGTGCTTCCTGCACGCCGCCGAAGGTGCCGCTCGACGGTACGAATTCGAGAAGGCAGCTGTTGCGACCGTGACCGCAGGTCTTCCCGAGGCTCAGGCATGACGCCTCAGACCGAACAGGCCCTGGTCGATTCTGTTCCCGCCGATAGCCCCAACGGTGTGTCCGCCGGCACTCAGCCGGACGTCATGCTGGAGGTCCGGAACCTCAAGACCTACTACCCGATCTACGGCGGCATCTTGCGCCGCCGGATCGGCAGCGTCTTTGCCGTCGACGACGTCAGCCTGACCATCTCGCGCGGCGAGAGGTACGGTCTGGTCGGCGAGTCCGGGTGCGGCAAGACGACGCTGGGGCGGACGATCCTGCGGCTGGAAAAGGCCACAGGGGGATCGGTGACGCTCGATGGGGAGGATCTGCTGGCGATACGGCGGTCGCAGCTCCACCGCATGCGCCGCAAGATGCAGATCATCTTCCAGGATCCGTATGGGTCCCTCAATCCACGCATGCCGGTGAGCGACATCATCGGCGAAGGGCTTATCGCTCAGGCCGATCGCGAGAACGGCTGGTCGAAGCGGGCGGTCCGCGACAAGCGCGTCGGCGACTACCTGGAGGCGGTCGGCCTGCGGCGCGACTACTCGCGCCGCTACCCACATGAGTTCTCGGGCGGCCAGCGACAACGCATCGGCATCGCCCGCGCCCTCTCGCTCGGCCCCGAATTCGTCGTCTGCGACGAACCGGTCTCAGCCCTGGACGTTTCGATCCAGTCGCAGATCCTGAACCTGCTCTCGGATCTGCGGACGCAATTCAACCTGACGTACTTGTTCATCGCCCACAACCTGTCCGTGGTGCAGTATTTCTGTGAGCGGATCGGCGTGATGTACCTGGGTAAGATCGTCGAGGTCGCCGAGACGGACGTGCTGTACGGCAATCCGCTTCATCCCTATTCCGTCGCCTTGCTCTCGGCGATTCCGATCCCGGATCCGCGCCAGCGCAAGAAGCGCCTCGTTCTAAAAGGCGATGTTCCATCACCGGCCAATCCACCTTCGGGCTGCCGGTTCCACACCAGGTGCTGGCTTCGAGAACGGCTCGGAAACCCGGCGGAATGCTCCACCACGGAGCCGCCGCTCCGGACATTCCAAAGCGGTCATCAGGTGGCTTGCCACTTCGCCGAGCAGGTTTCCGCCGACGTGGTTCAGGAGACCGCGGCGAAGCAGGACGTCATCGAGACGGCGGCCGCCGAGCCCGACTGATCGACCTGGCGCTCTGCGTCGGCGAGGCGATTCGCGTCGCTCGTTCGCGCCGTCCGAAGACCGCTCCGCCCGGGCTTCTCGGAGCCCGAGATTGGCCCGGGAATGGCCTGGGAGCGGCGGGAGTGGCTTCCGGCCGGGCAGGTGGTTCGCGGCGGAGCCGCATCTGATTGGTGCGGGGATACCCTGAGCCTCTGGATCAAGGAGTTGCAGTGAAGCGGTTCTTGTCGATCCTGGCCGTTGTGGCGGTCGTGGCCGGAGCGTGCGCAGGCAGCACGGCCACTCTGCCGGCGCATCCGCAGGGACTCAAGACCGGGGGAACGCTGACCGTGGGTATGGTCGGCGACCTCACCTACGCGGACCCGGCTTTGGCCAACGACGTCTCGTCGACATACATCGCCAACGAAGTCGTCCAGGGCCTCGTGGGCCTCGAGCCGGGCACGAACAGCGTCGTCGTCCCGGTCCTGGCCGCCGCGCTGCCCACCGTGAGCGGCAACGGCCTCTCCTATACCTTCAAGCTGCGGACCGGCATCAAGTTCCAGGACGGCACGGATCTCGACGCCGCCGCGGTCAAGTTCAACTACGACCGCTGGAACGCCTTTCCGAAGGGCGACCTCCAGAACGCGGCCCAGGACTTCCGGGCAGTCTTCGGCGGCTTCGGAGCAGCGGGCAACCTCGCCTCGGTGGACGCGCCGGATCCCCAGACCGTCGTCATCAACCTGCGCAAGCCCCAGAGCAACTTCCTGATCAGCCAGGCCAACGTGGCCTTCGGGATACTGAGTCCGACCTCGATCCAGGCCAATGACGGCAACAACCCCAGCCTGGCCAAGAACCCCTATGCCCAGGGTACGGGCGGGGAGGGCAAGGCGATGGTAGGAACCGGGCCGTTCACGTTCAGTGAGCGAGTTCAGGGCGACCACGTGACGCTGGTCCGGAACTCCTCCTACTGGGACACAGCATCGACGCCATATCTCGACGGGATCGTCTTCAAGCCGTTCGCCGACGCCGCAGCGGCAACCGCGGCGTTGCAGAGTGGAGACGTGGACATGATCGACGTCGTGGATCCCGCCGACCTCAAGAGCATGTCCGGCTCCAAGACGGTCACCGTCCTCGATCGCGGTAACTCATGCGACGTGACGCAGCTGGCCATGAACGACGGGGACACGGTCAACGGAGCCACGAACCTGCTGTCCGATGACAACGTCCGCCTCGCCATCGCCTCGGCCGTCAACAAGCAGTCCTACGTGACCGAGATCTACGCCGGCGCCGCTACGATCGCCGAAAACTGGGTTCCCGACGGCGCCCTCTACTACAAGCCGGAATTCCTGCCGGGCTACGACCTGAATCGCGCCAAGGGCTACATGACCGCCGCCGGACTCGGGGCCGCCAAGCCATCGATCGATCTGTGGTATCCGACCGGCGTGGCTTCACCGTCTCTCGTCGACGCCAAAGGGTTGGCCACCGCGGTCGCGGCCGACATCGCCGGAATCGGCATCACCGCCAACCTCAAGCCGGAGGACGCGGCTGCGCTCAGCGCCGACGCAGCGGCCGGGAAGCTGCCGATGTGGATCTCGAGCCAGGCGTGCGTGTGGGATTCGGCGGACTACTTCCTCAATACGGCGTTTTTCCACTACACGCCGGGAACCGCCGGCGCCGCGGGCACCCCGAACATAGAGTTCGCATACGCCAACGACGCGCTCGAATCCACCATGGCAGCCGGACTCTCGGCCACGGATCCGGCCACGATCAAAGCGGCCTGGCAGAAGGCCCAGGACATCGTCGCGGCCGACATGCCCACGGTACCGCTCCTCAACGCCAAGCTGCCGGCTGCTGCCCGCAGCTACGTCCGGGGGTTCGTCGGCTCCGGCAACATGGTCGAGATCCTGACCTCGGTCTGGCTGGACAAGTAGCCCGACGAGCACCGTCATACCGCTGAGGGTCCACACCATTGATAAGCGGCTCTGTCGTTGTTGATAAGGCAATCATGACAACGGAGCCCATCTGGTATAGGGTTTTTACAGTTCTTCACCTTGCGATCCGGTGATTTGCGATAGCCCTTCTCGGAGGAGGTCGCGCCTGCGCTGCCCAGCCTGGCGTCGTTTCGCAATCGGATGGTGATGTGCGCGAAGAAAGGGAGTGGACATGAAACGATTTGCCTCCTTGCTGGCTGTCGCGGCGCTCGTTGCGTCGGCGTGCAGCAGCAGCAGTGCGTCGCCGAGCGCGGGCACTGCCGGCGGCGGCAGCATGGTCGTCGCCCTCGACGGCCCTGCCGTATACGCGGACCCGGCGCTCGTCAGCGACGGCAACTCACTCTATGTCGAGGCGCAGGTCGTTCAGGGTCTGGTCGGCCTGAAGCCCGGCACCATCAGCGACGTCATCCCCGTTCTGGCGTCGGCGCTCCCGACGGTCAGCTCCGACGGCCTGACCTACACCTTCAAGCTGCGGACCGGCGTCAAGTTCCATGACGGCACGGACTTCAACGCCGACGCCGTCGTGTACAACTACAAGCGCTGGCAGAACTTCCCGGCCGGCGACGTCCAGACAGCGGCGTACTACTACGGCGCCGTGTTCGGCGGGTTCGGCGACAAGTCAAACGTCGCGGACGTGAGCGCCCCCGACCAGCAGACCTTCGTCATCAAGCTCAAGGCCCCGCAGTCGAACTTCCTGCTCGCCTCCACCCTCGCCGTCTTCGGCATCGAGAGCCCGACGGCCCTCAAGGCAGGCGACGCGGACAATGCGACCCTGGCCAACAACAAGTACGCCCAGGGCCAGCTCGGTCAGGGCAAGGACATGGTCGGCACCGGGCCGTTCATGTTCAAGGAGTGGGTCGCCAAGGACCACTACACCGTGGTCAAGAACCCCAATTACTGGGATTCGGCGAACGCCGCAAAGCTCGACCAGGTCATCTTCAAGCCCTTCAAGGACTCCACCTCCAAGCTGCAGGCGCTCCAGGCCGGCGGCGCGGACCTGGCGTTCTCGATCTCACCGCTCGACGTCAAGACCGCCAAGGACTCCGGCCTGACCATCATCGACCGGGGCGCGTCCTGCAACCAGCTCAACCTGGCCATGAACCAGAGTGTTGGCGGCACGCCCACGATCTACGCCGACAAGAACGTGCGACTCGCGATCTCCGAGGCAGTCAACAAGTCGAGCTACGTCGCTGCGTTCTACTCCGGCCTCGGCAAGGTCCCGACAGGCTTCATGCCGCCGGCCACACTCGGGTTCAAGGCTGAGACCCTGCCCTCGTACAGCGTCGATCAGGCCAAGGCAGACCTCGCGAAGGCCAACCTGACCGCCGATCAGAAGACCATCGATCTCTACTACCCGTCCAACGTCGTCCGGCCGTACATGCCGGATCCGAAGGGCATCGCCCAGGCCATCGCGTCGGATCTCCAGGCGATTGGCTTCACGGTCAACTTCAAGACCGAGGATTGGGGCACCGGCTATGTCGATGACGCGACCGCCGGCAAGTTCCCGCTCTACCTGTTCGGCTGGACCTGCGACTGGGCCGGCGCGGACAACTTCCTCTACGCCGCGTGGTTCGGCTACCAGAATGGCCAGCCGAATCCGCAGTTCGGGTGGAAGAACGACCAGGCCAACACCCTGATGCTCAAGGCACTCGCGGAGCCCTCCGAGGACGCCGCCAATGCCGACTGGGGTCAGGTCCAGGACCTCCTGGCGCAGGATCTGCCCGTGGTTCCGATCGTCAACTCCACTCCGCCCGGTGCGTACACCTCGAAGGTGCACGGCTTCGTCGGCGCCAGCAACGGTATCGAGTACTTCAATACCGTGACGCTGTCGAAGTAGCATCGGCACCTGGCCTCCCGGCCGGTTGAGCCGGTCGGCCGGCCTGTAACATTCGCGCGTTCGGTCCCCCGGGGTCGACAAACCCCGGGGGGCCACTTTCACCAGGAGTCTTCGTACCACGTGGCAAGGTTCATCGTTCGGCGCGTCATCGCTGCCGTACCGGTGCTGCTCGGGCTCTCGGTACTGCTGTTCATCTTCGTGCGCCTGCTTCCCGGCGGCCCCGCGTCCGCCATCCTGGGGCAGCACGCCACGCCGCAGCGCATCGCCGACGTCAACGAGGCCCTCGGGCTGACAAGGCCGCTGTACGTCCAGTACTTCGAGTACATCGGCCGCCTTCTGCATGGCGATTTCGGGTCGAGCTATGTCGACGGCACGAAGGTGGTCGACGTCTTCCTGCTCAGGTTTCCGTCCACGATCGAGCTGACGATGGGGGCGCTCTTCTTCGCCATCGGGCTGGGCA
Organism: Chloroflexota bacterium; assembly: GCA_027364875.1. Classification (GTDB taxonomy): domain Bacteria; phylum Chloroflexota; class Limnocylindria; order Limnocylindrales; family CSP1-4; genus Fen-1039. The sequence goes on from DAHXON010000011.1 coordinate 26,857, forward strand.
TCCCGCTCGGCCGGATCGCGGCCAGACACAGCAACGGGCTGATCGACGGCATCGTCACCGTGATCTCGCTCTTCGGCATCTCCATCCCGGTCTTCGTGCTCGGCTACACGCTCGCCTTCTTCTTCGGCGTGCAGCTGCACTGGCTACCGACCTTCGGTCTCGCCGATCCGACCCTCGGTGTCCCGGCGGTCACCAACTTCCCGATCATCGACGGCGCCCTCGCTTCGCTGCAGGGCGGCACGACGGCCCCGTTCGTCGATGCGATCGCGCATGTCATCCTGCCGTCCATCGCGCTGGGCTCGATCCCGCTGGCAGTGGTGACCCGTATCACGCGAGCCGCCGTCATCGAGGTGAGCAACGAGGACTACGTCCGAACGGCCCGCGCCAAGGGGCTCACCGAGAAGCGAGTGGACAATCGCCACATCATGCGCAACGCCTGGCTGCCCGTGACCACCGTCATCGGGCTCGAGGCGGGCGCCCTGCTAGCCGGCGCGGTGCTGACCGAGACGGTTTTCAACATCAATGGCGTTGGTTCGTGGGTGGTCGACTCCATCAGAAACCATGATTACGTCGTCGTCCAGTCGCTGGTCCTCATCTTCGCGGTCATCTTCATGGTCGTGAACCTGATCGTGGACATCGGCTATGCCTTCCTGAACCCGCGAATCAGGTACAGCTAGATGACCGCAACCGCAGCCACCCTTGCCGCCACTCCGCGCACCAGCCGTGGGCTCTGGGGCGACGCCCTCCGCCGGCTGATGCGGAACGGCCCGGCGCTGGTCGGCCTCTTCTTCATCGCCGTATTCGTCATGGGCGCGATCCTGGCCCCCATCCTGTCCCCCTACGACCCTACGGTCGGCAAGCTCGCCGACGGGTATCAATCGCCGAGCCTCGCTCACCTCATGGGCACGGACCAGCAGGGTCGTGACGAATTCACGCGGGTCCTCTACGGCGCGCGGATCAGCCTCTCGGTCGGCGTGGTGGCCGTGCTCTTCGGCCTCATCGGCGGAACCATCGTGGGCTCAATCGCGGGCGGCGCGGGTGGCAAGCTGGACGGCCTCCTCATGCGATTCGTGGACGTCATGCTCGCGGTTCCGGGCTTGCTCCTGGCAATCGTCCTCGTGTCGTGGCTCGGCCACGGCGAGCTGCAGATCATGCTGGCCGTCGGCATCTCCTATTCGCCGATGTTCGCGCGTCTGTTGCGAGGGAGCCTCCTGGCGCTGCGCGAGTCCGACTACGTCATCGCCGCCCGCTCCATGGGCGCCTCACCGGTGCGGATCCTCGTCCGGCACATGATGCCCAACGCCCTGACGCCGCTGATCGTCCAGGCCACCCTGTTCGCGGCGACGGCGATCATCGACGTCGCGGGCCTTGGGTTCCTGGGTCTTGGCCCGGGCGATCCGCGCATCGCCGAATGGGGGGAGATGCTGACGGACGCCTCCAGCTACCTGCAGAACTACCCCTACCTGATCTTCTTCCCGGGCGCCGCGATCGTGATAAGCGCCATCGGGTTCAACCTCCTGGGCGACGGGCTGCGCGAGGCTCTCGACCCACGCCTGAAGCGATAGCCAGATGCATCTTCTTTCGGTCAGCGACCTGGTCGTCCGGTTCCGCACGCACGACGGCACCGTCCACGCCGTGAATGGCGTCTCCTTCGACCTGGACGAAGGCGAGACGCTCGGGCTGGTCGGCGAGTCCGGCTGCGGCAAATCCGTCACTAACCTCGCCGTCATGCGCCTGCTCCCCAGGCCGGCGGGCCACATCGAGCGCGGCTCGGCCGTGTTCGAGGGTCAAGACCTTTTCGAGATCGACGAGTCCGCGATGCGCGACATCCGCGGCAAGGACATCGCCATGATCTTCCAGGACCCGATGACCAGCCTGAACCCGGTCCTCCGGATCGAAGAGCAGATGGTCGAGACGATCCGGGCCCATCGGAAGGTGTCGACGAAGGACGCCCGCGAACGTGCGATCGAGCTGCTCGGCATGGTCGGCATTCCGCAGCCCGAGAAGCGGCTGCGCGACTACCCGCACCAATTCAGCGGCGGCATGCGGCAGCGCGTCATGATCGCCATGGCCCTCGCGCTCGAGCCGAAGCTGCTCATAGCAGACGAGCCGACGACCGCCCTCGACGTCACGATCCAGGCCCAGGTTCTGGAGCTCCTCTCCCGGCTCGCCGCCGAGCGCAACACCGCGGTCATCCTGATCACCCACGACCTGGGCGTCGTGGCCGGCATGACCCGGCGCGTAAACGTCATGTACGCGGGGTTCGTGGTCGAGACGGCCGCCACGTCGGACCTGTTCGCCCGGCCGCTCCACCCGTACACGATCGGCCTGCTCCATTCGATGCCCCGCCTCGACGCGGAAGAAGGCGAGCCACTCGTCCCGATCGAGGGTGTCCCGCCGGACCTTCGCCAGGCGCCCGTGGGCTGCCCCTTCGCGCCGCGCTGCGCCTGGGCAATCGACAGGTGCTGGGCCGACATGCCGGCGCTCGGTGCGATGGACGGCGTCGTAGCAATCGAGACCACCGGTGCCAATCCCACTCACCGGGTTGCCTGCTGGAACGTCCCGACTCCGGATGAGGCCAGGCTCGCCCATCCCGACCGGCCGGGCTTCCACGCGGCGCCGGCACCGACCGTCGCGGAGATTGCCCGATGAGCGCATCGACCAACGGCCCCGATAGCCCGGTCGCAGCCGTTGACGCCGGCCGCGGCGTCGCGGCTCAGGCCGACGCCACCGTCCAGGCCGCAGGGGAGGCACGACCGCTCGTGGAGGTCACAGACCTCCGGATGTACTTCCCGATCACGAGCGGTGTCCTCATCGACCGGCACATCGGCGACATCAAGGCCGTGGACGGCGTCAGCTTCTCCATCCGCAAGGGCGAGACCGTGGGCCTGGTCGGGGAGTCGGGCTGCGGCAAGAGCACCGTCGGGCGGACGCTCCTGCGTCTCTACAAGCCCACCGGCGGGAGCATCGTCTTCGACGGCCAGCCGATCACGGACATAGGCGCGGCGCAAATGCGCCCGATCCGGCGCCGCATGCAAATGATCTTCCAGGACCCCTATGCGAGCCTGAACCCCCGAATGACGGCGGCCGGCATCGTGTCCGAGCCGATGGAGATCCACAAATACGGCTCCAAGTCGGAGCGCCGCGAGCGCGTTCGGTATCTCCTCAAGACGGTCGGGCTCAACCCGGACTACGGCGACCGCTACCCGCACGAGTTCAGCGGCGGCCAGCGCCAGCGCATCGGCGTCGCCCGCGCCCTGGCGCTCCATCCGGACCTTATCGTCGCCGACGAGCCGATCAGCGCCCTGGACGTATCGATCCAGGCGCAGATCATCAACCTCCTCGAGCGGCTCCAGGGCGAGTTCGGGCTGACGTACCTGTTCATCGCCCACGACCTGTCTGTGGTGCGGCACATCAGCGACCGGATAGCGGTGATGTACCTGGGCAGGCTCGTCGAGACGGCGCCGTCGCGCGACCTCTACGACAGGCCGATCCACCCGTACACCGTGGCCCTGCTGTCCGCGGTGCCGATCCCGGATCCGGCCATCGAGGCCCGGCGCCGGCGCATCATCCTGACAGGGGACGTGCCCAGCCCGGCGAACCCACCGTCCGGCTGCCACTTCCACACGCGCTGCTGGCTGCGGGCGAGGCTCGGCAACCCGGAGCGATGCGCGGTGGAGGTCCCGGTGCTACGCGACATCGAGAGCGGCCACCAGGTCTCCTGCCACTTCGCCGAAGAGGTCGAGGGGTCCCCGGAGCAGAAGCTTCAGCTCGCCTCGACCGGAACGGCCCCCGCGGCCCGAGGCCCGGTGCCACCGGCCCAGCCCCAGGCATACTGACGCAACACCGCGGTCTCGCCGGGCCCCCGAGCACGGCTCGCCGGGGCGCGGCTAGACTCATCGCGTGAAGCCCATCCGGATCGCCCTCGCACAAATGGCGCCGCGCCTCGGCGTGGTAGAGGACAACCTTGCGCGCCACCTCGCGCTGCTCGACGAAGCCCGCGGCGGCGGCGCGGACCTCGTCGTTTTCCCCGAGCTCGGCCTCACCGGATACCTCATCCAGGATCTCGCGGGCGAGGTCGCGATGCGCCGCGACGACCCGAGGCTGCTCGAGCTCGCGGCGCGCGCGGAAGGATCCGCCGGCGAGCGTCCGATGTCGGCCGTGGTCTCGTTCGTCGAAGAGTCCGACGATCACCGTCTCTTCATCAGCGCCGCGCTGCTCGAGGGTGGAGCGGTCCGGTTCGTCCACCGCAAGCTCTTCCTGCCCACCTACGGGCTCTTCGACGAGCGACGGTTCTTCGCCGCGGGGGACAGCCTGCGGACGGTGGAGTCGCGGCTCGGCGTACGCCTCGGCCTGGCCGTCTGCGAGGACTTCTGGCATCTGTCGGTCCCGGAGACGCTCGCGTTCGACGGCGCCCACGTCCTGATCAACGTTTCCTCGTCGCCGGGCCGCGACCTGGCAGCCATCCACGAGGTGGGCCTGGGGACGGCGGCTTCCTGGCAGACGCTGATCCGGACCTACGCCCAGCTGACGACGAGCTACGTGGTCTTCTGCAACCGCGTGGGCGTGGACGAGACGATCAGCTTCTGGGGCGGCTCGGAGGTCATCTCGCCGAGCGGCGACGCGGTCTTCAGCGCGCCCCTCTTCGACGAGGGTCTGCATTTCGTGGACGTCGACGCGGCCGACGTGCGCCGCGAGCGAGTCAGCCTGCCGCTCCTGCGCGACGAGCGGCCCGAGCTGCACCTGCGCGAGCTGCGGCGAATTCTGGCCGAGCGGACGGGGATGACGATCGACCAGGCCAGCGAGCGCGGCCCCGGAGTCGAGCCGGCGGACGGAGAGACGCGGCGGCGGGCGAAAGCACGAGAGAACCGATGAACCCGCAAGCCGGCCGTCCCACCGACATCCCGGCCGACGGATCGAACGGGCTTTTCGAGCTGCCGGCGGAGCTGGCCATCGACACCGACGTCGCGCGGCGCGTCATCGTCGGCTTCATCCGGAACCAGCTCAGACAGGCCGGCTTCGACCGCGCGCTGGTCGGCCTTTCAGGAGGCATCGACTCGGCGCTGGTCGCCTACCTGGTCGCGGATGCCATCAAACCCGAGCTGCTGCTCTGCGTCTCGATGCCGTATCGAACCTCGTCGCCGGAGTCCGTCGAGCACGCTCGCATGGTCGTGGACCGGCTCGGCTGCTCGAGTGAAGTCGTGGACATCAGCCCCATGGTCGACGGCTACTTCGGAGCCGATGGCGCGGCCGGCGCCGGCGGGCTCGACGCCGCTCCGCTGCGACGCGGCAACTTCATGGCCCGCCAGCGGATGTGCGTGCTGTACGACCGGTCCGTTACCTGGGGCGGCCTTGTGGTCGGGACGGGCAACAAGACCGAGTCGCTGATCGGCTACACGACGCTGTTCGGCGATTCGGCGTGCGCGTTCAACCCGATCGGCGATCTGTACAAGAGCCAGGTGCGCCAGCTCGCCGCGGCCGTTGGCGTGCCGGAGGAGATCATCCGCAAGGCTCCATCGGCGGACCTGTGGCCCGGCCAGACCGACGAATCCGAGGCGGGCTTCACCTACCCGGCACTGGACCGGCTGCTGTTCTGGATGATCGACAAGCGCCGCGACGACGAGGAGCTTCTGGCCATGGGCTTCGACGTTGCGACGGTAGACCGCGTAAAGCGGATGGTTGCGGTCTCGGAGTTCAAGCGCCAGGTGCCGCCGGTCGCGAAGCTGGGCCCAAGGACCACCGGCGTGGACTACCTGTACCCGCGACGGCGGCCCGGATCGGCCAGGCGATGAGCGAGGCGAGGGGATCGAGACCGAGCTCGGCGCGTGCCGGCGACGCTGCCGGCGACGGCCCCGGCGACGATGGCGGCCCGGGCGACGGCTCGGGCGGCGGTGGGGGCCGGCTCTTCGTCGTGTCGACGCCGATCGGCAATCTCGGCGACGTCACCTTTCGGGCAATCGAGACGCTCAAGAGCGTGCCGCTCGTCGCCGCGGAAGACACGAGGCTGACCCGCCGCCTCTTCGCCCGCTACGAGATCGCCACGCGGCTGATCAGCTACCACGCTCAGAGCGGCCGGGGTCGCGAGATCGAGCTGCTGGAGCATCTGCGCTCCGGGCTGGACCTTGCCCTGGTCACCGATGCGGGTACTCCGCTGGTTAGCGACCCGGGCGCCGAGCTGGCGGCGGCCTGGGCCGCGGAGGGCGGCGTCGTCGTCCCGATTCCCGGGGCTTCGGCGGTGCTCGCCGCGCTGGTGGCCGCGGGGCTGGCGGCGCCTCGCTGGACGTTCGAGGGTTTCCTGCCACGCTCTGGCAGGGAACGGCGCGAGCGGCTGGCCCGCATAGCCGCCGACGATCGGGCGTGCGTCCTCTACGAAGGCCCGTCGCGGGTTCCGGCTACGTTGCGCGACCTGGCGGCCTCGTCGGGCGGCGAGCGACGCGCGGCCATTTGCCGCGAGCTGACGAAAATCCATGAAGAGGTCGTGCGCGGGAGTCTCGACGAGCTGGTCGCGGCCGCCGCCTCGAATGCCCTGACCCTCCGCGGCGAGTTCGCGATCGTCCTCGAAGCCAGACTCGCGTCCGCCGGACACGCGCCGGGAGAGACCGCTGCCTCGGCCTCGGCTCCGGATCTCGCCGCGGCTCGCGCGGAAGTGGACCGCCTCGTTACGACCGGCCTCAAGCGAAGCGAAGCCGTCCGCCGGGTGGCCGCGGCCTCCGGCCTTGACCGGCGGGAGCTCTACAGGCCCGGCTGACGGTGAACGTGTCCTGGCCGTCCGCAGATTGCTCGGCCGCGTCGCTCGCGGGCCGTCATCTCGTGCTCGTCTTCTCTCCGTCCCACTTGTCTGGCTGGCGAATGTCCGTCCCGCTATACAATCTGCATACTGAGGTTGCGCTGCGACCTCGTCTCGAGACAGGGAGGCTCGAATGGCCCGTTTGCCGCGAAAGGCAATCGCACTCCTTGCTGTATCTGCGCTAGTCGCAGCAGCTTGCTCCAGTGCCGCCGCCACGGCGTCGCCGACCGCGACCCCGACCCCCGCCGCGACCCCGACACCGGCCGCGACCCCGACACCGGCCACCAGCGCCAGCGCCAGCGCTCCGGCGACGGCGTTCAAGATCGGCGTCGTCACCGACGTCGGCCGCGTGGACGACAAGAACTTCAACCAGTACTCGTACCAGGGCGCCAAGGACGCCGCCGATGCCCTCGGCGCCAGCGTCAGCTATCTCGTCCCGAAGGATGCCACCGAATACGCCTCGGACATCCAGCAGTTCGTCGACCAGAAGACCAACGTCATCGTCACAGTTGGCTTCAACCTGGGCAACGACACGATCAAGGCTGCCAAGGCCAACCCGGACATCTGGTTCGTTGCCGTTGACGTCGCCCCTTGCGTCGACGCCACCGGCGCGCCGGACAGCACCTTCGCCTGCAAGGGCGATGCCGCCACGCTGCTGCCGCATCTGATCGGCATCCAGTTCCAGGAAGACCAGGCCGGATACCTCGCCGGTATGGTCGCGGCAGCCGTGAGCAAGACCGGTGTCATCGGCCAGCTCGGCGGCATCAACAGCAACCCGGCCGTCGTCCGCTACATGCAGGGCTACGAGCTCGGCGCCAAGGCCTACAAGTCGAGCGTCACGGTCGACTCGGGCTTCTTCTCCACCGGTGACATCACCAAGGCCTACGGAGACCCGGTCTTCGGCAAGACCTTCAGCCAGCAGTTCATCAGCCAGAAGAAGGTCGACGTCCTGTTCCAGGTCGCCGGCGCAACCGGCAACGGCGCCCTCGACGCCGCCTGCGCGGCCGGCATCTACGCCATCGGCGTCGACGTCGACCAGTACCAGAGCTACCCGAGCGCGGACAAGTGCATCGTCACGTCTGCCGAGAAGCACCTTGCCAGCGCCGTCAGCCAGACGATCAAGGCGATCAACGCCGGTACCGCCAAGGGCGGCATCAGCAAGTTCAACGCCGCGAACGACGGCATCGGCATCTCGGCGTTCCAGAACACCTCGGTCACCCTCCCCAGCGACCTTCAGGGCAAGCTCGACGCAGCTCTGGCGGCCATGAAGGCCGGCACGCTGACGACCTGCACTGCCCAGTGCGGAACCTGGACCGGCAAGTAGCCCTCAACTAGCGTTAATCTTCGAGCGGGTCGGCCAACGGTCGGCCCGCTCGTCGTATCCGGCAGACCTTGCGCGCGCGCCGCGCGAATCAGGGCGAGGCAGCCATGACACAGGACGGACCCGGCGTTCCCGCACTCGAGATGCGGGGCATGACAAAGCGTTATCCAGGCGTTGTCGCCAACGACCACATCGATCTCGACGTATGCCCCGGTGAGATCCACGCCCTGCTCGGCGAGAACGGGGCAGGCAAGACGACGCTTATGAATGTCCTGTACGGCCTTGCCCGGCCCGACGAGGGCCAGATTCTTCTCGACGGGAAGCCCGTTCAGATCGCCAGCCCGGCCGACGCCATCGCCCGCGGCATCAGCATGGTCCACCAGCACTTCATGCTCGTACCGGTGCTCTCCGTCGCGGACAACGTGATCCTGGGCGCCGAGACGATGGCCAACCCCATCTTCCTCGACCGAAAGCAGGCGCGACGAAAGATCGCCGACCTGGCCGGCCGCTTTGGCTTCGAGCTGGATCCCGAGGCCAAGGTCGCGTCACTGTCGGTGGGGCAGCAGCAGCGGGTGGAGATCCTCAAGGCTCTCTATCGTGAGGCTCGAATCCTGGTCCTCGACGAGCCGACCGCCGTGCTCACTCCTCAGGAGACGGATGAGATCTTCGGCCTTCTGCGACGCCTCGCGGCAGATGGGCGATCGATCGTCTTCATCAGCCACAAGCTTTACGAAGTTCTCGAGATCGCGGATCGGATCACGGTCATCCGGCGCGGCAAGGTGATCGGCGAGCGCCGTCCGGCGGAGACGACCGAAGAGGAGCTGGCCGAGCTGATGGTCGGCCGCGCGGTCGAGCTGACCGCCGACCGCGGGGAGTCGCACGTGGGCCGGCCGATGCTCCAGATCGAGGGGCTGCGAGTCGCCGACGCGCGCCACCGCGAGATCATTCCGGGCCTGTCCCTCGAGGTTCGGGCCGGCGAGATCGTGGGCGTCGCCGGGGTCGCCGGCAACGGCCAGGACGAGCTGGTCGAATCGATCGTCGGGATGCGGACGCCCCAGGGCGGCAAGGTGACGCTCGACGGCCGGGACGTGACCGGCCTGTCGCCGCGCAAGATGAACATGGCGGAAGTTGCCTACGTACCTGGGGACAGGCATCGCTTCGGCCTGATCCTCGCATTCCCCGTCTACGACAACCTCGTGCTGACGGGCTACTACAGCCCTCCTTACTCGAGATCGTTCCTTCGCGACGATCAGGCCATCAAATCCTCGGCGGAGCGCCAGGTGGAGAAGTTCGATATCCGAACCCCGTCCATCAACGTTCCGGCGGCGACGCTGTCGGGGGGCAACCAGCAGAAGGTCATCGTCGCCCGCGAGTTCGACCGGCCGCTCAAGCTGCTCGTTCTGGATCAGCCGACGCGTGGCCTCGACGTGGGCAGCATCGAGTTCATCCACCGCCAGATCATCGCCAAGCGTGACGCCGGCGCGGCCGTTCTCCTGGTCTCGGCGGAGCTCGACGAGGTGATGGAGATGTCGGACCGGATCGCGGTCATGTACCGCGGTCGGATCGTGGCGGAGATGGACGGCCGCACGGCCGACAAGAGCGAAGTCGGGCTGTACATGGCTACCGGTGGCAGGGAAGCTGCGGAGGCGACGGCGTGACCAGACGAGTTATCCAGAGCCTGGCCGAGCCGCTCGCCGCAATCGTCCTGGCGCTCCTCGCCGGCGGAATCATGATCTTCCTGCTGAGCGGGCTCGTTCCGGGCCGCCAACCGTTCGACGCGCGGCTGCCCATCGACGCTTACGGCGCCCTGGTGAGCGGCATCGTGAGCTTCAACGGCTTGACCTCGACGCTGGTCTATTCCACTCCGCTGATCCTGGGCGGCCTGGGCGTGGCGGTCGGCTTCAAGGCCGGGCTGTTCAACATCGGCGGCCGCGGCCAGTTTCTGATGGGGTCGATCGCTTCAGTCGCCGTGATCTCGGCGATCGGCGGCGCGACCGGTCCGTGGATCGCCATCCCACTGGCCCTCCTGGCGGGCGCGCTGGCGGGGGCCCTCGCGGGCTTCATCCCGGGCTTCCTCAAGGCCACCTCGGGCGCGCACGAAGTCGTCACCACGATCATGCTCAACTACATCCTGTTCTACGTCAGCAACTGGGCGATCAAGGGGCCACTCACGCTGCCGCGGGCACCTCAGCCCACGACCCAGGACATCAGCGAGCTGAACGGCGCTCTCTACGTCCTGCCGTTCACCCGCGATCTCCATATCGGTGTCTTCATCGCGCTGCTCGCCGTGCCGATCATCTGGTTCGTGCTCTACAAGACCACCCTCGGCTTCGAGATCCGCTCTGCCGGCGCAAACCCGGACGCGGCCAGGTACGCCGGCATGAAGACGCGGCGCCTGATCGTCCTGACCATGTCGCTGTCGGGCCTCCTGATGGGCCTGGCCGGATCCGTTACCCTGCTCGGCCAGGTCCACCAGACGTCGTTCGGGTACGACACCGGCATCGGCTTCGATGCAATCACGGTCGCGCTCCTGGCAAGCTCGAACCCGATCGGTGTCCTGTTCTCGGGGCTGCTCCTCGGGGCGATGCGAGCCGGTTCGCCGGCGATGCAGAGTCAGGCCGGAGTTCCACCGGACCTGATCAATGCCCTCCAGGCGATCATTCTGCTGTTCCTCATCGTGAACGTGCTCAGACGGGTTCTGGCCCGGCGCCGAGCCGGCACGTCCACCCCTGAACCGGCGGCCTTGACGGCCGGGAAGTACAGCACGGAGTCGGTTCAATGAGCGGCATCCCCGGAGCCCTCGACGCGATCCCGCTGATCGGTTTGGTATTCCAGCTCATGGGCTATCTGATCGAGAACATCAACCCCATCTCGGCCACCACCGTGGCGGTCTCCGTGCCAATCGCCCTCGCGGCCCTGTGCGGCGTCATGTGCGAGCGGTCGGGCGTGGTCAACATCGGCCTCGAAGGCATCATGCTCATCTGCGCGTTCGTCGGCTGGTATGCCTCCGCCCTGGTCGCCGGCGCCCTTGGACCGGAGGCCCCATTCCCGCTGTTCGGCGCGACCCCGGCCCTTCTGATCGGCGTGCTGGCGGCGATCGTGGCAGGCATGCTGGTCTCGCTGCTCCATGCCTGGCTGTCCATCTCCGCGAGGATCGACCAGATCATCGGCGGGACGATCATCAACATCGGTGCGGCCGGGATCACGGGCTACCTCTACACGCTCGTGTCCGGCCAGTCGCTCACCGGAGCCGGGCAGTTCACGCCGCTGGGGGTGCCCCAGGAGGTGGCCACGGTGCCGCTGGTGGGCTGGCTCCTGAACGCCGTTCTGAACCAGGGTCCCATCGGCCTCACGACGATCATCATCGTGATCATCTTCCAGATCATGCTCTTCCGGTCGCGCTGGGGACTGCGGACGCGGGCCGCGGGCGAGCACCCTCGGGCGGTCGAGACCGTCGGCATCGACGTCATCCGGCTCCGCTACCGCAACGTGGTCATGTCCGGGGCCCTGGCAGCCCTCGGCGGCGCGTGGCTGAGCATGGAGTACGGCACCCAGTTCCAGGCCAACATGACCAACGGGCGCGGGTTCATCGGGCTCGCGGCCATGATCGTGGGTCGGTGGTCGCCGGTGGGCGCGTTCGGTGCGGCTCTGCTCTTCGCGTCCGCGACCGGGCTGAGCCTGTCGATCACCATCTCGCCCCCGAGCGGCGACCTCGGCAACGTGTTCAGCTACATCCCCTCGGAGTTCTGGGACGCGCTGCCCTACATCATCACGATCGTAATCCTGGCGGGCGTCGTCGGGCGGTCGATCGCTCCGGCGGCCGACGGGCAGCCTTACGAGCGCGAGTCGGCGAGCTAGCGGTCTTGCCGCGCGTCAGGACGCGGCGCGCTCGTAGGTCGCGATGATCACTCCCGTGGTGGAGTTCTTCGTCGCGGCAAGGCGCCATGGCAAGACCGGCCCGGCCTGGTCGAACAGGCGCTGACCGGCGCCGAGCACGATCGGGTGGATGAGCAGGATCATCCTGTCCACGAGCTTTGCCGTGAGCAACGAGCGTACGAGCTCGCCGCTTCCCAGGATGACGAAGTCATTGCCGGGCCGGGCACGCAGGGCCGCCACGGCGTCCCCGGCGTCGCCCTTCAGCAGGATGGAGTTCTGCCAGGGAAGCGGCTCGGCGAGGGTCCGAGACGCCACGTACTTGAGTGAGTTGTCGAGGATCGGGCTGAAGGGGTTGTCCGTCCGGCCGTGCCAGACCGAGTAGAACTGCTCGTACGTGTGCCGGCCGAAGAGCAGGCCCTCGGTCGTGCCGCCACCTTCGGAGGCCATGCCCGTGGTGATCGCGTCGGCATAGGGAGCTGCCCAGCCGCCGCGATCGAAACCATTGCGCCGATCCTCGTCGGGATGACCGGGGCCCTGCATTACTCCGTCGAGGGTCACCGAGAGGAACACGACGACGCTGCTCACGCGCGACTCCCAGATGCTGATGAGGCAGGTTAGCCGGAAAGTCGCCGTTCGCGTCGTTTGTGGCGCGCTCCGACCACCCGAGTCGATCAGGCGTTGCGCAGCAGCGAGGGGTAGAACACCGACTTACCGGCGGCCTTCTTGACCCGGCGCCAATCCTCGAGGATGACGACCGCCTCGTTGGCCGCGGCGATCGACCGCTCCTCGGCGCCGTTGTCGCCGAAGGCGTTGGTTGCCCGGTTGGCGACCGCGCCGAGCACCGCGCCGCTTCTCATTCCGAACAGGCGCGACAGCACGAAGAGCGCCGAGCATTCCATCTCCAGGCAGGCGACGCCCGCCTTTCGGAGATCGTCGATGACCCCGTCAGCGGCCGACTGCCAGAACCCGCCGGTCACCGGCCGCTCCTGGCCCAGGTAGAACGAGCCGACGCTCGCGACAATGCCCAGGTGGTAGCGGAAGCCGAGCCTCTCGCAGGCCTCAACGAGGGCCATGTAGACCTCGGGGTCCGCGAAGGCGGGATGCTCCGGCGGCAGGTAGCGGTCCGTCATGCCGTCCCGGCGGACCGCGGCCACCGGCACGATGAGATCGCCGAGGGCGATTTCCGGGCGGAGCGCGCCACACGTCCCGACGCGGATGATCGTCTCGCCGCCGATCACCGCGAACTCGTGCGTGGCGATCTCCAGGCTCGGAGCGCCGACGCCGCTCGAGATGGCGCCGATTTCCACGCCCTTGTACGTCCCGCGGGCCGACCGGAACTCGCGGTGGAACGCCAGCTCCACGCCGCCATCCCATTTCTGGCGCATGAGCTCAACACGTCCCGGATCGCCCGGCATAAGGATCGTCGAGGGTATCTGGCCGGCCGAAAGATGAAGGTGATACTGTGCCCCCGCTTCGTTGGTGGGCGCGTCGGCGCGACGGTTGCCGGAACTGGTCGAAGACGTGATCGCCGGGTCTGCTGCCATCGCTCGTCGTTCTCCTCGGCGCGGGGCTTTGTTCGGGCAGACGCTATCACTCCTGCCGTAGCGTGTTTGCGGGCGAGATTCGGGCCGGGCGGCCGGGGCTTTCGGCCGGCAGCGACGAGGTGAGATGTGGCCGGTTCGGGAATCGAATTGATCGATCGAGCCGAGGCGGCGCGCCGGCTGCCCGAATTCGACCGGCTGCTCGAGGCGGCTCTGCTTGCCCAGTCGCGGGCCCGAGCGCCGTACTCGCACTTCAACGTTGGGGCAGCCGTGCTGTGTGGCGGCGGCGCGATCCACGCCGGCTGCAACGTGGAATCAGCGTCCTACGGCGCCACGATCTGCGCCGAGCGGAGCGCAGTGGTGGGCGCGGTGGCTGCGGGGGAGACGGCGATCCGCGTCTGCGTCGTGGTCACGCCGACGGCCGATCCGTCCAGCCCGTGCGGGATCTGCCGGCAGCTGCTCGCCGAGTTCGGGCCGGAGATGGAGATCTACGCGGCCTCGAGCAAGGGCGACGGAGTCTACGCGGCGCGGCTCGCCGACCTTCTGCCGCTGGCGTTCTGGGCTAAGAACCTCGACGCTGCGGAAGAGTCGAGCGGTGGGGTGGGAGCGTGAGCGCCGCACGCGCCTTCGAGCTCGGGCGTGAGATCTCGCCGGCCGAGCAAGCGAGCCATCTGGGCGAACTCGTGGCGGCGGTGCGGGCTCGGACCGCCCTGGAGCCTCGAGTCGGACTCGTCCTCGGCTCCGGCCTGGGGGGCCTCGCCGACGAGATGCAGGTCGAAATGGCAATTCCGTTCGGCGATCTGCCCGGCTGGCCGCCGGCGACGGCCCCGGGACACGCGGGCCGGCTTCTCTTCGGGCGGCTCGCGGGCGTGCCCGCGGTCATCCAGCAGGGCCGGTTCCATCTCTACGAAGGCCACTCGGCGGGGTTTGTGGTTCAACCGGTCCTGCTCATGGGGCTGCTCGGGGCCGGCATCGTCGTCCTCACGAACGCCGCCGGCGGTGTGAATCCCGCGTTCGGGGCCGGGACGCTCATGGTCATCCACGACCACCTGAACCTGACCGGGCGCCACCCGCTCATCGGCTCCAACGACCCGGCCATCGGAGAGCGCTTCCCGGACATGACCCGCGTCTGGGACCCGGACCTGGGGGCGCGGCTCCTCACGGCATCCGAGGTTGAGAACGTGCCTCTCGCGTCCGGCGTGTACGCGTGCCTGACCGGCCCCAGCTACGAAACCCCCGCCGAGGTCAGGATGCTCGCCACGCTGGGCGCCGACGCCGTCGGTATGTCCACCGTGCCCGAGGCGATCGCCGCCCACTGGGCCGGGATGCGGGTCTGCGGCATCTCGCTCGTGACGAACCCCGGAGCGGGCATCACCGGCGCGCAACTGAGCCACGCCGAGGTGCTGGCGGCGGCGGACGCCGCCGGGCCGCGCCTGGCGCGGGTTATTGCCCGATTCGTGGCCGAGCTGTAGAGCTCGCTTCGGCGAGGGCCGCTCGCTTCGGCGAGGGGTTGGGGCGCGGCGGAGTGGGGGAGAACGCGCCGCGCCCCGGGGTGACTGCTAGGCGAGGACGAGGACTTCCTCGTCGTCCGAGGTCTGCTCGTCGGCCGACTCGTCGGGCATCGTCCGGACGCCGACCTCGGCCGCCTCGTTCGGCGAGATGGCCGATTCGTCTGTCGTCGTTTCGGCCGCGGCGGCCTGGGTCGCGAGCGCGTCGGCCTGGTAGTCCTTCTTGCGCCGCCCCGACAGCATCTCTACCGACGTGGCGACGACTTCGGTCTTCCAGTGCCGCGTGCCGCGGTCGTCGTCCCACTGGCGCGTCTGGAGCCGGCCCTCGATGGCCACCTGCTGGCCCTTGCCGAGGTACTGGCCGCACACGACGGCCAGGCGGTCCCAAACGACCACGTTGTGGAATTCCGCGTGCTCCTTGCCGGCGCCGCGGTACTCGCTGGTTGCCACGGCGAACGTGGCCACGGATGAACCGCTGGCAAGCGATCGCAGCTCCGGATCGCGGGTCAGTCGGCCAGTCAAAAGGACCTTGTTCACGGTCCTGTTCTCCTCTCGCGGCGCCGCCCCTTCCGGCGGCGCCCTCTCGTTACGGCGGGTGAGAGGAAGTTAGCGGCGGCCCCTTCACTGCCCATTACCTGACGCTTATCTGCGGATGCGTTCGAGTGCCCGCCAATCGCGATCGAGCGCGGATGGAGGCGGTATGCTGGCCGCCGCTGACCGCTCAAACGTCACCAGGGAGGCTGCGGTGCTTGCCAGAGCTGGATCCGTCGGTCGAGTTCGCGCCGCCGGCATCGCGCTTGCGGCGATCCTGGGCGCGGCCGCATGCTCGGGTGGAACCGGAACGGCTACCACGCCTCCGGCTACGAGCGGCCTGGCCTCCATTGCGGCCCCGGCCACCGGCACTCCCGGGCCGTCTTGCGCCGGTTCGATCGTGCCGAGCTCGAGTGCCGCGGCGACCCAGCCGGCCACCCCGGCGCCCAACCTCACCGTCCGACCCGGTACCGTGGTCGCCTGGGGCGACGACAGCTCAAACCAGATCGACGTCCCGGAAGGCCTCTCCAACGTCATCGCCGTGGCCGCCGGCGACGAGTTCAGCGTCGCGCTCAAGGCCGACGGCAGCGTCGTCGCCTGGGGCGGCGAGAACCTGGAAACCCAGGTCCCGGCCGGCGTCAAGAACGTCAAGTCGATCGCCGCCGGAAGCGCGTTCGTCATCGCGCTCGAATCCGACGGCAGCATCGTTGGCTGGGGCGACAACTCGAATGGCCAGCTCGACGTTCCGGCCAACGCCAAAGGAGCGATCCAGATATCCGCGGCCGGAGGCCACGGCCTCGCCCTGACGAGCGGCGGAATGGTGGTCGCCTGGGGTTCGAACGCGAATGGCGAAAGCGACGTCCCGGCCGGGCTCGAGAACGTCATCGAGGTTTCGGCCGGCTACGACTTCAGCCTGGCGCTGCTGCAGGACGGGACCGTGGTCGCGTGGGGCGACAAGAATCCAACCGACCAGTCCAGCGGCGTGGCCAAAGTTCCGGCCGGTCTCAAGGACGTCAGCGCCGTATCGGCCGGCTACTACCACAACCTCGCCCTCAAATCGGACGGAAGCGTAGTGGCCTGGGGATCCAACGAGAACGGCCAGAGCACGGTTCCCAAACCGCTCGCGAACGTGATCGCGGTGGCGGCCGGCGGCGACTTCAGCCTCGCTCTGACGTCGGACGGTCATGTGGTTGCCTGGGGCGGCAACGGCGCGGGCGAGAGCACGGTGCCGAAATCGCTGGCGAACGTCGAAGCGATCGACGCGGGCGGCAGCCACGCTCTAGCGTTGGTCTCCGGCTCGTAGGGTCGACGGCCGACGGGCGGCAGCTCCGGTCGGCCCGCGGGGACGCGGGCCAAGACTTGAACAACTTCCGCCACACGAAGGTTGTGCAAGATGGAGCGCCTCCGAGACCGTCGGCGCGACCTCGATCGCGCACGGCCACGCGTGGATTGGCGTCTCCGGCGACTCCCCGGTGCCTCGGCGGGCCGGATTCCTCGCCCAACTTGCGCCTCATGGAAGTTGTTCAAGAATCGGCCGGCTGCGGGCGCGGCAGCCGGCCAGCCGCCCGGCGCGGCCGACCTCGGGGCCATGGCAACGCCACACGAACCCGGTTCTCTTGACACACACGCCTCGGCGCGCCATAGTTGGCAACATATGAGCAATGGTGTGCACATTTGAGCATGGCTACCAGGACAGCGGCTCTCGGACAGGACGAGCTGGGTCTGGAGACTCGGCTGATGCTTCGCGCCGCCCAGCTCTACTACCGGCTTCACCTGACCCAGGATCAGGTGGGCGAGCGATTGGGTGTCAGCCGGTTCAAGGTCGGCCGCCTTCTCGATCGTGCCTTGCGTGAGTCGGCAGTGAGGATCGAGATCGTCCATCCAGACATCCGGCTCGTCGAACTCGAGGACGGCCTCGTCGCCCGGTTCGGCCTGCGGAGTGCCGTGGTCGTGGACGTCCCGCCGACTGCCTCCGAACAGGACCAGGAACTGCTCGCGCGCGAGCGCGTCGCCACCGCGGCGGCCGCGCAGCTGACCGCCTTGAGGCCGACGGGTGCCATCGGCGTCTCGTGGGGCCGCACGATGCTCGAAGTCGCCGCGCACTTGCGCCCCGGCTGGACCGCCGCGTCGGAGATCGTCCAGCTGAACGGCGCGATGTCCCGTTCCGCCCGCCCCACCCGGGCCCAGGAGGTGGTGGAGCAGTTCGGACTCACCAGCGGCGCCGCGATCCAGCTGATGCCGGCCCCGGCGATCGTCGGCTCTCCGGAGCTACGCGAAGCCCTCGAACAGGACCCATCCATCGGCGAAACGCTGGCCGCGGCTCGGGCCGCCGAGACGGCCGTGTTCAGCATGGGCGTGCTCGGCACGGAGAGCGTCCACGTCGCGTCGGGGTTCATCGGCGACCCGGATCTCGCCGCGCTTGGCGAGGCCGGCGCGGTGGGTGACGTGCTCGGCCGATTCCTCGCCATCGACGGACGCATCGCCCTGCCGTCGCTCGACCGGCGGACGATCGGGCTGCCGCTCGAAGAGCTCCGGGCCAAGACGCTGACCGTGGGAGTTGCCGCGGGGCCGGGCCGTGGGTCCATCGCCCTGGCCGCCCTGAGGTCCGGCTGCATCAACGTCATGGTTACGGACGAGGAGACGGCCACGTGGGTGATCGACCATGAGTGACCCACGCGATCGGGCAAACCCCTCCGCTGACGAGATCCGCGACATCGTGCGCGGGATCGTGGACGCGGCCCTTGCCGGGGACGCGGCGGCGACGAGCCCCACGGCCTCCACGGCGCCCACGTCCACGGGCCCCAAGGCGCCGGCGAGCGCCCCCGCGCCCGGAACCACCCAGTCCGGCGCCGAGCGCGAAACCATCGCCATCGGCGCGGACCACGGCGGCTCCGCGATGAAGGATGCGATCGGGAAGATGCTCACCGAGGCCGGCTACGCGGTCCGCGACTGCGGCACCCACGGGACCGAGCCGGTCGACTACCCCGACATCGCCCACGACGTCGCCCGCCTGGTCGCGGACGGAACGTGCAAGTGGGGGATCATCCTCGACGGCGCCGGGATCGGATCGTGCATGGTCGCCAACAAGGTGCCGGGCGTCCGCGCGGCCCTGTGCCACGACCTATCGAGCGCCCGGAACAGCCGCGAGCACAACCACGCCAACGTGCTCACGCTCGGCGCCCGGTTCATCGGCGAGGGGCTTGCGATCGAGATCGTGCGGGCGTGGCTCGGCACGGCCTGGGCACCCGGACGTCATGCGGCCCGGGTAGACAAGATCACGGCGGTGGAACGCCGCTACATGGCTGCGACCGGTGAGGTTCGACGATGACGGAAGCGAAATACAACCGCGACGAGCTCGTCGAGCGGATCACGAGCCAGGTGATGGCGGTGCTGAGCGGGTCCGCCGCTGCCGCAACCGCGGGCGGCGCCAATGGGCCCTGCGCAACCTGCATGGGGGCCTGCGCGGCCCAGTGCGCGGTCAGAGTCCGCGACGTCGTGGCCGGAGGCGCCTCCCGGGTCGAATACCACGGCCAGGCAGCGGACGTCCCCACCGACCTGGCCCGCTACATCGATCACACGCTTCTCCGGCCGGACGCCGTCGTCGGCGACATCGACAAGCTCTGCGCGGAGGCGGCCGAGTACCGGTTCGCCGCCGTATGCGTCAACCCGACCTGGGTTCACCGGGCGGCGGAGAAGCTGCGCGACTCGGACGTGGGGGTCGCGTCGGTGGTCGGTTTCCCGTTCGGCGCCACGCCCACCGAGATCAAAGTCTTCGAGGCCCGGCGGGCGATCCGCGACGGAGCCCGCGAGATCGACATGGTCATCAACATCGGGGCGCTCAAGAGCGGCATGCAGGCGCAGGTCCGAGAGGACATCGCCCGCGTCGCCGAGGCCTGCCACGAGGCCGGCGCCATCTGCAAGGTGATCATCGAGACCGGCCTCCTCACGGACCCGGAGAAGGTAATCGCCTGCCGGCTGGCCCAGCAGGCCAAAGCCGATTTCGTCAAGACGTCCACCGGGTATGCAAAGGGCGGAGCGACCGTCTTCGACGTGGCGCTGATGCGCGAGACCGTCGGCCCGAAGATGGGCGTCAAGGCCTCCGGCGGCATTCGCACCGCCGAGGATGTCCAGGACATGATCGCAGCCGGCGCGACCCGCATCGGGGCGTCCGCCGGCGTCAAGATCGTCACGGGAGAGAAGGGCGGACATGGCCAATATTGACCTTCGGGCGTACGTCTTCCTCGACAGTCTCCAGGCCCAGTACGCCGCGTTTCTCGGGACGGTCGCGCAGGGCTTCCTGCCGCTCGCCGGCGACGCGTCGCTGGAGATCGAGATCTCGCCCGGCATAGAGATCAACCGGCTGACCGACGTCGCGCTCAAGTCCACGACCGTCAAGCCCGGCATGCAGATCATCGAGCGCTACTACGGCATGCTCGAGATCCATTCGCCCTCGCAGGCCGAGGTCCGGGCCGCCGGCGCGGCGATCCTGGCCGACATCGGCCTGGCCGAGACGGACCGGATCAAGCCCCGCGTCCTGTCCTCGCAGATCATCCGCCGGATCGACGACCACCAGGCCCAGCTCATCAACCGCACGCGCCACGGCCAGATGCTGATTCCCGGCCAGACGCTGTACGTGCTCGAGCTGGAACCGGCCGCCTACGCCGCCCTGGCGGCAAATGAGGCCGAGAAGGCAGCGCACATCAATATCCTCGAAGTCCGGTCCTTCGGCTCGATGGGTCGCATCTACCTCGGCGGCGAGGCGCGCGACATCGACGTCGGCTGGCGCGCGGCGCTGGCGGCGATCGAAGGACTCGAAGGACGAGACGCGAAGGCATAACGGCAGCGACAGCGGCGGCGATCGAAAGGTCGAACGGCCGAAACCAGAAGGAGACACGCTCGATGGCAGAAGCGCTTGGAATGATCGAAGCCCGCGGCTTCGCGGCAGTGGTCGAGGCGGCCGACGCGATGGTCAAAGCGGCCAAGGTCGAGCTGGTCAGCTACGAGAAGACCGGCGGCGGGTACGTGACCGCCGGGGTGCGGGGCGACGTTGCCGCCGTCAAGGCCGCGGTCGACGCCGGCGTCCGAAACGCCGCGAAGGTCGGCGAAGTCGTCGCCAGCCACGTGATCGCCCGGCCGCACGTCAACGTGGACCTCGTCCTGCCGCTCGGCCGGCTCGAGGAGGCCAAGGCAGAGGTGGGCCAGAAGTAGCCGCGCAGCGTGGCCACGCAGAGTGGCGGCGCGCCGGCCTCTCCGGCGCGCCGCTCGATCAGGCGGTGACGAGATGCTCCTTGGACGGGTTACCGGGACCGTTGTCGCGAGTCGCAAAGAGCCGCTCATGGAGGGCTGGAAGCTCCTGGTCGTGCGCGCGCTCGATGCCGAGAACCACGAGGCCGGCGGCTACGTCGTGGCCGCGGACACCGTCGGCGCGGGCGTGGGCGAGGTCGTCCTCTACGCCACCGGCAGCTCTGCCCGCCAGACTGAGACCACCCGCGACCGGCCGTGCGACGCCGTGATCATGGCCATCGTGGACACGTGGGAGATCGGCGGGACGGAGGTCTACCGCAAGTAGCGGTCGAACACCATGAGCGACCTCGACGAACGCGAAATCACCGAGATCATCGAACTGGTCCGGCGCCGCGTCTCGGCGGCCGGCGAGGCCCGGCCGGGCGAGGGTCTGCGAGCCGGGGCCGAACTGGCCACGGCCGCTGCCGCCGGCGCCGAGCTCGGCGACGGCATCCACGCCACGGTCGATGAAGCCGTCGCCGCGGCCGCGCGGGCGTTCCAGCAGTTCCAGGTCCAGGGCCTGGCCGGCCGGAAAGTCATCATCGAGGCGGTTCGGCGCTCCATGCTGGATCACTCGGAGCAGCTCGCGCGGATGGCCCACCAGGAGACGCACCTGGGCCGGGTCGAGGACAAAATCGTCAAGAATCGCCTCGTTTCGTCCAAGGCGCCCGGACCCGAAGACCTCGAAGTCCAGGCCACCACCGGCGACGCCGGGATGATGGTCACAGAGTTCGCGCCGTTCGGAGTCGTTGCGGCCATCACGCCGGTCACCAACCCGACCTCGACGATCATCAACAACACGATCAGCATCGTCTCGGCCGGCAACGCGGTCGTCTTCAACGCTCACCCGAGCGCGAAGCGATGCTCCGCGGAGACGATCCGGCTCATCACCCTGGCGCTCGTCGGCGCGGGCGGGCCTCCGAATCTCGTGTCGGCTGCCGCCACCACGACGATCGACACGGCCCGCGCCCTGATGACCCACCCGGGCGTCCGGGTACTGCTCGTCACCGGCGGTCCGGCGGTCGTGCGCGAAGCGCTCAAGTCCTACAAGAGAGCAATCACCGCCGGGCCCGGGAACCCGCCCGCGGTCGTGGACGCGACGGCCGACGTCGAGCGCGCCGGCCGCGACATCGTCCGCGGCGCCTCGTTCGACAACAACATCGTCTGCATCGACGAGAAGCTCGTCCTGGTCGTGGACACCGTTGCGGACCGGCTGATACGGTCGATGACCGGGAACGGCGCGTACCTGCTCAAAGAGCACGAGCTGCGCCGCTTGGAACGCGTCGTCTTCAAGGAACTGGGCCAGCCCGGAAAACCCGGTGTCATGAACCCGGCCTGGATCGGCCAGGACGCGGCCAGAATGCTCGCCGAGATCGGCGTCCAGACCGATACGCCGCCGCGACTCCTCATCGCGGACGTGCCGCGCGACCACAGCCTCGTCTGGACCGAACAGATGATGCCGCTGCTGCCGGTGGTCCGGATGAGCACCGTCGATCAGGCGATCGACCTGGCGGTCCGCGCCGAGCACGGCTTCCGGCACACCGCGTCGATCCACTCCACCAACGTCGACACCATCACGAGGATGGCCCGCGCGATGAACTGCAGCATCTTCGTGACCAACGGGCCCAACTTCGCCGGCCTCGGCGAGGGCGGCGAAGGTTTCACTTCCTTCTCTATCGCCAGCCCGTCCGGCGACGGTCTGACCCGGCCGCGGACCTTCTCGCGCGAGCGGCGGATCACCGTCGTCGGCGCGCTCCGGATCGTTTGACGATGCCAGGCCTCGCCTTCGAACCGGCACTCGCGCTCGTCGAGCTCGATTCCATCGCGGCCGGCATCGCCACCGGCGACGCCATGGCCAAGCGCGCGCCCATCGACATCCTGCGAGCGGGGACCGTGCATCCGGGCAAGTACCTGGTGCTCGTCGGCGGCACCGTTGGAGACGTCGAAGAGGCGCTGGCTGCGGGCCGGGAAGTAGGTGCAGCCTCGATCCTCGACGTCGTCTTCCTGCCCAACGCCCACCCGGAGCTCATCGCCGCGATCGGCGGAACGTGCCGGGAGGCGGCGGGGGAGGCTCTCGGCGTCATCGAGACCGCAACCGTCGCCGCGATCATCGAGGCCGCCGACGCGGGGCTCAAGGGCGCCAGGGTGCGCCTTGTCGAGCTGCGCCTCGCCGACGATCTGGGCGGCAAGGGATACCTGCTGTTCGACGGGCCGGTCAGCGAGGTCGAGGCCGCCGTCGAGATCGGCGTCGACCGGCTCGCCGGCTCGCTCGGCCTGGCGTAGCGGGTGATTCCGCAGCTACATTCTGAGATGGCGGTGAACCTGGCCGCGGACGCGCAGTTCCGCGACCGGGTCCGGACCTCGGCGGCGGCGCGGGTCGCGGCGGCCACGTCGGCGGCTTCGGCCCGGACGTCGCCGTCCGCGTCGGCGCCCCGGCGCAGGGGCAGGTAGAGGAATGCAGCTCGCCCGCGTGATCGGCACCGTCGTCGCCACCGTCAAGGCGCCCGGGCTCGAAGGCGTGAAGCTCCTGGTGATCCAGCCGCTCGACCGCTCGCTCAAGCCGGTGGGCGGCCAGCTCGTGGCCGCGGACGCGGTCCACATGGCGGGGCCCGGGGAGCTCGTCTACTTCGTGGCCGCCCGCGAAGCGGCCCAGGCAATGCCGGACCCGTTCGTGCCCGTCGACCACGCGATCGTCGGCATAGTAGACGCCGTCTCCGAACTGCCGGGGCAGAAGCCATGAAGCTCGGCCGGGTGGTGGGCACCGTCGTCTCCACGATCAACGCGCCCGACTTCGACAACCGCACGCTCCTCCTCTGCGATCTCGTGGATCCGGCCGGCCGGCCCGCGGGCGGCTATCTCATCGCCGTCGACACCGTCGGCGCGGGTGCGGGGGAGATGGTCCTGATCCTCGACGAGGGCAACTCCGCTCGACAGGTTCTGAACGCGCCCGGCGCCCCGATCCGGACGCTCGTCGTGGGTATCGTCGACGCGGTCACGGACGGGTCGTTGTAGGCTGGGCGGCAAGGATCCGGGGCTGGCGATCTCATTGCCAGCGATGCCGGCTCCGGGGAGAGAAATGGAACCAATGCTCAAGGCCCGGCTCGCGAATCGCGCGCCCCTGGATCTCACGCTGCTCGACGAGAAGGCCCTGATGGGCGTGATCGACCACTCCCTGCTCAAACCGGAGCTCACGCGAGCCGACGTCGCGGCCGGCTGCGACCTGGCGATGGAGTACGAGACGGCAACGGTGTGCTGCCGGCCGGCCGACCTGGTGTTCGTGGTCGGGCGTCTGCGGGGGTCGCCGGTTGGGCCGACCACGGTGGTCGGTTTTCCGCACGGCGCGAACGTGCCCGCCATCAAGGAGCGGGAGGCCGTCGTGGCAGTGGACGACGGCGCGGTCGAGCTCGACGTCGTGATCAACATCGGGGCGCTGCGCGCCGGCGAGCTGAGCTACGTCCGGGACGAGCTCGCGAGCCTCATCTACGCGGTCGCTCCCACGCCGGTCAAAGTGATCCTCGAGACGGCGTACCTGACCCCGGAGGAAGTGGAAACGGGCTGTCGCGTGGCCGTGGAGGCGCGGGCCGCGTTCGTCAAGAACGGAACGGGCTTCTCGCCGCGCGGCGCCGAGCCGGCCGAGATCGCCCTGATGCGGCGAGTGGTGGGGGACCGTGTGGGGGTCAAGGCCGCTCATGGCGTTCGAACCCTCGACGCCCTGCTGGCGGTCCTCGCCGCAGGCGCATGCCGCTGCGGGGCCACGGCCACTGCCTCCATCGCGGCGGAGGGGCGGGCTCGCGGCCGGGAAGCCGTTGCCGCCGCCCTGGCGGCTCGCGCCAGGTAGCCTCGGAGGTCTCCGTTCCC
>DAHXON010000120.1 GCA_027364875.1 Chloroflexota bacterium
CCGAAACGGCGATCAGGCCGGTGAGCGCCAGAAGCGCCAGACGAAGGAGTCGATCCAGCAACGTCCCCTCCCTGAGCTATCCAGCCATGGTCCCGCAGACGGTGCAGAAGCGCGCTCCGGCGGCCATCGGCGCGCCGCAACCCGAACACTTGCCGGCGGGGATCTGGGGCTGAGCGGCCGGCTCGGGGTCCTTGTAGAGGGGCGGCCGCGGCGGAGGCGGAGCCTGGGCCCCCGCGGCTCCGCCTGGGGGCCCGGCGGTTGCTGCCGGCGCCGCGGAGGCGGCGCCCGGGGCGGGCGTTCCCGCTGTCGCCGTGGCGGCCGCGGGCGGCGGCGCGATCAGCGACTGGCCGCAGGACGGGCAGGTGACCCACTCCGGATCCTCGATGATCTTGCGGCAGTTCTGGCACCGCTTCGGGGCGAACGGGTCGGACTGGCCGCAGTAAGGGCACGCCGCCACGGCCCGATCGATGAACTTGCCGCAGTAGGGACAAGGGTGCTTGAAGGTCGGCACGTTTCGCTCCTGTCAGCCCAGGGTGCCCGAAGGCTTCGACTTGGTCTTCGAATTCGATGAGGAGCCCGCCGCGGAGGCGTCGGCCGCTGAGGCACGGCCAGCGCCATCCGCCGCCTGATCCGCGGCCTCGATCGCCGGGTCGGCCTGCTGGGCAGCCCCCGAATCGGCCGGCAAACCGGCTCCATCTCCGCCCTCGCTCTCCGCGTCGCCGGCGCTTTCGCCTCCGGCCGCGAGGACGGCCTTCTCCTGGGCCGCCCGGCCCGGCCACACCGCGGCCTCGTCCGTGGCGGTCGAGTGCCAGCGGACCAGGTCGGCGACCGCGGCCGACCAGCTCGCCGGGTCCTTGTGGACGATCCGGGCCACGAATCGGCCTCGCGCCCAGGCAAGCATCGGCAGGACCGCGAGCGCGAGCCGGTAGCGCAGGTACTTCGGCAGCCGGAGCTGCTCGTCCGGCAGAGCCATCGGCTCGCGCAGGAAGCGGCAGTCCACCAGCGCTTCCGAGATGTCCCGGACCGCCTGTTCGGCCGCGATGCCGAGCTTCTCCGGCGGCTCTCCGCGATATTGCGCCCTGGGCATGACCCGGTAGAAATACGTGGCATGCGCGCCGGCCGTGACGAGCTCCATCGCCACGAGGTTGCCCGGCAGCGCGACCAGGAACCAGATCTTCGATTTGGTGCTTCCGGGCGCTTCCGGCGACATGGCGACCCAGCGCGGCGCCGCCGCACCGGCCGTCGCCAGGAGCGACTCGTAGCTCTCCGCGAAGGTCGGCTCGCCCAGGACTGCCGTCTCGACGATGGGCCAGCCCGAATCGCCGAATACCTGCGGGCGAGTGGGCCGGCCGTCGACCAGCGATTCGGAAGCCTTCTGGCGAAGCCCGAACGGTGCGTCCGGCATGAGCTGCTCCACGAACCCGGAGGCGTCGGCGAACGCACCATCGCGGAGCTTCTTGAGGCGGTCGTGGAATCGGGTGGCGGCCGGGCCGAGTCCCCGGAGCGTCAGCGTACCCGGGGCACCGTCGACGACCACGTCGCCGGCGGCGGGAACCGTCACCGTGCCGATCGCGGCGCGGCGGAAGTGAATCCAGGTCAGCCGCTCGTCGAGCGGGCAGATCACGAAACCCCACGGATGGACCACCAGCTGGCCCACGCCGGCGGCGGGAGCGGCCGGGCCGTCCGGACCGGCTCCGAGGGGACCGGCGGTTGGCTGCCAGGCGAACTCGATCAGCTCGGCCGGAGCGTCGGGCACCTCGACCAGACCGTCCGTCAGACGCTGCTTGAGCCGCAGCTCCCGGAGCAGCCGGACCATCGGCCCGAGCTTGTCGCCGAAGCGCTCAAGGAGGAACCGCATCGAGTCCGGGCCTTCGCCCAGGACGACGAGGGCGGTGGACTGCTGGATGGCGATCAGGCTGACGTCGCGGAAGCCTGCCCGGATCGGGCGCGCGGTGCCGATCTCGATCGTCAGGCCGGTTCCGTCGATGGCGACCGTGGTCGGCTCGGACACCGTGTTCGGCCCGGCGATCCGGCCTTCACCGTGGAGCTCGATCGCCTCGGTCTTGATGGCGGCGCCGTCGCGGGCGGCGTCCCGACCGGTCATGGTCCGAACGTCGCGCGCATCCCGGCCGCCGATTCGGGCTCCCCGCTTGTCGCGAGCATCGCCGGCCATCCCCTGGAGCCCGAGCATCCCGGCCAGGCCCGCGAGCTGGGTGGGGTCGAGTCCGCCGGCGCCCATGCCGAAGGCACCGGCCGCGCCCGCGCCTCCGAGCCTGGGGTCGCGAGCGTCTCGTGGTCCGTTGGGCCCGCCGGCTCCGAAGCCGCCGCCGAAGCCGCCTTCGCCCGATCCGCCGAAGCCGCCGCTGTCGTCCATCGGCTCATCGTAGCGGCCCCGGGCGCGCCGTGGAGGGCTCATCGGTACTCCTCCGTACTCATCCGGCGGGGCTCGACCGGCGAATGGATTGATATGCTTGCATGCAGGCAAACGACGCTCCGCTCGGGGGTCCGAGACGTCGTGCCCGAACCCTCGGACGGAGGCGTCTAGCGTGCCCACGCGGAACGGCTCGGCGAATGGCCTGACTTCGCCGGGTCCGGCCGGATCTTCGCGGATCAGCCGGCTCGTCGCCGTAGGTGTGCTCGTAGTCGTGGCGGCCGCGGGAATCGGCGCCGCCAGCCGGCCTCACTCGGTGGACGTGTCGCTCACCACGCCGGAGCTCGGCGGCCTCTCCGTTCTGGTGTTGCTCGTCGCGGCCTGTTTCGTGGGGCTGCTCGTCGGCCGCAACTTCATCGCGGCCTGGGCCCGCGAGCCCGATCTTCGCGATCCCAACAAGAACAAGACCGCGATCCCAAGGGTCGTGCGGATGCTCCTACCGCTCTTCCTGCTGATGGTCGCCGCCTTCGTTCGGATGTGGGCAGTCCGCCAGGACAACTCGATCCAGACCCCGAACGCGCCGAACACAGGTCCGATCGTGCCGATCGAGACGGCCAATACCGGCGGGGACATCGGTCTGTTGCTCGCATGCATCGGACTCGCGATCGCGGCGGCGGTCGTGGCCGCGCTGTTCTTTCGCAAGCAGGTTTCGCCGACCAGCTGGGCTCCGGCGTCGCCCGAAGGTCCCGCGGCGATCCTCGACGAAGGGCTCGGAGCGCTTCTCGCGGAGAGCGATCCTCGACGGGCCGTGATCGCGTCGTACGTGGCCATGGAGCGGGCGATGGCCCGCCAGGGATGGGCCCGCCGGCCGGCCGAAGCCCCCACGGAATACCTCGGCCGCGTTCTCCGCGTGGCCCCGAATCGCGCCGGAGACCTCGACCGGCTCGTCGGGCTGTACGAGGTGGCACGCTTCAGCGAGCATCCCGTCACGGCCGAGATGCGAAACGTTGCCGTCGCGTCGGTTCGGCGGCTTCGGGCCGATCTGCAGGTGCCGGCGTGAGCGGCCCCGGCGGGCCGGCACGGGCGAGCGGACGCGAGTCGACAGTCCAGGGGGCCTCATCACCATCCGGGCGACATGGCGGCGCGCGCCTGGCCGTCCTGCCGGAGCTGCCGGCGCTTCCGGATCAGGGGTCGGCGGCCCGCCCGGGCG
The DNA here is from genome assembly GCA_027364875.1 of Chloroflexota bacterium. Lineage (GTDB taxonomy): Bacteria > Chloroflexota > Limnocylindria > Limnocylindrales > CSP1-4 > Fen-1039. The sequence goes on from DAHXON010000120.1 coordinate 3,582, forward strand.
GCCGGTACACCACGGCCGTGATCCTCCGGCTCGCGGCGCCACCGGTATCGCTGGCGCTCCTGGCGACGCTCATCTTCGCAGCCGTCTTCGCTGCGCTGAGAAGCAGCCAGGGCTTCCTTGTGAACGCAGGGCTGCTGACCCTCGGCGGCATCGTCGTGTGGGTCTGCTGGCGAGTACTGGCCTCGGCTCTGCCGGCCCAGTCGAGATCCGCCTTCGACTCGGTCCGCGACCGCCCCGCCGACCCGCCCTCCAGGCTCGACGACGTCATCGACGTGGAGGCGGTGATTCTCGACGCCGAGTGGAGCTGGACAGGCGTGGAGCATCGCCTTCGGCCGCTGTTGCGCCGGATCGCGACCGCGCGGCTGCTGGAGAAGTATCAGATCGACCTGGAGCATCAGCCGGAGGCGGCGCGCAAGATCATGGGCGCGGAGCTATGGGCGCTGGTGGGACCGGGGCCATACGGGCCGGCCGCGGCCGTGGCGCCTGAGATCCAGGCGGGCGTCGAACGACGAACTACCGAACGTAGACAGGCGAGAGGCCGCGACCGTCACCGCCGCGGCATACCCCGCGCAACCATCGAACGGACCATCGAGCAGCTGGAGGCACTGTGAGCGACAACGACGGGCGTGGGGCCGGAGACGCGGGTGCCAGGTATTCGAGGGAGGCCAGGGAGGCAGTTGTGCGCGACCCAGGCGTCGACGCCGCACGGGTCGCCGGCGCACCGGTACACGACGCGGGGCGGGCCGCCGACGCGGCCCGGATGGTGGACGCGGCACGGGCCGCCGAGGTCGAGCGCCTGGCCGAGCTCGGCGGCAAGGTCGTCGACGAGATCGGGCGCGTCGTAGTCGGCAAGAAGCCCGTCATCGAGCTGATCCTGCTCGCTCTGCTCTCGGACGGCCACGTCCTGATCGAAGACCTGCCGGGCCTTGCCAAGACGCTCATGGCCCGTTCGTTCGCCCAGGTCGTGGGGCTCCGGTTTGCCCGGATCCAGTTCACCCCGGACCTGATGCCATCCGACGTGACCGGGGCCGGCATCTACGACCAGCGCAGCGGCGACTTCACATTCCGGCCGGGCCCGGTCTTCACCAACTTGCTGCTCGGCGACGAGATCAACCGTGCCCCGGCCAAGACCCAGGCGGCGCTGCTGGAGGCGATGCAGGAGCGCCAGGTCACCGTCGAGGGGACTACGCGCCAGCTCGAGCCGCCGTTCCTGGTCCTCGCGACCCAGAACCCGATCGAAGCCGAGGGGACGTACCCGCTTCCGGAGGCTCAGCTCGATCGCTTCCTCATCCGCATCTCCGTTGGTCATCCCGAGCGCGATCACGAGATCGAAATGCTCCAGCGGCGGGCCGACCGGCGCAGCGACGACCTCGAGCTCGACGAAGTCATCGACGCCGACACCCTGCGCTGGATGCAGCACGTCACGGAGGACGTCTACGTCTCGCCGGGCATCTCGGCCTACATCGTGGACCTCGTGGCGGCGACCCGATCCAGCTCGCTGGTCCAGGTCGGGGCGAGCCCGCGCGGGTCGCTCGCCCTGTTCAAGCTCGCCCGTTCCCGGGCCGCGATGGCCGGACGCGACTTCGTCATTCCCGAGGACATAAAGGCGGTGGCAGTGCCGGCCCTGTCCCACCGGATCATGCTCAAGCCCGAGGTCTGGGTTCAGCGGATCCGGACCGAGGACCTGGTCCGCCGGGTGCTCGACTCGGTGCCGACGCCTCCGGCCGAGGATGCTGCCGCGGTTCGCGATTCCGTCCGCAACTCCGTGCGCAACCCCGTGAGTAAGTAGCCGCCGCGTGAACCTCACCGCCTCGCCAAAGCTCGCCGCGTACGCGGCGCTCGGATCGGCCGGCATCCTCGTCGCCCTGGTGTGGGGCTACCCGGAAGCGGCCGCATTCGCGCTGCCGTTCATCGTGGCCGTGCTTGCGGCGCTGGCGCTCGCGGAAAGGCCGCGACTCACCGCAGCGGTCCATGTCGATCGCGACCGGCTCCTCGAAGGCGAGGAGATCAACGTGTCGGTCGAGCTTCGCTCCGACTCCGCCATTCCGTGGCTCCAGCTGGCCTGGCCGCTGCCGTCGGCGATCACGGTCGCGGGCGGCGGCGACGTCGTCGGGCTGAGCCTGCCGGCGCGCTCGCCGACGCTCGTCGAAAGCACGATGAAGACCGTCCGCTGGGGCGTCGTGCCGCTGCCGCGCCTGCTCGTTCGCGCTCACGACGAGCTGGGTTGCTTCCGTTTCGAGGGTGCGGTGGATCCCGACCGCGTCCTCCGAATCTACCCGCGACCGGAGACCCTCCAGCGTGCCGCCTCCGCCGCGGAAACGCAGATGTTCGGCGGCAACGAGCTGTCGCGCGGCGCCGGCGACGGAACCGAGTTCGCGGACACGCGGCCCTACGTGCCCGGCGACCGCCCCCGGCGAATCAACTGGCGCCTCAGCACGCGGACGGGGTCGCTCCACATCAACGAGATGCATCCGGAGCGCAACACCGACGTGGTGATCTTCCTGGATCTCTTCACCGACATCCGAAACGGCGACGAGGGCACGCTCGACTACGCCGTCCGAGCCGCCAGCTCGCTCGCCGAGTACTACTTGAACCGCCGCGATCGAGTCGGGGTCATCGGCTTCGGCGGGATCCTGCGCTGGCTGCTGCCGGCGATGGGGACGCGCCAGGTCTACCGCATCGTGGATTCGCTGATCGACTCGGAGGTGATCGTCAGCCACGTCTGGCGAGGCATCGACGTGATACCGCCGCGGACCTTGCCGCCCAAGTCGCTGGTCGTGGCGCTGACCCCCCTGATCGATCCGCGCGTCGTGGACTCTCTCATCGATCTCCGCGCGCGCGGCTTCGACCTCATCGTCGTCGAGGTGACCGCCGAGCCGTTCGTGGTGCCCGGCGGGCACGAGGCCGCGCAGCTCGCGAAGCGCCTCTGGCAGCTCGATCGAAACGCGACCCGGCTTCGCTACCGCAGCCTCGGCGTGCCGATCGTCGAGTGGCGCCCCGGGGAGTCGCTGGCCGGCCCGATGGCCGAGGCACGAGCATTCGGAAGGCGGGACCAATGGCTCCGCGCCTGACCTCGGCTCCGCGCCTGACCTCGGCTACGCGCCTGACGGCGACTCCGCGCCCGGCCGTGACTCCGCGCCTGATCACCGCGCTAATGGCGCTCGGCGGTGCCGCCGCCCTCGCCGTCTTCGCGACGATAGCCGGGACCGACGCCACCTCGCCGGCCTTCGTCGCCGCCGATTCCGGCTGGCTCATCCCGGGACTGCTCGGGCTCTTCGGAGTCGCCGTCCTCGCGGCGGCCATGGCGATCCCCCACCCCGGCCCCGTTCTGCCGGCCCTTGCCCTCATCGGCGCGGCCTATCTGACCGGACTGCCCGCCGCGGGTCCCTGGCGGTCCCTGACTCCGATCGCCGGAGGCTGGCTCCTGGCCGTCGCGGAGCTCGCCTACTGGTCCGTGGACTTCAAGGTCCGGGGCCGCGACGCCGGGCACGTCTATGCCCGCCGCACTGCCGCGATCGCCGGAGTGGTTGGGGCGGGCGTCGTTCTGGCGGCAATCCCAGAGATCGACCTTGGCGGCGTCGGCCTGGGCGGCGTCGAGCTCACCATCGCCGGTCTGGTGGGCGGCGCTGCGCTGATCGCCGTCGCGGCGGGACTGGCCTGGCGACTTCGCCCGGCGGACACCGGACTGCGGGCGCAGTCGACCCCCGGGCAGGCTCCCTCGGCCCGGGCGGAAGAATCGAGTGGCGCTCCGGCCGGCACGCGCTAGCCTTCACGTGTGACCAGGCCCTCGCCGGCGAATCTTCGGGCATTCGTCCGCCGCGCCACGGAGCTGCAGCCGGTTCCGGATCTGCCCGACATTCGACTGCAAACGGCGGCGGACGTCACCGTCGTCTGGCATCTGGCGGCCGCCGAGCTCGGCCAGCCCGATCCGCCGCTGCCTTTCTGGGCCTTCGCCTGGGCCGGCGGCCTGGCAGTGTCGCGATACCTGGTGGAACATCCCGAGGAGGTGGCGGGCCGGCGCGTCGTGGACCTCGCCACCGGGTCGGGCCTGTGCGCGATCGTCGCCGCTCGGCTGGGCGCGGCTTCGGTCCACGCCTACGACATCGATCCGCTCGCCGAGGCGGCGATGCATCTCAACGCCCGAGCCAACCGCGTCCACGTCGCCTTCCGCCTGACCGACCTCCTCGCCGAGCCCGCCCCGAACTGCGACGTGATCCTGGCCGGCGACGTTTGCTACGAAGAGACGATGGCCTCGCGCATGATCGACTGGCTGCGCGAGGCGGCCGGTGCCGGGACGCGCATCCTACTCGGTGATCCGGGCCGCAATTACCTTCCGGCCGGCCTGGAACGTCTGGCCAGCTACTCGATCCACACGACCCGCGAGCTCGAGGAGGCAGAGGTCAAAGAGTCGGGCGTCTACACCATGCCAGACAAAGTTCCAGCAGACCGTGATCCACCGCGGCCGGCAGGTCCGACGGGACGCAAGATTGCCCGACCAAACGTCCTCAATGGCGGCGTTCGAAACGGAAGCTCGCTAGAGGCCGAGGAGTCCCGGTGAGATGAGCAGCCCGTACCTGGCGGCATCGACCGGTCGCCGTCGCGCCCGAGCGCGGACTCTCAGAATTGCGGCCGTTCTGCTCCTCGGTGCTGCGTTCAGTGCTTGCTGGGACGGTGTCTCCCGTGGCACTCCGCCACCCAGTGGACTCCGGACCGTCGCTCCGTCCATGACCACGATTGCTGGATCGGGCGCGTCCACGCCATCCGCCGGCGCGACCATGAGTGGGGGCGCCAGTGATACAGCGGGCCCCCACGGGAGATTCGTTGCCACAGGTTCGATGGTTGCTGTTCGGGGCGGCCAGGTGGCTGCCTTGCTGCCAGACGGACGCGTCTTGATAGCTTGTGGCTCTGACCAGCCTGTGACGGAAGTCTTCGATCCTCGCTCCGGTACCTTCTCAGCGACTGGCCCTCTAATCGTCCCTCGCACGACGGGAGCCACCGCTACCGTTCTCGAGGACGGGCGAGTCCTTGTGGCCGGAGGAAGCGATAGTTCGCTCGATCAGAACCCGCTCGCGTCGGCGGAGGTGTACGACCCGACGTCGGGACTCTTCGCCGCGACCGGGCCGATGAGGCGGGGGCGTTCGGGCCACACCGCGTCTCTTCTCTCGGACGGCCGCGTTCTCATCGCCGGAGGGACCGATGGCGCAGGCGGGGCTCTGTCTTCAGCCGAGTTGTACGACCCCAAGTCGGGCACGTTCACGTTGACGGGTTCGATGACGATCCCCCGGTCCGGTCATGCGGCAGCGGTGCTGGCGGATGGCCGCGTCCTGCTGGCAGGTGGCACGGACGGGTCCAGACTGCCGCTGGCTTCGGCCGAGATCTACGATCCTGGAAAGGAACGGTTCACCGCCGTCGGACCTATGTCTGCGGGGCGGATGGCAGCGTCGGCCGTGAGCCTGGCCGACGGTCGGGTTCTGGTTCTCGGCGGCAATGCCAGCATGGTCAACGAGATTCCATTGGCGTCGGCCGAGACGTTCGCGCCGGACACCGGTCAGTTCACCAGAGCCGGGCAAATGGCCGAGGCGCGCGACGGTCAGACAGCATCGCTTCTTGAAGACGGCCGAGTCCTCGTGGCAGGTGGAGGATCGGACAACGTCGCGGAGTTGTTCGATCCGCAAACCGGCCAGTTTGCCCCTGCGGGCTCCCTATCCG
>DAHXON010000121.1 GCA_027364875.1 Chloroflexota bacterium
GGATCGCGTCGATCTGCGCGGCGCCGCTGATCTGCAGGGCGGGGGAGTAGAAGCGGCGCCGCTCCGTGGCCAGCTGGCGGAGCGAGCCGAGCGGATCGTTTCCGGCGACGAGCGGTCGGACGTTGGCGCTCCTGCCCAGTCTGCTCGCCAGCAGCTCCGGGGCGCCGTCGAGCCAGATCGGAAAGCGGCCGCGATACAGCAGCCAGCGGTTGCGCGGGTCTATGACTGCGCCGCCGCCCGTCGCGATCACGCGCTTGACCTGCGGATCGGCGTCGGCGGGGCCGAGCGACAACACGGCTTCGTGCTCGTGGCGGCGGAAGCCCGCCTCTCCCTCCTCGGCGAAGATGGCGGGCACGGGCTTGCCGGCCTGCAGCTCGATGACTTCGTCGAGATCGACGAAGCGGGCGTGGTGCCGGGCGGCCAGGCGCCGTCCGACGGCGCTCTTGCCGCTCCCGGGCAATCCGACCAGCACGACGTCCACGGCTACTCGCTTTCGCTCGGCAGCGCGGCGGCGTCATCGGCGGCCGGTTCCACTGCGGAATCAGCGGCCGGTTCGACCGCGGGATCGGCCGCGGGACGCGATCCGGACGTGGTGCGGGCAGGGCCCGCGGCGACGCGTTCGCGATGTCGGTGGACCGACGCGACGATTTCCGCCATCGAGTCCCCGCCGAACTTGTCCAGGACGAAATCCGCGAGCGTCAGGCAGACCATCGCCTCGGCAACGACGCCGGTCGCGGGCACGACGCTGATGTCGCTGCGTTCGTAGTGGCCCTTCTCGACTGCCTCGCCGGTCAGCAGGTCCGCCGAGGGCAGCGGCCGCGGCAGGGTGGAAATCGGCTTGACGGCTCCTCGAATCACGATCGGCTGTCCGTTGGAGACACCGCCTTCCAGGCCGCCCGCGTTGTTCGTGGCGCGCCGCCATTCGGCCCCGTCCCGTCCCTCTATGACGTCCATGACCTGCGACCCCAACCGGCGCGTCTGCTCGAACCCGAGGCCGAACTCCACGCCCTTCACGATCGGGATGCTCATGACCGCGGCCGCGAGGGCGGCGTCGAGGCGGCGGTCCCACGCGACGTAGCTGCCGAGCCCGATCGGGACGCCCGTCGCGACGACCTCGAAGACGCCGCCGACCGTGTCCCCGGCCGATCTCGCTTCATCGATCCGGGCGATCATTCGCGCTTCGGCGTCCGCGTCCGGGCCGCGGAGAGTGCTTGCCTCGGCTTCCTCCCGCGGCCTCGCGGTCGCGGACGGGTCGTACGCCACGCCGCCCACCTCGGCGGTGAACGACCAGACGTCGATGCCGAGCTCGCCGAGGAATGCCCGCGCCACCGCTCCGGCGGCCACCCGTGCCGCAGTCTCGCGCGCCGAGGCACGCTCGAGCACGTTGCGGACGTCGTCGAAACCGTATTTGACCGCGCCGGCCAGGTCCGCGTGCCCGGCCCGGAGCTTGGTGACGGGAGCGGCCCGCTTGTCTCCTGCCGCTGCCAGAGCCGCCAGCTCGCCGGCCTGCTCGTCGGTGAGCGCTTCGACCTGCATGACCCGCGTCCAGTTGTCCCAGTCGCGGTTGCGGATCAGCAGCAGCACCGGCGAGCCGATGGAGCGGCCGTGGCGGACGCCCGAGAGGATCTCGGCGCGGTCGTGCTCGATCGACGTGCTGCGCGCCCCGCGACCGTAGCCGCGCTGTCTGCGGGCGAGGTCCGCCTCGATCGAGCCCGCGTCGATCCGCAGCCCGGCCGGCAGCCCTTCGACCGTTGCCGCCAGGGCCGGACCGTGCGATTCGCCCGCGGTCAGGAATCGAAGGCGGCCCATCGGATCGCTACTTGGCCGCGCCGGGAGTGGCAGTCTCGGTCGCGGGCGTCGCTGCGGGATCCGCGGCGTTGCCGGCCGGGCCCATGTCGATCGGGACCTGGCGCAGGCCCTGTTCGCGCACTCGCTCGAGCTCGGCTTGCATGGCCTCGATGGGCGCGGCCTTGCCAGTCCAGAGCTCGAAGGCGCGGGCGCCCTGCTGGAGGAGCATCAGCTCGCCGCCCAGGACGGTGTCGCGGGCCGAGATGGCGTCCTGGAGGAGCCGGGTCTGCGGCGGGTTGTAGATCAGGTCCATGACCATCAGGTCCGGCGGCAGCAGCTCCCCCGGGATCGGCGTCTCGCCGGCGACGAGGCCCAGGGCGGTGGCGTTGACCAGGAGCTTGGTCTTGGACAGCTCCGCTTCCAGAACGGACTCGTGCCAGGGCATCGCCCGCAGGTCCATGTGGGCGGCGCTACGGTTGAAGTGCTTGACCAGCGCCTCGCCTCGGTGGAGGTGGCGGTTGAAGACCACGATGCGCTGGAAGCCCTCGGTGATCAGCGCGCAGACCACCGCGCGAGCGGCGCCACCCGCGCCCAGGACGACGGCGTGGCGCGGCATCTTCTGCCGGCCGACCAGCTTGTCCAGGGCGACCTTGAAGCCCGGGACGTCCGTGTTGTGGCCTATCAGCTTCTTGCCTTCGCGTGAGATCACGTTCACCGCGCCGGTCGCCTGGGCCTCTTCGGTCAGGCGATCGACCAGCGGTACGACGTGCTCTTTGTGCGGGATCGTGATATTCGCTCCGAGGAAGTCCTCACCTCTGAGCTCGGCGATGGCGGCCGGGAGGTCGATTGCCCGGCGGTCCCACAACTCGTAGCGGGCGTCGATCTCCAGCGCGTCGAAGGCAGCCTGCTGCATCGCGGCCGAGAAGGAGTGGGCGACCGGGTGGCCGATCAGGACGACACGGTGGGTCATGCTCGCAGCCTTTCCATCTCAGCGTAGAAGCTCGGGTACGAGACGGACGCGCTCTCCGCGCCGTCGATCGACGTCGAGCCCGACGCAATGAGGCCGGCGACCGCGAAAGTCATCGCCAGCCGATGATCGTCGAGAGCCCGCGTTGCGGCCCCGACGAGCGGAGTTGGTCCTTCTATCGAAATGTCGTCGCCGTCGACGTGGATGCGGGCACCCATCGCCCGCAGCCCGTCGGCCGTCCCGGCGATGCGATCGGATTCCTTGTTGCGTAGCTCGCCGGCACCTCGGATCGTAGTCCGGCCGCGGGCCTGCGTGGCGGCCAGGCAGAGGATCGGGATCTCGTCGATCGCGGCGGCCACGTCGCCCGGCTCCAGGTCTATTGCCCGCAGCTCGCTCGAGCTGACCGTCAGGTCCGCGAGGGGTTCCCCGACTTCGCTGCCCGCCGCCCCGACTTCCGGCCGTACGGGCGCCTCGGCAATGCGCGCCCCCATCCTCAGCAGCAAGTCGATCGCCGCCCGGCGTGTCGGGTTCACCCCAACGGAGCGGAGCGTGATCTGCGCGTCCGAGTGGATGGCGCCTGCGACCAGCCAGAACGCGGCAGCCGACGGATCGGCGGGCACCCGCTCGTCCGTCGCTCTGAGGCGACCTCCACCCTCGATCGTCCAGGACACCGGACCGCCTCCCGTACTTGCTCCACGGCGCACCTCGACCCCTCGGGATCTCAGCATCCGCTCGGTATGGTCTCGCGTAGCCACGGCTTCGCGAACGGTCGTCGGTCCCTGCGCAGCCAGACCCGCAAGCAGGATCGCCGACTTGACCTGGGCGCTCGGAACCCTGGTCGTGTAATCGATGCCCGCCAGCGGGGAACGACCTATCACCACGAGAGGTGGAAGGGAGTCCGATCGCCGCCCAAACAAAGCCGCGCCCATCGAGCGCAGCGGCTCGATGATACGGGCGACCGGACGGGTCCGCAATGAAGCGTCGCCGTCGAGCACCGAGAGGAACGGCAGCCCGGCCAGGATGCCGGCGCACAGCCGCAGGCTCGTGCCCGAGTTGCGGCAGTCGAGGATTCCCTCCGGTTCGCGGAGTCCGTCGCGCCCGGGCGACGAAACGCGGTAGTCCACGTTGAGTCCGTCCTCGCGGATCCGGTCCACCTGCGCTCCGAGTGCGGCGACGATCGAGGCGGTCGCCTGGACGTCACGCCCGTCTCCCGCGCCCGTGACCAGGCATTCACCCTCGGCCAGGGCCGCGAGCAGCAGGGCGCGATGGGAGATGGACTTGTCGCCGGGCAGGCGCGGCTCGCCACGCAGGCGCAGCGCGGGAAAGATGGACCGGGACAGCTCCCCGGCGAGCGGCGAGGCGGGCATCTCTCAGTGCTTGCTCGCGCCGTCGATCGCGGCCGGGCCCGTCATCGCGAACGGGTCCTTGATCAGGGTGCGGACCTCGTCGTGGATCTTGAACAGGGCATGGGCCATGTCGCCGAACTGGTCGAAGGTCAGCGACTGCTCGCCGTCGGAGCGGGCCGCGTCGGGATCGGGGTGGACCTCGACCATGATGCCGTCCGCGCCGGCGGCAACGGCGGCGAGCGCCATCGGCCTGACCAGCCAGCGCTTTCCGGTGGCGTGGCTCGGGTCGACGATCACGGGCAGGTGTGTCAGGTGGTGGAGGAGCGGCACGGCCGTCAGGTCGAGCGTGTTGCGCGTGTACGTCTCGAAGGTTCGGATGCCTCGCTCGCACAGGATCACGTGCGGATTGCCCGACGAGACGATGTACTCGGCGGCCATCAGCCACTCCTCGATGGTGGCTCCGTAGCCGCGCTTGAGCATGACCGGCCGGCCGGCCTTGCCCACCGCCGTCAGCAGCGAGTAGTTCTGCATGTTCCGGGTGCCGACCTGGAGGATGTCGGAGTAGCGGGCGACGACCTCGACCTGGCCGGGTTCCATCACCTCGGTGATCGTGGGCAGGCCGGTCTCCTTGCGAGCTTCGGCGAGGTACTGCAGCCCTTCCACGCCGAGACCCTGGAACGAGTACGGGCTCGTCCGCGGCTTGAAGGCGCCGCCGCGAAGAACCGTGGCGCCCGCGGCGGCGACCGTCCTGGCGGTCTCGATCATCATGTCCCGGCCTTCGATCGAGCACGGGCCGGCCATGATGGTCAGGGTCCCGTTGCCGATGCGTTTGCCCAGGACCTCGATGACGGTGTCGTCCGGGTGCGATTCGCGCGACGTCAGCTTGTACGGGCGGGTGATCGGCGTCACCGACTCCACGCCTGGCATTACCGAGAGCTTGCCCATCAGAACGTCCCTCACCGGACCCACGTCCCCAAGAACCGCGATGACCACGCGCTGCGTCCCGTAGTTGTCGTGGGGCGTCAGGTTGTACGAGCGGAGCTGGTCGCGAACGTTCGTCGCCTGCTCCTCGGTGGCTCCCATCGACATCACGATGATCATGTGGCGGTCCTCCTGGTTAGCCAACCGGACGATCGGCGCAAAGCCGACGCGCGGTTGGTTCGGGGCCTGCCGGTTCCTGCGACATCGGGCCGGAGCGGTGCGTGATCGGGAAACAAAAAAGCAGAGGCTTTGCCTCTGCTTGCACCCGACACGACCCGCGATCCCGGGTCTAGGCTCCGGGAACGGTCATGCCGGGTTGCGATAAAAGTAGAAGTACTTGTCCATATCGGTGCGGCGACATTAGCGGCCGCAGGGTGCGGCTGTCAAATCGATTCTGGTCGGCTCGACCGCGGCAGCTGTGCCGGCGGCGCTCCCGTCAGGACTTCGTCTGGCGCCAGGGACCCTGGCCGTAGATCCGCTCGATCGTCACGCGTACCTTCAGCCCATCGGGCACGTCGCGCATCGGGTACTTGGAACCCGGCCCGATGTAGAACTGGGCCAGGTAGTCCATCGTCTCGAGGGCGCGGCCTCCGACGATGCGGGCCCGACCGTCGATGACCACGTAGGGCCACAGACCCTTGCCTGTGTACTCCTTGGCATGGAAGGAAACCACTACCCGCGGATCGCGGCGGATGTTGTCCATCTTGTGCTGGTCGGCGAACGTGGCGAATACCAGCTCGTCGCCGTCCAGGCCTGCCCAGGCGAGCGAGACATGCGGGCGGCCATCGGGATTGATGGTGGCCACGTGGGCCAGAGGGCCGGTCGCGAGGAAATCGCGAATCGATTGTGGAATCGAGACGGCGTTCGTTGCCATGTGAAGCATCGTAGGCCGGCCCGGGCCGGGCGCAGGCGCATGCCCGGGCCGGCGCGGGCCGCGCGACGCTCCCCGGATCGAACCCGGCAGGCGAAGGCACAAAAGATCGGGACGCGGCACCCGCGAGGTTCTAGTGTTCGCACCGGGAGAGGTGAGGTGCGTGGACTGGCAGCAGCGGCTCAACGCCGCCCTGGACTACATCGAGGACGGCCTCGAGGAGGAGATCGACTGGACCGAAGCCGCCCGGCGAGCTTCGTGCTCGACCTTCCACTTGCTGCGGATGTTCGAGATCGTGGCCGGCGTGTCCGCGGCCGACTACCTGCGGCGGCGCCGGCTCAGCCGGGCCGCTCTCGAGTTGACTACCAGCGACGAAAAAGTCATCGACCTGGCACTTCGCCTCGGTTACGACTCGCCGGATGCGTTCGCGAGAGCGTTCAAGCGAGAGTTCGGCATCACCCCCAGGGAGGCCCGGGAACCCGGCATCCGGCTCAAGACGTGGCCGCGGCTCTCATTCGAGATCGTTCTGAAAGGAGACACTCATATGGACTTCCGAGTCGAGAGCCGCGAGGCGATGGATCTCACCGGACTCAAGCTCACGACGACCATCGAGGACGGCAGGCAGCTTCAGGAAGTGCCCGCCTTCTGGGATCGGACTAGGAGGTCCGGCGATCTGGCAAAGCTCGAGCGGAGTATCCCGGCCGGCTCGAAGCTCGGCGTGGCCGGCGTCTGCGCCGACATGGACGCTGATAGCCAGGAGTTCAGCTACCTCATCGCCATCGAAGCGCCGCGCGACCGATCGAATCTTCCGGCAGGTTGCGTGGACATCAGGACGGGCTCCGGCGTCTGGGCCATCTTCGAATCTCGCGGCCCGCTGCCCGGCGCCATCCAGGACACCATCCGTCGGATCTACGCCGAGTGGTTCCCGACGTCGGGATACGAGCACGCCGGTGGCCCTGAGCTCGAGGTCTATACCAAGGGGGATCAGGACTCGCCGGACTACTACTGCGAGGTCTGGATCCCGGTCGTCAAGGCCGCCAGGGGCTGACCGTCCTTACTTCACGTCGCTGACGTGCCAGACCTGGTCCAGCACGTAGGCGCCGTCCTTGGTGGGGTCCAGCAGGCAAGGCTGAGCGCCCTGGACGATCACGTACGGGTGCAGCCGGAACTGGACGAGCCGTTTTCCGGAGAACGTGGCCTCGACGATCACGCCCTCCATCGTCTGGCGGCTCCAGCTCTGGTCGAACAGGAAGTTGCCATGGCTTCCGATGGCGAAGCGGGTCTGGTCCGCGGACGGCCAGATCGACACCCACGAGGCCCAGTGCGTGCCGCTGCCCAGGATCCCGTCGGCGCCGCAGTCGTAGAAGAACTGGCGCTGGGTCCGCTGTGTCTTGGTGATCGTGGCGTGGTATTCGGGCCAGCCCCACTGCGGCATGGCGATGACCACGTCCGCCTGCGAGCGCGCCGCCTTGATCGAGTTGCAGACGTTCTCGTCGGTCATCGGCGCGACACCGGGATTCGTGGCCGTGGCTCCGCGAGACCCGCCGATGTCATCCCAGCCCACAAAGGCGAACTTGACGCCCCGAACGTCCACGACCGCGGGCGCGAGCGCGTCCGCGAGGTTCCTGCCGGCGCCCGTGTGCTTGATGCCCGCCGCGTCGAGGATCTGGAGGGTCTGGATCACGCCGGTCCGACCGCCGTCGGTGATGTGGTTCGAGCCCAGCGTCACGACCTTGAGTCCTCCCTTCTGGGCCAGGAACGGCGCCACGCGCGGGTCGATGCTGAAGACCATCCCGGTGTTGTGCTGCTTCCAGTCGGCAACCATCGGGCATTCGAAGTCGTTGGCGCTGATGTCGTTGTCGGAGATGAGGGCGCTGACCTGCCCCGCGCCGCCGGTTCGGGAGATGATCGGCACGGGCCAATCCCACGAGCTGGTCTTGAGGCCGCGGTAGCGGGCGGCCCCGCCGTCGAGGACCCAGTTCCAGCCCTTCTTGTTGGTCACGGCCATGAGTGAGACGCCGCGGTCGGGGCAGGTGTCGCCGGTGGAGATCAGTGTTCGTATGTCACTCGCGCTGTAGGCCGTCCAGTCGCCCGGGGCGTCCGAGGTCGCATAGAGGGGATATGGCTTCGAGCGCTTGCTCGGTGCGCCGAACAGGTCCGCACCTTCGATCGATAGGACCTTGACCGAAGCCGAGACGAGCCCGGGCGGCAGCAGGCCGATGGAGCCGGCGGTCGCGCGGACTCGTTCGGTCATCTGGGCGAGCGGCACGCATGCGGTCGCGGGCGAAACGTAGATGTACATGCCTGTCATCCCGACGGACTTGAACTCACACGGGATCAGCGCCTTGCCGTCGTGGAAAGCGAGGGCGAGCTGGGCCTGCGTCACCGACTCGCGGGTGTCGTCGTAACGAACGACGACCGCGGCGAAGAACGGGGCCGCCGGCGTCGGAGTGGCCGCGGCCAGGGCGCTCGCCACCAAATCCGGTGCCACGCTCGGAGACGCGCTGCCGACGACCACGGGCGTCGGGCCGAAGGTTGGACTGGCGGCCTGCGTGGGCTCCGGCGTAGGGCTCGAAGCCGGCGTGGCGCTCGGCGTATCGCCGGGGGTGTCCGGCGCGTTGGTCACGATGACGATGATCGGGCTGGGCACCGCCCGCGCGGGTACGCAGGCGGCCGCCGCGACCGCGATCAACCCGAACGCGGCCATCAGCGTGGCGCCGCGTGCCTGTGCCTGCCGCATCCGCGCGACCCATGGCGAGGCCGCTCGGGAATCCGCCGGATCGGCGTCTCGGCGGGTTGACGTGGGCGGCCAGATCAAGTCTTGGGCACTCTCGAGAGGGCTGCGGCCAGGGAGACGAAGGTTGCCTGAGTCATGCCCTTGCCTGTGGCGGAGTATGCCTTGGCCGTCCCCGGAGCCACGTAGACGACGAAGCCGCCGGAGAGCGCGTCGAGAGACCCGCTCAGGTCGCCGAACTTGGCCGAGCCGATCGCCGAATCGTGAGGCGAGCAGGCGCTCGCCCCGGACGTGCAGAAGGCACCCTCGGAGATAGAGAAGCTGGCTCCGTTGGGACCTTTGTACGACACGATCAGGAAGCCGCCGTTGGGCAGCTCATAGGTGGCCGATGTGAGGTACCAGCCGGCCGGCAGCTTGGCGCAATAGACGTTGAAGGTGAGCACCTTGGCCGCCTGGACGAAGAAGTCCTTGTTGCCGGCGGAGCCCGCGCAGGCCCCGGCAG
>DAHXON010000122.1 GCA_027364875.1 Chloroflexota bacterium
GAGCGGACTCTAGCCGCAGGGGCTCGGCTCGCCCGGCATCAGGGCGCGGGCCTGGAGCGAGACCCTGGCGCCGGTCGAGTCCACGAACTCGGTCAGCTGGTTGGCCTTCTGCACGACCGGCAGGAGAACGACGAGGTCCTGGCCGGACACGACTCCACAGCGGTACTGCGTTCCGGAAGCGGTCCCGAAGGAGGCGAAGGTCGAGGCCAGCGGCCAGTTTGCGGTCGTCGGTTTGAGGGCAGAATTGGAGGGCTCGGCCGGTGGCGGTCCGAGAAGGACCGCGAGCCTCGCCGGAACGTACGGAGCGGAGGGCCCCAGGTACGTGGCCAGCCACATGCCGAGGTTCGTGACATTGGTCCAGAAGCCGCCGAAGGGCGCCTCCGTGTTCGGTTCCAAGGACGGGCCGGCGGGACCGGTCGGCATCGGGCCGGAGATCTGATAGGCCACTCCGTCGACGGTCATCTCGATGGTCGCGGTCATGCCGCCCGGCAGCGGGCTGCCGATCTGGCGGTTCCAGTCCGTCAGCAGGCCGTCCTTGCGGGCCTCGTCGATGATCGCCTGGATGCCCGCCGCGGAGATGGAGCGGACCTGGGGCTGGATGAAGATCGGGCCCGGATAGATAGCCGGAACGGCGACGTTGCCGTCGATGAACTGACCGTCAGCGACAGTGACGGAGGGAAGCCAGCCGAACGTATACCAGGGCGCGAGTGCCTGGCTCCGGGAGGCTCGCAGGTAGAAGCCGGAGCCGGTCTGGCTCGACGGGTCGGGTGAAGCGCTCGGCGAGTCGGGCGCGGCGGATGAGGCCGAGGCCAGGGGCGAGGCGGCGCCCGCTCCGACGCATCCGGCCACTGCCAGGCTTATCAAAGCGAGCCCCGCGGCGCGAAGCATCGGTGTGGAAGTCAGCGTGGGTAGCGCTGGAGTGCGCATTGGCGATCAACCTCGGTTCGGCGTCAGTCTACGTCCAGACGCCACACGGTCCGCCGAGGTTCCGGGGGCCCGCGGCCCCGCCCGTCGAATTGCCGGCCCGGACCGGCCGAAGCCCGGCCCGGCCGAAGCCCCGCCCGACGTCAGTCTTCGATCACGGCCTTGATGGAGGAGACCGCGTGGTCCAGGTTTGCGGCGGTGATGCCGGCCACGTTGATGCGGCCCTTCCCGACGACATACACCCCGAACTCGTCGCGCAGCCGGCGGACCTGCTCGTTGGAGAGCCCAAGAAGCGCGAACATACCCCGCTGGTGGGCGATCGGCTCCCAGTTGCCGGGCACGCCGGCGGCGATCAGAGCCTCGACGAGGATCTTGCGATTGCCCAGGATCCGGTCGCGCATCCCGGCCAGATCCACTTCCCAGCGACTCCGCAATTCGGGCCGGCTCAGGATCGTTTCGACGATGTCCCCGCCGTGCGCCGGCGGGTTCGAGTAGTTGGACCGGATCGCGACCTTGAGGTGGGTCAGCGCCGCGGCTACCCGGGCGGCATCTGCGGCGACGATCGTGAGCGCGCCGACACGTTCGTTGTACAGGGCGAAGTTCTTGGAGAAGCTCGAGCAGACGAGGAACTCGAGGCCAGGGCGGGCGAGTCCGGCGAGCCAGTCGGCGTCTTCGCGAAGCCCGAAACCGAAGCCCTGGTAGGCGAAGTCCACGATCGGGACCAGCTCGCGCTCGACGATGATCTCCCCGATCGCCGCCCATGTTTCCGGGTCGGGGTCCACGCCGCTGGGGTTGTGGCAGGAGCCCTGGAGCAGAACCACATCGCCCGGCACGGCCGATCGAAGCGCGCCGAGCAGCCTGGACACGTCCACCTGCCGCCCGGAGCCATCGAGGTACGGGTACGTGCGGATGACGAAGCCCGCCATCGAGAAGAGCTGGGGGTGGTTGGGCCAGGTCGGCTCGCTGAGCCAGATCGTCCTGGAAGCGCCCGTCTGGAGCAGGAAATCGGCCGCGACGCGGAGCGCGCCCGTGCCGCCCGGGGTCTGGGCCGTGGCGCAACGCCCGCTCGTCACGATCTCGTGGTCGGCGCCGAAGACCATCTCGCGGACAACCTTCTGGTAGCCCGGTCGGCCGTCGATCGGCAGGTAGCCCTTCGAGCCCGCTTTCTCCAGGAGCAGGCGCTCGGCTTCGAGCACCGACGGGATGACGGGCGTGACGCCGGCTTCGTTGACGTACACGCCAACGGAGAGGTTCGCCTTCTGGGGCCGAGTGTCCGCTCTGAAGGCCTCGGTCAGACCGAGAATTGGATCTGGCGGCGCGGGCGTGAGCGAGCGAAGCGGGAGCGACACAGGACGGTCCTTCGAGCCTACGGTGCGAGACGACGGTTCGTAGCTGGCTACGCACACGATAGCGAAACTGACCGGCACGCACCGAGGGGGGGTCCGCGGGCTCGAGCCCTCGGTGCCGGCGAGCGCCCGGCCGGTGATCTGGAACGATCCCAGACAGGCGGGATTCCGCCCTCCGCCGGCACCTTCAGGATTCCATCAGCCGTCGATGCGAGAAAGGGGGCGTCGAAGAACGACCGATCCGGCCGGGAACTTACCCGCTCCCTCGGTCCGGCCGGACCGCCGGCGCCTTCGATGCGTCCCAGCTCTCAGAGGAAATGCAACCTATGCAAAACGTACCGATGCGGCGGCGACTCCTGCTGGCCGCTGCCCTCGCAGTAGTCGGCGTTGCCGCGGTAGTGGCGGCGGTAGGGTTCGTCTCCGGCAACCCCCAGGCCGCTCTTGCGGCCGATCCCTCGACCGGGCCCTCGGCCACGGCAACCATGATTCCCGGCCATCCCGATCTCGGAAACGGCTGGATGGCTCCGCGCGGATTGCGCTTGGGTGGGGGCAACGTCGCCATCACGATCACCGCGATCAACGGCAACTCGCTCTCGCTCAAGACCAGTGACGGCTGGACTCGGACAATCGACGCGACCGGCGCCACGATCACAAAGGCCGGCCAGACGATCTCCTTGAGCTCGCTCAAGGTGGGTGACGAGATCACCTTCCGCGAAGCCCGCCAGAACGACGGCAGCTACAAGATCACGACCATCGAGGTCGTCGTCCCGACGGTCACTGGAACCGTGTCGTCGGTCGCCGCCTCGTCGGTCACGATCACTCTGGCCGGCGGTTCCACCCAGACGCTGGCGACCACCAGCTCCACCACCTACACCCAGGGCGGCGCGACGGCTCAGCGCAGCGCGCTGGTCGCGGGCGTCAGGATCCAGGCCCAGGGCACGGTCGACTCGTCGGGCAACTTCACGGCAACGTCCATCACCATCGCCCCGTCGGTGGTATCCGGAACCGTGGCGGCCAAGACGGCAACCACGATCACGGTCACCACCTCGGCCGGCAAGACCGTGACGGTCAACGTGACCTCGTCCACGGCCTACTCCGTCCGCGGCGTCTCCGGCGCCACCCTCGCGAACGTTGCCGTGGGCGATCGGATCGCGGCCGAAGGATCGCTCAACTCCAACGGCTCGCTCAACGCGACCTCGGTCCAGGCCGGCGCCAATGACCAGCCGGGCTTCGGCCTGGGCGGTGGCTTCGGCCGGGGCTTTGGCCACGGCTTCCGCAACGGCTTCGGGCCGGGCATGGGCGGCAGCTCAGCCTCTCCTGCCCCGTCGACCGGAACCGGAGTGTAGAACCGCCATCACACGACGCGGTCAAGACGCGTCGAAACACCGGACCGTCTCAGTACGGTAGCGAAACCGAACATTCCTCCCCGCTCCCAGACGCCCTCCCGATCTCCCTCCGGGAGGGCGTCGGCTATCTGCGAGCAGGCGGCCCCCGGGGCTGCCCTGGGCGCCTCGGGGTTGCTCCTTCCGCCGCCGCCGGATGAGCCCGGATGAGCCGCGTGCCGGACCGGCGCGGCTGTCACGATGATGGCAGCATGGCGGCGCGTCTCCGGCAGAGGAGTATCGATGGAGGGCATCCGAGTAGCGAGTGGGCTGGACGGCGCCGCGGAAGGTCGTCCGGCCGCCTCGCAACTGGCGCGCCTGGCCGTCGTGGCGTGCGTCGTGCCGCTGGCCGGCTGGCTGTTCTGGGCGTTCGTCCTGCGTCTCGGCCCCAACGACTTCCACGACTACTGGCTCGCCGGACGGCTGCTTCTCGACGGCAAGTCGCCCTACGACACGGCCGCCATGGCGGCCCTCGCCCGGCAGGAGCACCTCTCGTTCAGCCTCGGCGGAGGCTACTCGTATCCACTTCCGTTCGCCCTGGCCATGGTGCCGTTCGCGGCGCTGCCGTTCGACGTGGCCGTCGTCTGCTTCAACGCGCTGTCGCTGGCCGCGTTCGGCCTGACGGTGGCGGCCTGGGCGACCGTGATCCACCCCGGCGCCACCGCCGCGAGGTGGACCCTGGTGGCTCTCGTCGCGGGAGCGTACCCGCCCATCTACGGAACCGTCGCGATGGGCCAGGCCAACCTGATCCTCTTCCCGCTGCTGGCCTTGGGCGCCGTTCTGGCGCTCGAAGGCTCGGCGGCACCCGGCCGGCCGCCTGCCCGCCGCGTTGTCGGAGGGCTCCTTTTGGGGCTCGCCGCCATCGTCAAGCTCGTCCCGGCAGCGTTGATCGTGCCGCTTGCGCTGGGCCGCAAATGGGCGGCCTCGTCCGGGCTCGTCGTCGGAGCGGCCGCCGCGATGGCCATCTCGGCGGCTATCGTGCCCTGGGCGCTGTCCGGCAGCGGAGGCCTGGCCTCGCTTTTCGACCCGGACGGCTTCTACACGAATCAATCGATAAACGGCTTCGTTACGAGGCTGGTCACGACCACGTCTCGCTCGCTGCCGCTGGCGTCCGGCGCGTTCGACCCGAGACCGGTCATGCTGGCCGCCACCGCGCTGTTCGGCCTGCTGACTCTCGCGGTGT
Organism: Chloroflexota bacterium; assembly: GCA_027364875.1. GTDB lineage: Bacteria > Chloroflexota > Limnocylindria > Limnocylindrales > CSP1-4 > Fen-1039. The sequence continues at coordinate 4,836 of DAHXON010000122.1, forward strand.
TGTGGCGATCGCGGGCGAAGATGACGAGTCGCTCGGGCCTGGCGTACGGGCTCGCCTTCGCCCTGGTCGCGGCCACGATCGGCGCCCCAAAGACCAGCTTCTGGAACGAGTCCGTCCTGCTGGTGGCGGTCGCCCTGGTGCTCGCGGTGGAGTCGCCGGACCTGCGCCTGGGGGCCCGCTCCGGCGGCCCGGCGGGCCGGCTCGACCGGCTGGACCTTGGTCTGCTGGCATTCTGGTTCGGTTCGGCGCTGCTGTGGGCGCTCGTCTGGGCGATCGAGCCGGCTCGCGGAGGCACGCTTTCGGCGGTGATCAACCTGGCCTGGTCGGCGTCGCTGTACGGAATGCTCGCCCTCTGGCTGCTGCTCGCCCGACGGCTGCTGCGCGGCGGGGCGGTCGAAGGCGAGGCGCCGGCCGCCGGGCGAGCCGCGTCTCAGACTGAGCCCGCCTCCACGATCTGGTAGCCGAGCCGGGCCCGCATGCGGCCCAGGGCCGCGAGCACCGGCGTCCCGAGCACAAGGATCGCGACCGCGTCGCCGAACGCGCGGAACGAGTCCCAGGCGATGGAGGTCAGCGCGTAGTAGCGGCCGAAGCGCTCGAGGGGCTCGAGCGGCGAGAGACCGGGCAGCCAGCCGATGTCGCCGGCCCCACGGTAGAAGGCGACCCAGCCCCAGATGTCGGTCAGGGCGCCGTAGGCGAAGCCGGTGAACACCGCCATGGCCACGAGGACGGCGACGTCTAGTCGCGAGGGCCACCAGCCACGCGGATTGGCCGGACCCCGGGCGGCGTCGGGACGGGCCCGTCGAACGACCGAACCGGCGACTCCCGCGGCGGCTCCCACCCAACCCACGGCGAACGTCTCGTACGGCAGCCAGGGACCCACGCCGCCGGTGACCACCGCCGAGACGAGCAGCGAGTAGGCACCCACCAGGAATCCATACGAGGCACCCAGCTCATAGCCCGCAGCGAGGACCAGGAAGAAGATCGGGCTGAAGCCGCCGATGCCGTTGACGAGCGCCAGCCGCAGGGCGGCATCGACCGCCGCGAGCGCGGCGAGTAGGGCGAGCCGGCCCGAATCGAGGCGCCGGGCGCCGACCTCCATCAGCCCCAGGATCGCCACCGTTCCGACCGTCACGGCGAGGGCGGCCGTATCCGGAGGCAGATCCGCTGCGAAGAACGGCCAGAAGAAGAGGGCCGCGCCGACGACGGAGGCCACGAGCAGAGTCATCGGATCGGCCCTGCCACGCACGGCGAGGCGGCGACCGGCACCCTATCAGCGCCGCGGAGGTGGGCCAGAGCACCCGGCACGGTCACCGGTCCGCCGGGGAGGAGTCGCGCGATCTGCGTGGCCCATGCCGAGTTGGCCGCGAAGGCTTTCGTCGGAGCACCGAGCTCCGTCACTCGCCCGCCTTCGATCAGGAGGACGCGGTCGGCGACCTCGGCGGCCAGGTCCACGTCGTGGGTGGCGATCACCACGCACGCCCCGGAATCGGCCATCGAGCGAACCACGCGCCCGAGCGAACGGCGAGCGCGGAGATCCATTCCTCGCGTCGGCTCGTCGAGCAGGGCGCGCAGCGGCCGGCCGGCCAGGGTGGCCGCGAGCGCGCCACGCTGCCTCTCCCCGGAGCTGAGGTCGCGCGGGTAGCGGTCCGCGAGGCCCAGCAGGCCAAAGGGCTCCAGGGCGGTCTCTGGCGAATCGGCCACTCCGAGACGGCGGGTGGTGAGCGCCACTTCGGCTCGCAGAGTCGGCAGGTGCAGCAGCGATCCCGGGTTCTGGGGAACGTAGGCGATCCGGTCGACCAGGCGTCTGACCTCGCCCGAAACGGGCGGCAGCAGACCGGCGAGAGTCCTCAGCAGCGTCGTCTTGCCCGAGCCGTTGGCCCCCACCACGGCGACGACTTCGCCGCACGCGCCGGCCAGATCGATGCCCGCGGCGATGGGCCTGCCCGCCGGCCCGATCGAGAGGGTCGCGGTCTCCCAGGCGAGCGGGCCGGTCCCGGCGGAACCGGATGGCTGGGCGAGCGGCATCGCGGGGCTCGCGGCAAACGCGGGGCCGGGCGGCAGGTGTTCGAAGGCCTCCTCTACCGTGAGCGGCAGCGGGTCCCAGCCAAGCGCCCGGCCGAGCTCGACGAGCGGGGGCGGGCTGGCCAGGCGTCCGGCCAGGCTGATCGGCTCGCCGGGGCCGGAGACCCGCCCGTCTTCGACCGTGACGAGCAGATCGGCGAACGCGAGAACGTCGTCGAGCCGGTGCTCGGCCAGGACGACGGCACGGCCCTCGGTCGCGAGCGATCGGCAGGCCGCGTGAAGCGCTTCGGCTCCGGCGCGGTCGAGCTGCGACGTGGGCTCGTCGAGGGCGATCAGCTCCGGCTCGAGCGCGAGCACCGCGGCCAGCTGGACTCGCTGGCGCTCGCCTCCGGAAAGCGTGGCCAGGCGCCGCGATCTCAGGTGCTCGATCGAGAGCGAGGCGAGCGTGCGTTCGACTCGATCGAGCATTCGGGAGCGCGGCATGGCCATGTTCTCCAGCCCGAAGGCGACCTCGCGCTCCACGGTCCCGTAGACGGATTGCGTTTCCACGTCCTGGAATACCAGGCCGACCCGCCTGGCCAGCTCCGGGATTGGCGTCCGGAACGGGTCCAGGCCCGCGACGGTCGCGGAGCCGTGGATGCGGCCGCCGTGGAATTGCGGAACGAGACCGTCGAGCAGGCGCAGCAGCGTGGACTTGCCCCCGCCCGAATCCCCGGCTACGAGCGTCAGCCCGGCCGGTATCTCCAGGTCCACGTCGCGAAGCGCGGCCGTGGCCGCGTTCGGATACCGGTAGGAGACGCCGCGGAGGCTGACGACCGGCGCGCTCATTCGGCGACGCTTTCCGGCGTGCGGGAGCGGCTCGTCCCGAGCGCGGGCAGCACGAGAGCCAGGCAGGCGACGACGAGCGCGGGCTGGATCGGCGGCAGATACAGCGTCGGATACGGATACCAGTCCGGGTTCGAGCCGATCAGGCGGACGCCGACGAATGCCCCGACCGAGGCGAGCGCGGCGAGCGTGACTACCGAATCCCACAGGCGCCACGAGGAGCCCGAGTAGCTGCTGCGGCGACCCCCGCCAAACCCGCGGGCTTCCATCGCTTCGGCGAGCAGGATCGAATCCTCGATGGCCGTGAGCACGACGGGAACGAAGACTTCGCGCCAGGAGCGTATCCCGCGGGGCCGCCAGCCCCTCATCACCTGGGCGTCCCGCACCGACTGGAAGGTCGAGCCGAAGCCCGAGACCAGGTTGAGGGACGTCGCGACGGCGATGCCGGTCCGCTCCAGGCGAGCCGGCAGCGCGTCGATGACGTCGTGCGACTCGAGGACCATCGAGAGCGGAGCCACGGCCAGCAAGGCGGCGACGAGCCCGAGACCCACCGAGCCGCCGAAGAGGACGGCCTCGATCGTGATCGGGCCACCGAAGACCGGCACCCAGCCGGCGATGCCGACGATCACGTCCGCGCCGCCATGGCCCGCGAGACCGTTGATCAGGACGGCGAAGAAGACGGCGAAGGCAAGCCCGAAACCGAGCGGCCGGAGCCTCCGGCCGGGCGGCAGCCAGGCGATCAGGACGTTGAGCGCGATGATGGCAGTAAGCCCTCGATAGACCGGGTTGTCCGTCGAGAGGGCCACGGCCACCGCGGCCAGCGACCAGATCAGCCAGGCACGCGGCGAGAGGCGAGCGTTCATGTTCGGCCGCGCCTGCCCGCCGCAAGGCGGAGGAGCGCAAGACCCGCCAGCGCGCCGCCAACCACGGCCGCGAGGAGCAGCCCCAGATCGAGCCCACCGCCCTGCGCCGGAGATCGGGCGGCGCTCGGGGCGGGAGGGGCGGTGGCCGATGCGGCGGAGCCTGCGGCGACTGCGGCAACGGCGCCGGGGGAATCGGATGGGGTTCCCGC
>DAHXON010000123.1 GCA_027364875.1 Chloroflexota bacterium
GGAGAGAGTGGAGCGGAGCGCGGACGAGGGTCCCGTGGATCTAGCCGCGGCCCTTAGGGCGACCGTCGCCGACCCGACCCTCATGGACCGCTTCGAGGCCACCGACGACGATGCCACCGACGCCGCCGCGTGGCTGGCACGGCATCGCGAGGTCGGGGCGGCGCTGCTCATGACCGACCCGCGGCCGATGCGGGGACTCCCGCAGGCGCTCGCTCTGGCAGGTGACGACGGCCGCGTGCTCGTAGCGGAAAGCCACGAGGCCATCGGCATGCTCGGCGGGCTGCTGCTCGCCAGCGGCGCGTGCATCGTCGGTCACGAGGCCAAGCAGCTCGTTGTCGCTAACATCGCCGGCGGGGCGACGGAGCCGCTCCCGGTGGCGTTCGACACGCAGGTCGCGGCCTACCTGCTCAACGCCTCGCTCCGCAGCCAGGGCATCGCCGACGTCACGCATGAGCGCCTGGACGTGACCCTTCCGCCCGCCGGAGACGTCCCGCCGGCGGTCAGGATCGGCCTGGACGCGCTGGCCTCGCTGGCCGTTCGCGAGCCGCTCGAGAAGGCGCTCGTCGAGTCGGGCCTGGACCGCCTCTTCCGCGAAATCGAGATGCCGCTCATCCCGGTCCTGGCCGAGATGGAGGCGAACGGCGTCGCGATCGACCGCGAAGCTCTCGCCGTCCTGGACCGTGAGTTCGGCGCCGAGATGGCCCGCCTGGAGTCGGAGATCTACGTCGACGTGGGCCACCAGTTCAATCTCGGATCGCCCAAGCAGCTCGAGCAGATCCTCTTCTACGAGCTCAACCTGCCCAAGGGCAAGCGGACCAAGACCGGCTACTCGACAGACGCGTCCATGCTCGAGGAGCTCAAGCCCGCGCACCCGATGATCGGCAAGCTGCTCGAATGGCGGCTCTACTCCAAGCTGCGGTCGACGTACATCGAGGCGCTGCCGGTCCTGGTTTCGGAGCGCGACAGCCGGCTCCACACGACGTTCCATCAGGCCGTCGCCGCGACCGGCCGCCTCAGCTCGAGCGACCCCAACCTCCAGAACATCCCGATCCGCTCGGATCTGGGCCGCAAGATCCGCCGGGCGTTCGTGGCGGGCGGGCCGGACGTGACCCTGATGGCCGCCGACTACTCGCAGATCGAGCTTCGGATCATTGCCCACGTCTCCGGTGACGAGCACCTCCGCGACGCCTTCGCCCGCGGCGCGGACATCCACCGCGAAACGGCCGCCCGGGTGCTCCACAAGGCGCCGGAGGACGTCACGCACGACGAGCGCTCGATGGCCAAGATGGTCAACTTCGGCCTGGCCTACGGCATGAGCGACTTCGGACTGTCCTCGCGAGCCGGGATCAGCCGGGCCGAGGCGAAGGAGTTCATCGACAACTACTTCGCCACCTACAGCGGCATCAGCTACTACATGCTCCACATCAAAGAGCTGGCTCGCCAGCAGGGCTGGGTTTCCACGCTGCTCGGCCGGCGGCGGTCCATCCCGGAGCTGCGCATGTCCAATCCGTCGCTGCGCGGAGCGGGGGAGCGGATGGCCATCAACATGCCGATCCAGGGCACCGCCGCGGACATCATCAAGATCGCGATGATCAGGCTGCCGGGCCGCCTTCGCGCGGCCGGCCTCAAGGCCCGTCTGCTGCTCCAGGTCCACGACGAGCTGGTCCTGGAGGTTCCGCGCGACGAGATCGAAGCGACCGCGCCGATCCTGCGGGAGACGATGGAGAACGCGCTCAAGCTCGACGTGCCGCTGACGGTGGACGTGAAGGCGGGTGACGACTGGGAGTCGATGCGGCCTCTCACGCGCGAGGACGCGGTTCTGGCCGAGCTGGGCGAGGCCCCCGCCGAGGTGGTCGGCGCCGGCTGAATCCGGATGCGGCGGGTCGGCGTTCGGCCCGGGCAGCCGGGCGGCCGGGCGGCCGAACGACCTTCCCGTGGCGGGCAAACGAAACCCGGTCGGGAGGTCACGGTTCTGTCCGCTTTCCCGGACCGGGCTGAAAGCCAGATCCGCCGATCTGCCTGCTGAGCGAGACCGGCGGATCCGGGCTTGATGACGTGCCAGTCGTTACCAGTTGCGGGAGTGATCCCTCTCGCCGGGCCGCGTGTCCGCTCCACAGTTGAGGGCCGCGACGGCGAAGAAGAGCAGCATCAGCGCGAAAATGAGCAGTTCCATGAGCGAATCATCGGCAACCAGCTTGATAAGAGCAAGTCGATGTAGTTCAATTAGCGATTATGAGCACTGATCATTTGGCCGATGTCGAGCTTCGGCATCTACTCAGCTTCCGGGCCGTCGCGCAGACGGGGTCCTTCCACGAGGCCGCCGAGTCGCTCGACTACACGCAGTCGGCGGTGAGCCAGCACGTCGCCGCGCTGGAGGCGACGCTGGGGATTCGGCTGCTCGACCGATCGCGCGGCCGGAGATCGGTGGAGCTCACCGAGGCCGGGGCTCTGCTTATGAAGCACGCCGACGCCATCGCGGCCCGGATGCAGGCGGTCAGAGCGGATCTGCGGGCGTATGCCGAGGGCGAATCGGGGCTCCTGCGCGTCGGCACCTACCAGAGCGTGGGAGCCCGCGTCCTGCCCGCGGCGCTCGGCATCTTCACCGGCCAGTGGCCGGGCGTGGAGGTTCGGCTCGTCGAGACCAACAGCGACAGCGGCCTGCTCAACCTGGTCGAATCGGGCGACATCGACCTGTCGTTCGCGGTCTATCCGCTGGGCGAAGGGCCTTTCGAGGGCGTGGAGCTGCTGCGCGATCCCTACGTGCTGGTCGTCCAGGCGGGCTCGGAGCAGGCGAAGCTGGGCCGGCATATCTCACCGCAGGAGATCTCGGAGCTGCCGCTCATCGGCTTCCGCCACTGCCGGAGCACGGCGGCTGCCGAGGAGTACCTGCGGGCGGCCGGCGGCGAGCCCCGCTGGGTGTTCCGCTCGGACGACAACACCACGGTCCAGGCGATGGTCAGGGCCGGCATCGGCGTCGCTCTCGTACCGCGGCTGACCGTGGACGAGTCGGACGAGCGGTGCGTCATCCTGCCCACGGATGTCCCGCCGCGGGTGCTCACCCTGGCCTGGCATCGCGACCGGTATCGGTCTGCCGCCCAGGTGGCCTTCGCGGAGATAGCCGCGGACGTATGCCGGGAGCTGCAGGCGAAGGTGACTCCGGTCGCGGCAGCCTGAGTCGGTCCCGGTCGCGTGGTGTCGTCGAGCGATGCCCGTGGCGGCCTCGGGCGTCCCCGTGGTTGCGCCAGCCGCGGTTCTAGGAGCCGGCGAGATCCACCTGCCAGCGGTCGTACTCGCCGCCGACCGAGCGGGCGGCCGCCTCGAACTCGGCGCGCACCGACGACATCTGTTCCTTCGTGAGGATCATGGATTGGGAGACGATCACCAGCCAGAAGCCCCGCCGCGCCGAGGTCTCGACGTCCACGCTCCGACCGGCGGCCTTGAGCTCACGGGCCAGCCTCTGGGCCGCCTTGACGCCGGGCACGTACATGAAGTGCCGCGTGACGTGCGGCAGGGCCGGATCGACCCCGGCTCTGCGCAAGCGGTCGATCATCGCGTTGAAGTCGTCGCCGGTCGCCCCGGGTCTGGATTCGGTCGGCCGTCTGAGGAAGCCCACGTGAACCTCCCGCCTTGCCTGCGCCCAGCCCCCGCTGAGCGGATAGTAGCGACCTCCACGGTCCGCGCGACGGCCGAATGCGTAGATGAAGCGATCGCGTATCCGCACGGACCGGCGCCGCGCAGGCTACGATCCTGACCATGCCCGAGCTGCCCGAAGTCGAGACGATCGCCCGCGACCTGCGGGGCCTCATCAGCGGCGCCCGGATCGTCTCGGCCCAGTGCAACTGGCCCAGGACGATCCGGAGCCACGAGCCCGACGAGTTCGTCCGGATGATCGTCGGTCGGGAGGTTACCGGGGTCGGACGGCGCGGCAAGCAGCTTCTCGTCTGGCTCGGCCGCGGCGAACCCGTGGCCGTCGGCGAAGTCGGCGCGGCCGGCGGCCTCGGCGGCGCGGCCGGTCTCCGTGCGGCTCCGGCCGTCATGACCGTGCATCTCAAGATGACCGGACAGCTTTTCGTCGTGCCGCCTTCGACCCCCCGCGACGTCCACGTCCATCTCGTTCTGGGGCTCGCCGACGGCCGGGAGCTGCGGTTCCGCGACATCCGCAAGTTCGGGCGGATCGGCCTGTACAGGAAGGACCCCGTCACGGGTGAGCCGGTCGAGGGCGAAGCGGCAGGCGTCCTGGCGCGCGGCCCCGAGCCCCTCGCCGAAGCGTTCACCGCGCGCCGTTTCCGCGACCTGCTCGCGGGCCGCAGGGGACGCCTCAAGTCCCTGCTCCTCAACCAGGACTTCGTGGCGGGAGTGGGCAACATCTACGCCGACGAGGCTCTGTGGCGGGCTCGCCTGCATCCGCTGCGCGACGCCTCCACTCTGCGGCCCGCCGATGGCGCTCGCCTGCACAGAGCCCTTCGCGAGGTTCTCGCCGAGGCCGTGGAGCGGCGCGGCAGCTCCGTGGACGACTACACCGCTCCCGGCGGCGACGGCTCGATGCAGGAGCACCTGCAGGTCTACCAGCGCGCCGGCGAGCCGTGCGAGCGCTGCGGCAGGAAGATCCGGCGGATCGTCGTCGGCGGCCGCGCCCCGCACTTCTGCCCGTGGTGCCAGCGATTGCCGGTGCGCGTCGGACACCCGGCCGCTACGGAGGCCGGAGCACCCGGAGCCGGCGAGTCGCGAGCCATTTCGCCATCGCGCCGCGGCCCTCGCTGGGTCGACCTCGACGGGCAGGGCGTCGTCGGCCGGACGGTGAGCGAGGAAGAGCGGGCGAGACGAACGGCCGCGCGGCGCCAGGCCGCGGCGACCCGCCGAGCGCAGGCTCGGGCCGGAGGCGCCGGCTGATGTCGATCCTTCGGGTCGAGGGCGTCGTCCGCGAGGTCGGCGACTTCGTCATTCTCGATCACGTGGACGCCGCAATCGCGGCCGGCGACCGCGTCGGCCTTGTCGGTCCGAACGGCGCCGGGAAGACGACGCTGCTGCGCCTGATCGCCGGGCTCGACGAGCCGGACCAGGGCCAGATCCACCGCAAGCGGCACCTCCACCTGGCGATGCTCTCGCAGGAGGCGCACGTCGACACGGCATTCATCTCCGCCCCGACTCTCCGCCGGGCGGTGCGAGCGGGCGCGTCGCACCTCGAGGAGATCGAGGAGACGCTTCGCCGCCTCGAGCACGAAGGCCGTGTGACCGAGCCCGAGTACGAGCGGCTCCAGCACGAGTTCGACGTGAGGGACGGCTACTCGCTCGACCAGCGGGTCGAGGCCGCCCTCTCCGGCCTCGGGTTCGAACGCGACCAGTGGGATCGTCCGCCCACGAACCTCTCCGGCGGGGAGCAGACGCGCGCGGCCCTGGCCCGCCTCCTCCTGTCCGACCCGGAGTTGCTCCTCCTCGACGAGCCGACGAACCACCTGGACCTGGGCGCCCTCGAGTGGCTCGAGGATCACCTGAGCCGTCGCCACGGCTCGCTCCTCGTCGCCTCACACGACCGCGCCTTCCTCGCCGCGACCGTGAATCGGGTCTGGGAGCTTCGCGACCGGAAGCTGACGCCGTTCCGCGGCAACTACTCGGCGTTCCTGCGGCAGCGGGAGGCGCGCGACGTCCTCGCGGCCAGGGAGGCCGAGGACCGGGCCGCCGAGATAGCCCGCGAGCAGGAGCTCATCCAGCAGTACCGCAGCCAGCGCAAGCACGGGAAGATGCACGAGCACGAGGCCCGTCTGGAAGCCCTGCAGCCGCTCGAGAAGCGGCGCTCGGACGCCCGGCTCCATCTGCCGACCGAAGCGCTCGTTGGGGGCACGGCGGCCAGGTCGTACGAATCGGTCGTTCGGGCCGAAGGACTTGTGGTCGGCTACGGCAAGGCAGCGTTCGCGGCTCGGCCCAGCGTGGCCGCCGCACCGGGCATTACCTCGGGCGCGGACGCGGCCCCCAACGCGGCCGCCAGCGTCGCCGCCGGACCGGCCGCGGACGTGCCGGTCGCGCGCATCCCGTGGCTCGAGCTTCGCCGGGGCGATCGAGTCGGGATCGTGGGTCCCAACGGCGCCGGCAAGACGACGCTGCTGCGAACCATCGCCGGCGAGCTGCCGCCGCTCGACGGCGCGCTCGACCTCGGCCGCAACGTCCAGCTGAGCTACCTCGCCCAGCTCCGCGAGATGCCGATTCCGGGCGCCACGGTCCTCGACGCGATACTCGACGAGCTGCCGCTTACGCCGGGGGCGGCCCGCAGCCACCTGGCCCGCTTCCTCTTCCGCGGCGACGACGTGCTCAAGGAAGTTACCGCGCTTTCCGGCGGGGAGCGTTCGCGCCTGGAGCTGGCGCTCCTGTTCCTGCTGCCGGCCAATCTGCTGCTTCTGGACGAGCCCACGAACCACCTGGACATCCCGGCGCGCGAGGCCCTGGAATCGTTCCTCACCACTACCACCTCGACGCTCCTGATCGTCAGCCACGACCGGCGGCTGCTCGAGACCGTCTGCGATTCGCTCTGGGTCGTGGACGACGGGCTCGCGGCGCCTTTCGAGGGCGGCTACCGCGCCTGGCGGCAGGCGATCGCCGACGGCTGGACCGTCGAAGGGGCGGTCGAAAGGGAGGCGGCGAGGCTTCACGGCGGGCGCTCGTCCCAGCCGGACCGGCGGAAGACGGCAACGCCCGGCGCCGGCTCCACCTCCATGTCGCGCCCGAAGTCTTCGCGCCCCGGAACGATGTCGACGGCAGTGGCCGGCTCCGCCTCGGCGGCCACCCCGGCAGCGCCGCCGCGTCCTCCCGCCCAGAAGCTCTCCAAGGACCTCTATCGGCGGCGCAAAGCCCAGATCGACGAGGAAGTGGCCCGCCTGTCCGATCGGAAGGAACAGCTCGAGGCGGCCCTGCAGGATCCGGCCGTCCATGGCAACTTCGTCGAGTTGCGTCGTGTCAGCGGCGAGCTGGCCGGCGTGAACGAGGCACTCGCCGCGGCAGAAGAAGCCTGGCTGGTCCTTGAAGAGGCCGCGCCATGAACGATTACCGGTTCGCCTCCGCGGAAAGCCGCCGCAGCTCGCTGAGGACCCAGGCGCCGGTGCTGGGTCTGATCGGGCCGATCGGCTGCGGCAAGTCGACGGTGTCCGGCTGGCTCGCCGACGACGGCGCCGCCATCATCGACGCCGACGAGCTGACACGGGCGCTCATGACCCCCGGCGCGCCCGTCACCGAATCGATCATCGCGGGCTTCGGACCCGACTTCCGCCACCCCGACGGATCTCTGGACCGGGCGGCCCTGGGCCGTCTGGTCTTCGCCGATCCGGAACGCCTGGCCGAGCTCGAGGCCATCGTTCACCCCGCGGTCGAACAGCTGGAGCGCGAGGCGATCCGCGCCGCCGACCTCCGGAGGCCGGCCGCGATCGTGGTGGAGGCGATCAAGCTCGTCGAGGCGGGCCACGTTGGCTGGTGCGACGAGGTGTGGCTGGTCGTCTGCGAGCCCGAAGCGCAGCTTGCCAGGCTCGTCGGCCGCGGCATGGCCGAGGCGGACGCTCGCCAGCGGATCGCGGCTCAGGCCGCCTCGCTGCCGGCGTGGAGATCCGCGGCGACGCGGATTCTCCGCACGGATGGCCGGCCGGCGGAGGTCAGGGCGGCTGTGGACGCGGCCTTTGCGGAGATGCTCCGTTCGGTCGGCGCCGCGCGCCAGTCGGGTTGAGGTTCCGCAACCCTCGAATCGGTGGGCCGGACCCGTGGCATAGAATGCGGCCGATGTCAGCGTCCCTCGCCCTTCGCCGCACCATGGCCGCGGCCGGTTCGTTCGCGCTCCTGGTCGTTGTCGCCGGCTGCGCGATGCTCGGGGGGTCCGCCACCGGGCCCTCCCCGGTTCGACCGGCGTCGTCCCCGAGCCCGGCGGCCTACGCCGCCACAGCCTCCGCGTCGCCGACTCTCGATCCCGCGCTCGACCCGACCGTCGGCCCGGCCACCCCGACGCCGTTCGCGGACTTCTCGCCGATCAACGTCTTCGCCAGCCCAACTCCGGACCCGTCGCGCGGGCCGAGCCCCACGGACTACTTCTTCGGCTTCGACTCGCGGCGTCCGGCGACGACTCAGGGAGTGGACTGGCTGGGCGCCAAGGCCGCCGGCCGGATCGCGCTCGTCGACGGTCGGATCGTGACGCTCGCCGCCTCGGCAGATCCGATGACTCTCGCAGGCGGCGAGGCCGTGCCGAACGCCCGGACGCTCGACACCACCTGGTCGCGCTGGGTCGTGGAGCCGCCTGGCTACGGCCTCGACGCGAAGGGCAACCGCTACTCGGATCTGAGCTACTGGAATCTGTGCGGCCCAGGCGCCGCGACGGTGGCCCTGTACTACTGGCAGCAGCTTACGGGCCGCCCGAACGTGACCGGCACGGCGGGTTACTACGTCGATCCGTATGCCGCCGAGGGCGCGGCCTGGCCGTCGCCGGGTCCGAGCCTTCCGTCGTCCTCGGGCAAGCGGATCGGGACCTACTGGTCGGGTTCGGACCGGGTCAACGGCTTCACGGCCAACGGGCGCGGGTTCGTCATGTACATGGCGATGCTCTCGCAGCCTGCCGCCTGGAGCGCGAGCGGCATCGCCGTGTTCGCGTGGAACTGCGCAAGAAATCCCGCGCGGAGCCGCTCGATGAGATCGACACCGAGCTGCTGTGGATCATGACCGAGGTCGTCGGCTCCGTTGATGGCGATAAGG
>DAHXON010000124.1 GCA_027364875.1 Chloroflexota bacterium
CGCGGCCGCGAGTCCAGCCGTCGGGCAGGTCGAAGCCAATCGGCATCTCGCGACCGGCGGGCAGGTCGAAGTAGTTGTCGTCGAAGATGGCGTCGGCGCCGTCCAGTGACAGCTCGACCCAGCGGGCCAGGCTCTCCGAGCGGAGCCGGACCGTCGCCCGCGACGCGCCGGAGTCCGCGACCCCATCCGCTGCCCCGTCCACCTGGGCCGGCTCCGTGACCTCCAGAGCAACGTCAATCCGCGGCCGTTCGAGCCGCAGCTCCTTGTCCCTCGCGAACGGCGTAACCGAACGCGCCACGAGCGTATCGCCCGCCCAGAGCTCGCAGACGAAGACCACCGCCCGCCGCCGATCCACGTCACCGGCGATCCCCGCGGCGGCCGAAACCACGCCAACCCGAGCAGTGGCCGCCCCCGGAGCCGCGACGGCCTCAACGCCCGCGGCCACGACGGAACCGTCCAGTCCCTCCAGGGACCATCGGGCCTCGCCGGTGAACGCCTCCGGCCGATCGTTCGTCACGGCCACGTCCACGCCCCCGGCCTCCACGGAACACGACAGCAGCACCGGGGCGTAGAACCGGCGCGACACGTAGTGGAGCGCCTTCCAGCGGCCGAAGTAGTCGATGCTCGCCCACGACGAAACCGGCCAGCAGTCGTTGAGCTGCCAGTACAGGGCCCCACCGCAGCGGGCTCGCTCGCGCCGCCAGTGCTCGACGCCGACGCGCATCGCCTCGGCATGCTGGACCTGGCTCAGGAAGATGATCGACTCGAAGTCCATCGGCAGCCGGAAGTGCTGAGCCATGTAGTAGAGGATCCGGGCGTTGCCCACGAAACACTTCTGGTGCTGGTCCATCATCGGCGAGCCCAGGTTCCAGTCGGACGGGTCGGGCGCGAAGGCGGCGACCGTTGCCATCGCCGGCAGCGATTCGAACCCGAATTCGCTCACGAACCTCCACGTCGAATCGCGGTACGACTCGAACGGCGCCAGGGCGTGCCAGACGATCCATTCGTGCTCGTCGCCGCTTCGGTCGCCGATCGGCGCGTCCAGCGGCTTGCCCGACGACGGCGAGCTCGGCCAGTAAAGCGTCGCTCCGTCCGCGTCGGCGACCCACGAAGGCAGGGTCTTGCCGAAGAACTTCAGGTACGCGTCACGGAGATCCTTCGTGTCCGGGCGGGTCCAGCCCCAGCTGGTCCAGCCGCGCTCCATCTCGTTGTTGCCGCACCACAACGCCAGGCAGGCTCGATGCCGCAGCCGGGCAACCTGCTCGGAAACCTCGGCCCGCAGGTTCGCCGCGAATGCCGGATCCGTCAGCGGATACACGCTGCAGGCGAACATGAAGTCCTGCCAGACCAGGATCCCGTAACGGTCGCAGAGGTCGTAGAACGACTCACTCTCGTAGTAGCCGCCGCCCCAGATCCGGATCATGTTGTGGTTCGCCCCGGCGGCCGCGCCCAGGAGCCGGTCCAGCTCCGCGGTGGTGACGCGCGAGGGGAACGAGTCGGCGGGGATCCAGTTGGAACCTTTGGCGAAGACCGGCACCCCGTTGACGACGAACGTGAACGACTCGCCCCACTGGTCCGGCTTGCGACGAAGCTCGAGCGTTCGCAGGCCGAGCTGATAGGCGCGCCGATCGAGCTCTCCCGACGCGGCCGAAAGCACGACCTCGATCCGATAGAGCGGCTGGCCGCCGAGCCCATTCGGCCACCACAGCTGCGGTTTGTCGACGTCGACTCGAAGCTTCGCCGCCGAGTCGCCCCCGCCGACCGAATGCTCGACCGTCTGGACTCGACCATCGGGATGCTCGACTCGAACGATCGCCGTCAGCCTGGCGCTCGGCGTGCCCGGTGTCCGCTCGATTCGAATATCGGCGGACACCTGCGCCTTGTTCTTCTCGATCTTCTGGGTCAGCTTGACGTCGCCGATGCGGGCCACCGACCAGGACTCGAGCCGGACTCCTTTCCAGAGCCCCATGTTCGGTAGCTTCGGGCCCCAGTCCCAGCCGAAGTGGCATGGCGCCTTGCGCAGGTAGGGGCCGCCCGGCAGGGAATCCTTGGGGTGGTCGAGGTGCCGCTTCCCTTCCATCTGCTGGGCATACTTCACCGGCGAGCGGAAGAAGATCGAGATCTCGTTGTTGCCGGCGACGAGGAGCTCGGTCACATCCCAGCGCCACGTCCGGTACATGTTGTCCGCGTTGCCGAGCGGCTTGCCGTTGAGGTTGACCTCCGCCAGAGTGTCGAGGCCCTCGAAAACGAGCACGCGACGAACCCCTGCGACGACCGAGTCGTCGCCCTCGACGCGGAAAGTCCGGCGGTATTCCCAATCGGAATCCGCCACCCAGGCCACGCGGAGCTCGTTGTCGGCGACGAACGGGTCGGGGATGCGGCCCGCGGCCATCAGATCGAGGTGGACTCCGCCGGGGACCTGCGCCGGCAGCCATTCCTCGGTGCCGAGCTGCTTGAGCTGCCACGCGCCGTCGAGAGATTGAACGTTCACGGTTCACCTCGGGGTAGGCGGATCGCCTGTGTCAGCCGCGGCTCACGCCCCGGCGACGCCGTGTTATCCTGTCGCGCGCACCGCCAGCGGCAAGTCCCGTTGCGGAATGCATCTCGCTCCGGCGTAGCTCAGTGGTAGAGCGGGCGGCTGTTAACCGCTTGGCCGTAGGTTCGAATCCTACCGCCGGAGCCACTAATTGGAGTCGGGCACCCCGTGCCCTCCCTGGGCTCCGCGATCGACGCCCGTTTCCGATCGTTCGTCATCCTCGTCTCTTCCGCCTGAGCCTCGCTGGCCAAGCTACGGCAGGATCTCGACGTACCCGTCCGTTCCGTGCACGCGGATCAGCTGCCCATCCCGAATTAGCTGCGTGGCATGCTCAACCCCCACGACGGCCGGTAAGCCGTACTCCCGTGCGATCACAGCGCCGTGGGTCATCAGGCCGCCCACCTCCGTCACCAGGCCCTTGATCGCGACGAACAGGGGCGTCCAGCTCGGGTCCGTGTAGGCAGTGACCAGGATGTCGCCGGCTTCGAGATCCGCCTCCGCCATGTCCAGGATGACCCGGGCCCGCCCCTCGATCGTCCCGGCGGAAACCGGCAGGCCGACAAGCGCGCCGGCCGGCAAATCGTCCCGTCGATACGCCCCGGAGACGACCTCGCCGTCCGACGTGAGCACCCGCGGAGGCGTCAGCGCTTCATGCGTCCTGAACTCGTCCTTCCGCCGGCCGATGAGCGCGTCGTCCAGTTGGTTCGTGCGCACGACGTCGTGGAGCTCCTGGAACGTGAGGTAGAAGATGTCTTCCTTCTCGCGTAGGACGTCGGCATGCACGAGGCGCTCGGCCTCTTTCAGCAGAGCCTGCTTGTAGACGAAGTAGCGGCTGACCATTCCGTACTTCGGATACTCCCGGTACCCGATGTAGGTCCGGACCCGGTCGATCATCCGCTTGACCTCTTCGGCCTTCGATTGCCCGTCCGGCAGGGCCCGCACGCGCCCGAGCAGCTCCTGTTCCTTCGCCCACGCCTCCTGCCGCCCTTGCTCGAAGCGCCGCGCGCCGGCGCCCGGCTCGAAGTTCCGGATGTTGCCGAGGATCAGGGGCACGAGCATGGTGGGCTGTTCGCTCCAACGCGTGCGGGTGATGTCGATCTCGCCGACGCAGCGCATGCCGTACTTGTCGAGCCAATCACGGATGGCGTCTCGCGCTTCCCGCCCGCCTGAGAGCGCGGGCAGTTCGTCCAGGAAGCCATCGTCCTTGACGTGCTGAAGATAGGCCACCACTTCCGGATGGGGGCGGATCACGTCCGCGACGTCCAGGAGCGCCAGCCCCATCTCCGAGGTGACGTTGTTCGAGACGGACTGCGTGAGCGTGTCGGCCGCGTTCTTCTCGCCCAGCCACGCTTCCAGCTTCTCGTTGAGCCACCAGGTAGCCTCCATCGCCGACATGAAGACCTGATGGCTCTGCGGATCGAACAGGATCCGCCTCAGCTCCTGAATGTCCCCTCGATGAAGTCGAGCAGCGCCGGGCCGGACTTCGTAGCGATCTCGCGCTTCAAGGTGCCGATGGAGGCCCGGCTGCGCCCGATGAGCTCGGCGACGATGGCCGGGTCGGTCTCGATCGGGGCGGGCGCGTTGCCCGCAGGCGCCGGGGCCGCCGAACCGCCCGTAGCCGGCACTCCACCCGGACGATCGCCCGCGAGTGACGGGATGAAGTCGCCGCGTTCGATGATCGTCCGCAGCGCGTCCCGGGTCAGCGGATCGGATTTCGCCAGGTCCAGAAGGCGTGCGCGGCTCGCCGGCGAAGCCAGGTCCCGGGTGACGTCGACGAACAGCCTCCCACCGGCCTCGTACATGGGCCTTGCGGCCGTCAGCTGCCAGAAGGAGATCCCGAGAGGCTTCATGGCGTCGGTCATCATCTGCTGGTGACCGACGGAGAGGTAGACATGGTTCTCTCGGTCGGCGGCCGGGGGAATGGGGAACAGCGTGGTGATCGGCCGGCTCTGGACGATCTGGAAGTCGTCGTCGACCAGGCACCATTCGATGTCCTGGGGGCGGCCGAAATGCGCTTCGATCCGCCGGCCCAGCTGCGCTAGCCGCACGACCTGCGCATCCGTCAGGGCCGGCTGCTCCCGCCGCTCCGACTCGATCGCCCGTTCACGCGTCCCGCCTTCCGGCGAGGCCTGGATGGCCAGCCGCTTGTTGGCGACCGACCTGGCGAAGACCTCGCCGTCCCGCACCTTGTAGACGTCCGCGTTTACCAGGCCCGAAACCAGGGCCTCGCCCAGCCCGAAGCTGGCCTCCACGGAGGCGACCTTCCGGTTGCCCGTTACGGGATCGGCCGTGAAGAGGATGCCGGCTACCTGCGGAAAGACCATCTGTTGCACGACCACGGCCATGTGTACCTTCCGGTGGTCCAGGCCATTTCGAAGGCGGTAGGTGACGGCCCGCTCGGTAAAGAGCGAGGCCCAGCAGCGGCTGACGTGCCGGAGGATCACCGCAGGCCCAACGACGTTCAGGTACGTGTCCTGCTGGCCCGCGAAGGAGGTCGTTGGCGAGTCCTCCGCAGTTGCGCTGGATCGGACGGCGTAGGCGGCTTGCTCTCCGAGCCGGGCGAGCGCGCGGGTGATCGTCGCCGCAAGATCGCGGGGGATGGCGGTCTCTTCGAGGGTCCGGCGGATCTCCGCGCTCAGCGCTCGGATCGCCTCGCGGTCGTCCACCTCGAGTCGCGACAGCTGATCGAGCCGATCTTCGATCGACGGCGCTGAAGCCAGGATCCGCTGGAAGGCGTGCGTCGTCACGCAAAAGCCGGGCGGCACGCAGATGCCGTCGATCCGCGACAGCTCACCCAGGTTCGCGCCCTTGCCGCCAACGACGGCGACCTGCGTCTGGTCGATCTCCTGGAAACGCAACACGTCGGAGCCCATCCGATCCCTCCCAGGTTCTGGCATCGGCCGGCGATGCTACAGCACGACCCGGGTCTTGCCGCAAGCCCCCGGGTGCCCTGTAGCGTTCCACGTACGACTCAACAGGCGCCACGAGGCGCGCTTATCGACGGACGTTTCGGGGCGTTCGGTAGGCTGCCGGCATGCTCAGTTCGCGAGCGATGCTTCCACGGACCCTTGACGCATGACTCTTCGGGCGGTCTACGGCGATTGGCGGTTGTACAACGATCTCGCCGTCGAGGCACTTCGCACCATGTCGACCGCAGAGCTCGCCCTGCGGGCTCCCTCGGAAGGCTCGACCTCGAGCACCGGCTGGCCGATCTGGGCGATCGCCGGCCACACGGCCGGCACCCGCGTCTACTGGCTGTGCAACATCATGGGTGTGCCCGGCGCCGAGGCTACGCCCTTCCTGAACGCGGCCGATGCCGGCTGGGAGGACGACCTCGATCACCCGCGCTCGGCCGAGGAACTCGTGACGGCATGGACGACGACCTGGGCGATCGTCGAGCGAGCGCTCGATTCGTGGACGCCCGACATGCTCGACGAGTCGGTTGTCCGCGGGCAGGGCGACGCGGCCCCACACTTCACTCGGCGGTCGCTGCTCCTGCGTCTCATCACCCACGAGGCCTATCACGTCGGCGAGATTGCGCTGATTCAGGGCATCCACGGTCGGCCGCCGATCGACCTGTGGCCACCGAACTACCACACGATCGAGGCCGCACGGGCTCGTGACGCTCGTTGACAGGGGCAGGCGGGCTGGACAACCCAACTTCGTTCACGGGGCCGCCTCGTCAGCCCCCGCCCGGGCCCCTCAGTCGATCTTGTACGTCCCGAAGACGCGGCAGTGGTCGCCGTCGAGCGAGCAGTCGAGACTGGTGGAGATCGGCCGGATCGCCCCGGCGCTAAGCTGCAGATCGATCCGCAGGAAGCCCATCGGCAGGAACGTGCTCCGGCTGGGACGCCAGGTCCAGCCCGGGCCCTGGCCGACTTCCACGTGCGTATCGCGGAGACCGCTGGTCAGCACCCGGAACTCGGGCTCGGTCGGCGCGGTGTTGAAGTCGCCGAGCACGAGCAGCCGCTCGCCCGAGGCCAATGAGGCGTCGACCTTCTCGCGGATGCTCGCGATCCCGGCGTCGCGCTCGGTCGAGTCGTAGGCCACCGGCAACCGGAGCGGACTGGCAACGGTGATGTCCGGCGGACTCGGATGGGCGACGATCAGCCTGACCGGGCCCTTCGGCGTGGAGACGAGAAGCTCCAGGCAGGCGGGCGGATATGTCGAGTGCGTTTCGCCGAGCGGGTAGCGGCTCAGGACTCCGTTTCCCCAGGCCCCTCTGGACGGGGACATGAACTGATACGGATAGCGCTCCCGGAGAGCGGGGTCCGCCTGGACGGCGGCGCTCACGTTTGGCTCGAGCTCCTCGAGGGCGATGATGTCCGTTTCCACGTTCTGGAGCTGGGCCACTGCTTCGGCCGGAGTGCGAACCCCGTACTCGAGGTTCCAGCTCATGGCCGACAGGTCGTCGCGACCCGAAGTGGGCATGGACAGCCAGCTCGACCCGAACAGGCATCCGCCGACAAGCACGACCACCAGCAGCCCCAGAGCCAGCGTTCGAGCGCGCGCGAGCAGAGCCACCGGCGCGAGCAGCACGATGACGGCCACGAACAGCTGCTCCTCGATGACCCCGAAGAACGAAAGCGGACCGACCTCGAGCGGCGCGACCAGCCAGAGAACAGCCAGCCCGGCCAGAGCCAGCGGGACGACCGCCAGATAGTCGAATCGGGCGCGCGGCCGGAGGGAGTCGAACCGGCGGCGAGGCGCTGGCCCGGGCGCCGCAGGCTCGGCTGCTGCCGCTGGCTCGGGTATCGCGTCAGGCGGTTCGGTCAAGGCGGGACGCCTCCTCACACAATTGCCGGGTTACGAGATCGGGGCGTACAGGCTACACTGTCGGGCACTGTGATCAGGAACGCCTTCGACAGCAGCCTCCTCCTTACCTGAGGCGAGCGCCCGTAGCGGTGCTCGCCGACGACCTCCTGCGCTTCTGGCAGGAGGTTTTTGTTTCCCCGCAAAACCCCAGCCAGCCGCGGCAAGGATCGCGGAACAAGCGCCAGGGCCAACAGCCTTGCCGACGCAGAGAGACAGAAGGAAACCAGGATGCCTCCCGTACCAGCCAACCCGCGCAAGATGCCGGTCGAGAAGTACGTACCCTTCCGCCCCCTGCCGCTCCGCCTTACCGACCGTGAGTGGCCCAACCGGCAGATCGAGAAAGCGCCCGTGTGGTGCTCCGTAGACCTGCGCGACGGCAACCAGGCCCTGATCGACCCGATGGACCCGGGCCGCAAGATGCAGATGTTCAAGGCTCTCGTGGCGATGGGTTTCAAGGAGATGGAGGTAGGCTTTCCGTCGGCATCGCAGCCGGACTACGACTTCATCCGCCAGCTGATAGAAGAGGACCTGATTCCGTCCGACGTGACGATCCAGGTCCTGACGCAGTGCCGCCGAGAGTTGATCGAGAAGACGTACGAGTGCCTGAAGGGCGCCCGACGGGCGATCGTCCATTTCTACAACTCCACGTCCGTGCTGCAGCGGCGCGTCGTCTTCCGCCAGGAGAAACCCGGCATCACGAAGATCGCGACCGACGCGGCCCGCTGGTGCCTGGAGCTCGAATCGACGATCCCCGAGACTGAAATCCGCTACGAGTACTCGCCGGAGAGCTTCACCGGGACGGAGCTCGACTACGCGCTCGAAGTCAGCGTCGCGGTCATGGACGTCATTCAGCCGACGCCGGCGCGGCCGATCATCATCAACCTGCCGGCCACGGTCGAGATGTACACGCCGAACATCTACGGCGACGCCATCGAGTGGTTCCACCGCAACGTGCCGCGACGTGACTCCATCGTCCTGAGCCTGCACCCGCACAACGACAGGGGGACGGCGGTGGCCGCGGCCGAGTTCGGCCTGATGGCCGGCGCGGACCGGATCGAGGGCACGCTCTTCGGCAACGGCGAGCGGACCGGCAACGTGGACGTGATCAACCTTGCGATGAACATGTTCAGCCAGGGAGTCGACCCGAAGCTGGACATCACGGACATCGACGCCCTGCGACGGGTTGCCGAGCACTGCAACCGCCTGCCCGTCGAACCGCGCCATCCATACGTGGGCGATCTCGTCTACACGAGCTTCTCGGGCTCCCACCAGGACGCGATCAAGAAG
>DAHXON010000125.1 GCA_027364875.1 Chloroflexota bacterium
GGCGGGCACGACGTACTGGTATCAGGCCGATACATTGGGCTCGGTCCGGATGCTCACCGACGCGCAGGGCAATCAGGCCTCTTCCTACAACTACAGCGCCTTCGGCGCCACCCGCACGAGCTCAGGCTCGCTCGTCAACGAGGTCCGCTTCACGGGTGAACGGACCGATACCGAGTCCGGGCTCGAGTTCCTGCGCGCCCGCACCTACGACCCTTCGACGGGCACCTTCCTCTCTCGCGACTCCTGGGGCATCACCCCGACCGACGGCCAGAGCCTCGACCTGTATGCCTACACCCAGAACGACCCGGTAAACGCCGTGGATCCGAGCGGACATTGCCCAATGTGCGCAGCGCCAATCGTGATCGCTGGGATCGAGGTTGCACCGGAGGTAATCGCCGGAGGCATCGCAATCGGGTCCATTGTCTGGGCAAACATGGTGATGCATCCAGATTGGGTCAAATCCGGAGCGGGCGTCACGTACACCGTGGCGTCTGCACCGTTGGGGATAGCCGGAGATTGGGTCAGGAGTGGTGCGAGCGCCCTTGGGCTCGGAAAGAGCGCCTCAGGTACGACGGCATCCCTGTTCAAGGGCAGCAAAGCTTGGCGACCGCTTACCGCTAACACCGGCAACGTCGATCAGCCTTGGGGCGGCGGTGGTAATCCATTCAAGGACTGGGGACGCGTGCTGCGCAAGCTCTTGCCCTTCGCTCCATTAGTGCCTTACCTGGGAAGTCAGGTCCTCTGCGGGCAGGACGAGACGGGAGCCAGCCATTGCCCCTCGTCATACGGAACGCCTACTCCCGCTCCGACAAAGGCGGCGTCCAAACCAACGATTGCACCGTCGCCGGGTCAGACTTGGACGCCGGCCCCAGTTCAACCACGTATCCAGCCGGTACAGGGACCTAGACTCGGTCCGTGGAGGGAGTAGCAGCGATAGTGAGTCCGACATGGATCTGATGATCGTTCTCGCTGGCCTACTCGAGCTCGGACAGGTCCAGGTCGCCCGATCATTCCGGGCGGATCTGGGCAGACAGGGAGCGCGTGCTCCAGCCTATGCGGCCGCAGGCGTTTCGATCGCCTTTGTGGTTGCCGTTCCGTTCGTGTATTGGCGCCTCGGCCCGGGGGGACTTCCTCTCGAACTTCTGCTGTGCATCCCGGAACTCGTCTTCTACATGTCTCCGCGCGTGCTGGTATTCCTGTCAGGGGGCCCACAGATCAGGTTCGTCGTCGCGCGTGAGCAGCGCCGCATAAAGGGGATATGGAACAAGAAGGTGGCATCGGGGACGGTCACCGACGACGATGTCAAGTGGCTCAAGTCGGCCTCGGAGAGCCTCGACCGTTGGCGGTCACCAGAAACCAGCGAGCTCATCGCGCTTTATCAGGAGGAAGTGGCGGACATTCTGTCCGATGAATCGGCAGATCTGCTCGATTCGCGGGAACGCATGAGGAACACGCGCGTCGACGAGCTGCTGAGAGTCTCCCGACCCAACAGGTAATTGATGCTCAGATAGACAATCGATCGGCCCATCGACGACCACCTACGCCTTCGCCGGCGGCCCCCTCGAGCTCGACCGCGCAGGTACGACCTACCAGAACGACCCGATCGATCGCGTCGATCCGAGCGGGCATTGCTCCCCGGGCGAGAGCGGCTGCGTCCAACCGGATCCGACCGCCGTGCCCGGCCCTCATCCGACCTGCTCCGGCGCTGCGACCTGTCCTAAGTCATCGAGCAAACCATCCGCGTCAGCGGATGGTCCGAGCCCGGTGGAGTCTGTCATTGCCGGGTTGGGAGCCGTGCACGACATGCTCCAGAAGGCCCTCGAGATCACCAGGAAGAACTTGACAAAGGGCTACAGTGCGCAAGGCAAGTTCGGTCCGGCAGATATACCTGCCCAAGTCGCCGCCGATACTGCGGGCATCAGTCGTTTGTCCAAAGCTGTAGCAGGCATCGGCTACGCCTTGCAGGCCTACAGCGTGTTCGACACATATCGGAAACAAAGGCGCAGGGCCGGCACTAAAGGAGGCGGCGATAAACGTCGTGTCAGATGGGCTGGCTGTTGCTGCCGGCGTCGGCTGTGAAGCTCTGACCGCCGAATGGACGCTCGGCACGAGTACCTTCGTCTGCATTGGCGTGGCGGGGGGCGTGGGCCTAGGTTCTTCCTTGGTGCTCAACTCGATCTTCGGCCCTGACCTGAAGGGTGTTCTGGTCAACGATCTTGCTCCCAGCCTCCATCCTCAGGATCGCAAGGCGGATAACCGATGAACATGTGGGACGCGCTGGATGCTGTCGGGCTCGCCTGCTTCTTCGTCTGGCTGGCCTGGTTCTGGTACACAGCATCGAAGACGGTTCTGGACCTCAACTACCCCAAGCACCTTCGTCTGGCCGCGTATCTCCATCTGACGAAAGGCGCCTTCGCCTTCGCTATCCCCCTCGTACTCCTGCTGGTCGTTCAGCATGCCCTCACCGGCAGTCCCTAGTGGGGGGATGGTAGTGGCGCACGTCCAGATCTGGTTCCATCTCAATCCAGACGAGGACGGATATCCGCCCCAGACCGAGGAACCGGTGTGGGCGGAGGCTAGCTCCGCCGGATACATATTGCATGGTGTTCCCTTCTACGCTAGGGAAGCCAATGTGGGCGACCTCGTCGAGGCAGTGGAACGGGGCGAACGGCTCTGGTACGTGCGAACGCGCCACTCGGCCCATAACTCACTGATCCGAGTGCTCTTGTCGCCCGGCACGCAGGCGGAGCCGGTGGTGGACAGGCTTCGGGCGCTCGGGTGCGTCCTTCAGCGCTCGGGCAAAGGAGCTTTGCTGGCGGTCGCCGTTCCTCCTCGCAAGAACGTTCTCCGGACGGTCCAGACGTATCTTGGCGAACTTCAGCGAGAGGGCTTCGTTGGCTACGAGGAGCCCATGTTGTGGGATTGGTAGCGTTCAGGACCGCTAGCACCGACAACGTCGTGGTCTCTGGCTACGTACTCCGACGACGTCGCGCTCGCGGGCTACATTGGGCCCGGGTAGTGCGGGAAGGACCTGGCTGACCCCGGACCGTTACGCGACCGCTGAGCAGGCCCAAGCTAGACTGGCTCTGAAGAACAGACCCGAAGGGTATTTTGAGATCCCAGCTAGTCGAGTCAGGGAGCCATCAACCCGAGCCGCGTCGGACCCAAATACGGTATGCCCGGCGGAGGGCTGGAGGTGACAGCGAGCTACCGCGTCAACGTGACCGGGCTGCGATTCATGAGGATTGAGTAGCGATGGTGGCCGAAGATCGACTCTTTCTAGTCGTGTACGACTACGGCATGGGGGGATTGTGGGGCCTGATGAAGGCTCCCTCCACAGAGGAAATCACGCTCAAGTACCCGGAGCTACAAGTCTTCACTGCGCCCCCGCCATGGATTGGCGCGGATGAGTGGGCACATTTCCGGGAAGATCCGTACGGCCTCGAGGATGAGCCGCGTGGGCTGATCGCGGTCCTTCTGGAAGACAGGTCGAGACGAGGAAGCGGGGGGGTAGGACGACGGTGGTGGGCTCAGGTGGCGGTTCGCCACGGGACGCCCAGGTCACCCGTCGTCGCACCCCGCAAGGAGCTCCGCGAGAGTGGCGGCGCCGATCTGGTCGGTCTTGGCCTTTTTCCAACCTCTATGCTGAGACCGGGATGTCCCGGAGCGACTTCATAGGCGAGTACAACAACCCGGCCAACTATCGCCCAGGTTTGTCCATGTCGAACATGAGCCACCGAGGCGAAGGGCCCGCGTGGCTGAACCACTACATCAACCGATGAACGACATCGACGAGTCGGGCATTGCGGTTGCCCGCGCGGTAATGACAGCAGTCGGCGGACAACCGACGGTCGATCGCTACTTCGACGCAGGCGACGCCCACTGGGTGGACGTCATGCACTGGCACGACAGGCCCCAACCTGGTCTCGAGACCCACTCGACGCTCAGTCTGCATCGAGCGCCCAATCTCCTGGAAGGTACCGACATTCGAGTCGAGATCGCGGGAGTCGCGGCCTCATCTGCGGTCGAATTCGTCAACCTGCTGTCGACGGCCGCCTTCTTCGTCATCAAGGACAGGTGGCTGTGCGCTCCGGGGGTCGTGTTTCCGGACCTGATCGGCCGTTACTACCCCGGCCTATCGTCTCGGTTGCGTCATCTTCTATTCGTGGAGCCTTTCCCGTGGCAGGGACTCTCGAAGGTCTCGGTCGCTCCCGGTCTGGATGTCCACTGGCTCATGGCTATGGCCATTTCCGAAGGTGAACGCCAGTACCTCAACGATCGCGGGTACGACGAACTCGAGGCCCTTTTCACGGATCGCGAGGTGCCCTACTTCGACCTCGGCCGAGAGTCAATGGTGTAGCGCGTGAGTCGAGGGAGCATTCACCGACATTGCCAGGGCTATCAAGGCTCTGAAAGCCTCGCGGATCACCGCTCCTTGGTGGGCTGGAGGAGGGCGACGATTAGTCGGATGCCTGGTCCCGTCGATCTGCGCCACCAGGTTCGACGGATGGCAAGGCCTATCCGTCGTGGCACCTACAGTGGGGAAAGTCATGATCCTCGACAAGTATCTCGAGCAACGGAGGATGGGCTCAATCCAGCCCTTGCTCGGTCAAGGCGATGATCACCCGCTCGCCGGCGCAGTGCTGGTGGAGGCTAAGTTCGACCCAATTCCGGGCGATCTCCTACTTCTTCTCGACACGCGACAGGCCGAGTTGGCTGCTGGGAACGTCGTGATACTCATAGCCACGGGCGTGGACGAGATACGATGGATGAGAGAGCGGGCCTCAGCGCCACTTAGCGTTCATCCGATCGATACTGCGGAGGCCTCCTACGAGGGCGAGGGGGTGAGGCTGGACATGTTCGCTCTGGACCACAGCAGACTGGTGGTGACTGCGAGATCCCTCGGTGCTGTTCAGGGCACCGTCTTGGGCCTTCGTGACGCGCCCCCCGACTTGGTGCAGCTGGGCGAGTACGAAGTGTCCGACGGTTGGCCGGACTGGAGCCAGGAGTTCGAGCCCACAGTCCCTTGACGCGCCTCCAGACCTTCGGGTCCACCGAAAGACACGGCGGATCGCCGTTCATGCAGCGCTACGTTGCCTCGTCTGTATTGGAGGCTGCCGACATCGCCAACGTGGGTCGCGGGTTCGCATACCTGCTGTTTTCTGAGAAACCGGCGATTCGACTCAGCTGGAAGCATGGGCCGCTGATCATCGTGCTCGGCGAGAGTCGGCAGAGGGACGAGGTCTTCGCCTGGCTCAGAGAGCGTTGACACGGAGACAGCGATGAACGATTCCGGTAGCTGGCGGTGGACCATACCGGCCAGTCGCGAGACGGACGAGATAGGGCTCGAACCGAGGAGGCTGCGAGGTGGGTACCGGCTGTACCTCAATCGCGTCCGTCTCGGAAGCCTGCCCGCCCCGACGGATGAGGTCCCGTGGATCGAAAGACAGATGCGCCTCAGCGACGCGCGCCTGGTCGTGGTCGCGCTCGAGTGGAACAACGACGCCCACCGAGCGTATCTCTTTGCCGACGGCATGGACGTTCGCGACGGAACCGCCATCCATGCCAGACGCTCGCAGGCACCATCTCCGGTTGACCCTTTCGACAAGCTGGTTCGATCCTTCGTAGCCTCGGCGCCCGCGACGGCGGTTGGAGCTGGTGTGGTGGGCACGGGCCTCGCGGCGGTTGAAGCCGGCGCGATCTCGCCGCTGCTCATCATCCCTGCGGCGATCGCCGGGTTCCTGTTCGGCTACAGCCTCGTGGCCCTCTACGCGAGAATGATCACCTGGCTCGGGTCGAAGCATCACTGGCGACTGAGAACGAGGCGCATCCTCCTGAGTCTGGTCACCGTCGGGCCGTTGATGGCTATCGTGGTGGTCGCCTCCCTGCTGGCGCATTAGCGGCCGATGCCCCTTGTCGCTGCGGCCGAATGGCTTCCCTCATGGGAACAGCGGCGTCTCCGCCAGTACCGGGGTTCGCCAGAGACGACCATCCGAAAGCGGGTGACCGCGCGACGTGACGACCCGAGAAGCACGTCGCTGCGGGCGAGGGATCGACTAGGTGGTCGCGCCGTCGACAAATCGCTCGACCAGGGCCGTGGCGGGCCGTTCGGGGGCGGCCGGGACATTCAGGTTCAGTTCAGCGTGCGGGCCAAACATACCTCTCGTTGATGCCGCCGGGTCCCAGAGGGCGGCTCAAGGAGGTATCGATGGTTCACGAACAGCGACGGTTCTTCTCTCGCCGCGCTGCAACATCGGTGGCGTCGCTGGCAATCGTCGCCGTCGTTGCAGCCGCATGCTCTTCCGCCACCGGCGCTCTCTCGAGCAATTCGCCCGGATCCAACGTACTCGGCACGACCGCCACTCCGGCCGCGTCGCAGACGGCGGCCACCAACGTGCCCGTCTCGCTGGCCACTCCCGCGCCCACGGTCGGCTCGGCCGGCGGCGCCTCCGTGGCGCTCCAGGAGCAGATGGTCTCGGTCATCAAGCAGGTGAGCCCCTCCGTCGTGGAGATCCAGACGAGCTCGGGGCTTGGCTCGGGCGTCATCTACGACACCAAGGGCGACATCGTCACCAACGAGCATGTCGTCGACGGGTCGACGCGCTTCACGGTCACTCTCGCCAACGGCAAGTCGTATCCGGCCACTCTCGTGGGCCTGTTCATTCCGGACGACATCGCCGTCATCCACATCGACGCCACCGGACTGACGCCGGTCCCCTTCGCGGATTCGAGCACGTTGTCGGTCGGCGATTTCGTTCTGGCCATGGGCAACCCGCTCGGACTGCAGTCGAGCGTCACCGAAGGCATCATCAGCGCTCTCGGCCGCCAGGTCAGCGAGCCGAACGGCAACGCTCTCCCTGACGTGATCCAGACCAGCGCCGCGATCAACCCCGGCAACAGCGGCGGCGCCCTCGTGGATCTCAACGGCCAGGTCGTGGGCATTCCGACCCTCGCCGCGACCGATCCGCAGCTGGGCGGCAGCGCCCCCGGCATCGGCTTCGCGATCTCGAGCAACCGAGCCAAGTTCATCGCCGACCAGCTCATCGCCAGCGGCAAAGTCACCAACTCCGGACGTGCCTACATGGGCATCTCGCTCCAGGACATCCAGCAGAACGGCGCCCTCGTCGCGAGCGTCCAGGCGGGCAGCCCCGCTGCCAAGGCCGGCCTCGTTGCCGGCGATCTCATCACGGCCATCGACGGCACCCAGGTTCCGGACAGCTCCACGCTGATCGAGGCGGTCGCGGCCCACAAGCCCGGTGACGTGGTCAAGCTGACGGTCCTGCACCAGAGCGGCACCACTTCGACGATCAACCTGACCCTGGGCACTCTCCCAGGCTGACCCAGCCGACCTGCCGGCGAACAGCCGCGCGAGCGTCGAACAACCGAAGAACAACCGAAGAACAACCGAAGAACAACCGAAGAACAACCGAATAGCAGCTGAATAACCGGCGCCGCCCTTCGGGGCGGCGTTTCGGCGTTCTCGCTAGTTCCTGGCTTGTGCGGCCGTGATCGGCAGAGTAACGAGGATCTCGGTGCCGCCGCCCTCAGGGCGCCCCGCGGAGATCGTCCCTCCGTGGGCTTCCACGAGGCGCCGGGCGATCGCCAGTCCCAGCCCGGAGCCGCGCGAGTCCTCCGATTTGGCGAAGCGCTCGAAGAGATGCGGCAGCAGCTCCGGGTCGATGCCGCGGCCGGCATCGGTGATCCTCACCTCAACCGCCGCATGCGCGGTCCGCGCGGAAATCGAGACGGCGCTCCCCGCCGGAGCGTATCGGAGGGCGTTGGCCACCAGGTTTCCCACCACCTGCTTGATGCGCAGCGGGTCGACGTCGATCAGCGGCAGGTCGCTCGCCATCGAGAGCTCCAACCGGACGCCGTGTTCGGCGGCCAGACTCTCGAATGAGGCGGCGACTTCGTTGAACAGGACCGACAGGTCGGTCGGTTCCGGGTGCATCGGGAGCGTGCCCGCGTCGGCCAGGGCGAGCGTCCGGAGATCCTCGACGAGCTTGGTGAGCATGCCGATCTGATCCACGGCCGCGGCCAGGTGAGCCTCGTCGATCGGATGCACGCCGTCGATCATCGCCTCGAGCTCGCCGCGAAGGACAGCCAGCGGCGTCCGAAGCTCGTGGCTGACGTCCGCGAGAAGCGTCCGGCGCTGTTCCTCGTCCGCCTCCAGGCGCTCGGCCATGGAGTTGAACGATTCGGTCAGGACGCGAAGCTCGCGCCAGCCGCGCCGGGGCACCTCCACCCGGGCCGAGTAGTCGCCTTCTTCGACCCTGCCGGCCGCCTCGATGAGATTGCCGAAAGGGACCGCGAAGCGCCGCGCACCTCGCCCAAAGCTGCCCAGCGAGAGGAAGACGGCCACGAGCAGGACCGCCGCCAGCACCCCGGATGCGGGCTCGGTCAGGCCTGTCACGGACAGGATCTGGGCCAGCACCAGAATCGGGCCGACGACGACCAGCGTGACCACGAGCGCCACGCCGATGGCGACC
>DAHXON010000126.1 GCA_027364875.1 Chloroflexota bacterium
CTCCCGGGCCGCGGCGTAGCAGCCGAGCACGTCCGATCCGTCGACGACCACGCCAGGTATCCCGTAGCCGGCGGCGCGTGCGGCGACGTCGGGCAGCGAGAGCTCCTTCGCGCTCGGGACGCTGATCGCGTAGCCGTTGTTCTCGACGATGAACACGACGGGGAGGTGGTGTATCGCGGCGAAGTTCAGGGCCTCGTGGGCGTCCCCCTGGTTCGAGCTGCCCTCCCCCATGAACGTCATGACCACCTGGCCGGTCCCGCGGATTTTGGCGGCCAGGGCGATGCCGACCGCGTGGAGGATCTGCGTTGCGACCGGCGAGCTCACCGACAGGATGTGATGCTGCGGATGCCCGTAGTGGGCGGGCATCTGCCGCCCCCCGGAGGAGGGGTCGGTCGCCCTGGCGTACTGGCCGAGCATGAGGTCCCGCGGGGTCATGCCGAACGTCAGGCACGTGGTGATGGAACGGTAGTAGGGGGCGATCCAATCGTGGCCGGGTCGCAGCGCCATGGTGATGCCGACCTGCGCGCCCTCATGGCCCTGGCCGCTGATGACGAAGGGGGTGCGACCGGCGCGATTCAAGATCCACATGCGCTCGTCGATCGCGCGGGCAAGCGTGACGAGACGGTACATGTCCAGGAGGCGCTCGTCGGAGAGACCGAGGGGCTCGCCCGGATGCTCGACCCGCGTCGAGAGGTTCGCGGCCATCGGTTCAACCTCCTTGTCCGCCGCCCGAGCCTCAGAAGTTGATCGAGCGGCCGTCCACGGCCATCGCAGCCTCGCCTACGGCCTCCGAAAGGGTCGGTGCGGATGCGTCGCGGCACGGTCAATAGAATGCGTCCGGATGAGAGCCCACTACCTGGGGGTCTCGGCTTGCGCGACGACGTTGCAGAACCCGCTGCATTCCTCGCCGATCACCGCCCTGGCGATGGCCTGGACCAGCGCCGGGCCTGGCAGGCTTCCGATGGGTCAGAATACGCACGGCCTGACGCGCCGATCGGCAGTTGAGGCCCCTGTCGTCAGGAAGGCCCGCCAGGAAATGCCCGCATGGGAGACAGCCAGCGCATGCAATTCCCGAAGTACCTTCGGACGCCCATAGCCGCGGCGGCGCTGTCGGCGCTGTTCCCCGGCCTGGGGGAGGCGGCCGCGGGCTCGCCGCGCCGGGGAGTCATCGTGGCGATCCCGGCCCTCGCCCTGAGCGGCGTGCTCCTGCTCATCTTCCTCTTCGATCGGGGATCGATATTCGGTCTGGCGGTCAACCAGAGCTGGCTGACGAGTCTCCTCTGGCTCGATATCGTCGCCTTCGTCTACCACCTGTGGGCAATCGTGGACTCGTACCTGCTTGCCTCGGAGGTGGGCCAGAGTCGTGTCCGCGACGAAAGGCGCCGGCGCTCCGGCACTCCCCGCTGGTCGGCAATCGCGGGCGTGATCGTGATCATCACTGGGACCGTGGCCGTCCACGCGGGCGCTGCCAGCGTGGACATGACCTGGCAGCACAGCCTGTATTGCCTGACCGCCGTCAACCCTTGCCAGGATCCCAACGCCATCGCCAAGGGCCCCGACTCGAACTCGAGCGACAACCCGTACGATCCAAACGCCACTCTGAGCATCCCCAGCGTGGATCCTTCGGGAAGCAGCCCGAGCGGCTCGGTCTCGTCGATCGCGCCGATCGCCCAGTCCACGCTTTCATCGTTCGCCACCACCACCGTATCCGAGAACTGGGCCCAGGACGGCCAGCTCAACGTCCTACTGCTCGGCGTCGGGATCGGCGGAGACAACCCCTGCCCGGCTCCCAACTCGGACCTGCGGTGCCGCCTGGGACCGGACACCATGATGGTCGTCCACGTGGACCTCAAGTCGGGAAATGCGGCCATGATCAGCGTCGGCCGCAACTTCCTGTGCGTGCCTCTGCCGGCCGAAATGGCCTCCCATTTCGCGGCCGGAACGTGCCCGGCGGGACAGTACCCGGCGATGTTGAACTCGGTCGGCATGTTGTCCTGGAGCGCCTGCGGCAAGGTCCCGTACTACCCGGAGACGTGCGGACAATCGAGGGATGAGAACGCCTACAGGCGCGCCATGAGAGCGTTCGAAACGGTCATCGGCAACCTGCTCGGCCTTACCATCGACGGCACGGTCACCATCAACCCCATCGGTCTCACGAGTCTGATCGACGACCTGGGCGGCATCGACATCAACGTGACGACCAGGATCTACGACAAGCCCTGCGGCCCGACCGGTTCCTGGCAGCAGAAGGCCGGCGCCTCGATCACCGGTGTGCCCGGCACGTCAACCTGCGCCGACGGCCACAACGGCTACTCCGTGCCGACCTACCTGTCGGGCGTGCAGAAGATGCGCGACGGCGCCGCAGCGGCGGGCGCGACGGTGGCCTGGCAGAAGGGCCAGGACATCGCTTTCGTCATGAACCCGGGCGTCCATCATCTGAACGGCGACTGGGCCATGGCCTACTCGCGGACGCGCATCTACACCACGGACTTGGCCCGCCAGGCTCGCCAGCAGGAAGTCCTCAAGTCTCTGCGGACAGGCCTGGATCCATGCGCCATGGTCACCAGGCTTCCGGGGCTGATCGGCGACATAGGCTACGCGTTCAACACGGACCTGCCACTCAACAACGCCGCGGACGTCTCCGCCTGGGCTGCCCTGGGACACAACATCCTCGGCGCCAGCGTCAAGAGCCTGGTGCTGACCCCAACGGACATCGGCATGCCGTACGTTGCCAGCTATCCCGCGGTTGACGCCACTTCCTGGGCCAAGATCAAGAACTTGGTGGCCCATTCGCTGGACTCCGTTCCGGCGGCCACGGGAAGTGGCAGCTCGAGCGGCGGCGGCTTCACCTGCTAGGTCGAAATTCACCGCTACCGATTCGGCGGGGTGAAGAAGCTCGACGTCTGCGCCAGCGTCGACCCCTCGGAGGCGCCTCCCGCCTGCCGGTAGGCACGGCTGCCGATCAGAGATCAGCTGTCGTCGTGGCGCGGGCTCGGTCGAGGAAGGCTCGGATCGGGGCCATGGCTTCCTCGTAGCGGTCCCGATGGATGCAGTGACCGGCGCCGGCGATGTGCGCGACACGGCCCGCGGTCCAACGTCGAAGCGCCTCCGCGGCCACCTCCGGCGAGACGATCGCACCCAGCGACTGATCGGCCGTGACCAGGAGGCCCGGACACCGGATCCGTTCGAATGCTTTCGCCCAGTCGAAAGCGCGCATCGGGTCATTGATACTGTCGAGCACGGCCGGGTCAACGAGGGCCTTGGCCTCACCGAGCGGATCAGTCTCGAGGTGGTGCCAGGTTGGGTTCTCGGCTGCGCAGCGGGCTCGACGCTCCGCCGGGGAGAGTGACGGCCACGTCGCAAGGTCCGCCTGCCAAGTCCCGATGAATTCATCGCTGAAGCCGACGAGCGGGCCGATCGGCGGATCCTCGAGGATCAGGCCTCGAACCAGGTCCGGTCGCTCGGCCGCCAGACCCACCGCCGTGATCGCTCCCATCGAATGCCCGAAAACGAGAACGTCGGCAAGGCCAAGGGCATCGAGAATCGCACCCGCGTCGGCGGCGAGCCGGGCGACCGAAACGTCGGTGCCGGCCGAGCGCGACAGTCCGTGCCCGCGGGCGTCCGGCATGATGATGTCGAAGTCACGCTCGAGGTCGAGGGCTACGCGCGTCCAGCACAGCCCGGCGTCGGTGACGCCGTGGAGTAGCAGCAGAGCGGGTTTGTCGCCACCCGTCCTGTGGTAGTACAGGGCCCCATCTGTGACGACACTCCCCGTCGACCAGTTCACGCCTGGTTCTCCTCCAACGTCCCCGGGCGACCGCTCCCACGCGCGGCGTTACCCCCGCCAACCGAAATGGTGGCCCCGGAATGCACCGGGGCCACCCTGCTGGAACTGACGGCCAAGCCTACTAGCCTTTCTTGTCCTTCTTGTCCTTTTTGTCCTTCTTCTTGTTCGCCACGCTGCTCTCCTGATGTGAGGGGTACGGCTCCGCCATTGTGCGCCCGGCACATCCTTGGAGCCAGCTTCGACACCGGGGTCGAGCTCGCGGTGCGTACGGGAGCAGAAGGCGCGGTCACCCAAAGGGCGTTGGCGACCGCTGCGTGGCCCCATCGATCGCCTCTCGTGATGCAGGAGCAACTCCAAGGCCGTTAGCGAATGCGAGCAAAGTCAGGATCGTGGCGGCGGTTCCGGCCACAGCCACGCCAATGACGGCGGTCTCTCCACCGATACTGAGACCCTGGTGAGCCAGACTCCACTCTCTCCGCGAACATCTTGAGCGGGCAAGTCACGCCTGACGAGGAGGGCGGAAATGCCGTTTGGGCTTGGGCGAAACCGAGAACCGAGTCAACCGGCCGAGGTCGAGCCGATCGGGGGTGAGGATGAGGCTCCCGGCTGGGACGCCATCGACGCGGCGCTCGCGAAGATCCTTCCAGATCAGCAGCCGCTCCACTGGGGCACAAATCGGCTTCCCGGACAGGATGGGCTCTACGGCCTCAGCGCCTACCGGCAGGGCGACCATTGGTTCTTCGTCACCTACGGGCTGAGCGAGCTGTTCGCCAAGGAAAGCGAAGACCGAGCCGTCAGTGGCTGGGGCTTCGAGCTGACGATGCGGGCGGTCGGTGCCGACGCAGAGCCACCGGCATGGCCTCGGGCTCTCCTCGACCGTCTCGGCAGTGTTGTCTACTCGTCGGGTCGCCCGTTTGGAGTCGGCCATCGGCTCGATGCCGTCTCGCAGATCACCGGCGGCAACCCGCCAACGCGACTGACTTGTATAGCCTTCACCGACGACCCAGAACTCGGGACCATCGAGACGCCCAACGGATCGGTGACCTTCCTGGCCGTCGTGGGTATAACGCCCGACGAGCTGGCCCGAATGAAGGCGTCGACGACGGCGTCGGTCCTCGGCGCGATGAAGCCAGCCAATCCTCTGCTCGTTACCGACCCTGCGCGCTGACCCGGGCTGTCGTCGGCGCAGGTCGGATCTGGCCAGTCGCGAACGTGCCATGAACCAGACCGGGCGGCTCGAGGGACACCACACGCCAGACGATTGACTTCAGCAGTCCATGACGTATCCTGCCGATAGGCCTTAGGGAGCATGACGTGCAGGACAAGCAATTTCTCTCGCCCAACGAGATAGCGTCGGAGCTATCGGTCAGCACCTCGACCGTGCTTCGGCTGATCCACGAGCAACGATTGCCAGCCATCCGGGTGTCCGAGCGCATCTACCGGATTCCGGTCGCTGCCTTCGAGAAGTACAAGGCCGGGGAGCTGGAGTCGCCCTCGCGGGCGCGTGTCTCTCCGGAGACCAAGCGACGACCACGGATCGGGGCCGGTGAATCGCTGCCCGAGGCCGCCGGGCGGATCGGGCGCGTTCGCAGCGCTTGAGCGAGTCGCTGGCGCAGGTCGCCTCCTACGTTGGGGGCCTGGCCGTCTATCTCCGCAACCTGGGCGCCGAGGTACCCGAACCTGTGCTCGACCGCTACGTGAGCGGCGAGATCGGGTTCGAACTGACCGCCGCTCTGCCCGGGTCGGACGGTCCCAAGCCTGCGCTCATCTCCGCGCAGGAGATCTGGAATCAGTCGGCTGATGGCCGGTACGAGCGCGTCGAGTATGCGTACGACCTCATCGACTACCCGGCAAGCAGGCGACGCGCGTTCCACATGCACGACGTCCCGACGTACCTAGCGCGCCTGGGCGTGACCGCCCACGAGCACTGCGAGGAGGTTCTCGGCAAGCCAACCTGCGACCACTACCTCGGCCTGCCGGTGTACAGCGGTTACGAGGGCCTCAACGCCCTCCTGGCCGCCTGGAGCGAACCCGGACCGCTTGGCTGCGCGAGGCTTCGCTGCGCCGGGTGACCGGCGGCCGAGGTGGGACAGCTAAGCTTGGGCCCATGAGGGCATACATCGCCGGGCGCCCCATGACAGTCATGGAGGAGGACTGCCTCTCGCCGCGGCCGGCTAGTCGACAGCAGTCGCCGATTGGCTTCGGGCTTCACACCTGCGAATGACGGTCCCGCTCAAGAGGAAGACCGTCGCCGCAAAATGTTCGACCCCGCAATCCGCTCGCCAGGCAGCCTCCTCGAGCAAGTAGCGCGTCGTCGCCTGGATCCCGCCGCATCGTGCTCAGGATGGCCGGCTACGACGAGGGCGTTGCGGCGGGCTTGTCCGAGCCGGTCAGCGAGAGAAGGTAGTCATCCGCACCCGGACTGTCTCCGACGATCTCCCACGGACCGTCGGAGTTCGCGAAATACGTGTCGCCCGGACACTTGGCCGGCGTCCCCTGAAGGGATTTGGTGGCCATCGTCTCGGCGGTGCTTGCGAAGATCACCCGGATCTTGACGTCAGTGCGGTATACCGTGAGCTCCTTGGGATCCCCGACGCCACCGACTTGGTATTTCCCGCAGGTCTTGACATAGACCTTCGTGGATTCCTCGCAGGCTATGAGTTGGACTCCCCTTGGATACATACCGCCTGGAGGAAACAGCGGGAACCCGTTGATCCCGTACCAGGTCGCCTGGCCGGAGACCACTTTGACCAGAGGATGGCTGGCTCCGCCATACGGCGCAGCTCCGGGGGCGCCAGCTGGCGACTTGCATGAGGTCACGAATCCTGCACCCGCTTCCGTGAAGGTGAGGTCGTAGCAGTCGGTCGAGCCGGCGGGGCAGAAGTGGGCCTGCTCGGGCGCGGGCGTGGGCGTGGCTTTGGGTGAGGGAGTCGAAGTGGACGCGGCGACTGCCACCGGCCCGACGTTGCCGCCTGGCGTCCTGGACGACTTCGCCGCGCTTTCCCCACATGCGCCCGTCAGCGCCGCCACGGCAAGGCAGGCCAGAACGAGTCGAAACGAGGGGGCACCCGACTTCGAGATACGGGATCGATGCCCAATAGCCACGAGAATGCCTCCCGACTGCATTGGCCGCCTTCAGCGAGACGCGCCCGCCTTCGACAGTCTACTCATTCGGGTAGGGGCTACGGAGTCGTGGGGAGTTGGCAGCTCTGAGATGGACCGGGCGTCCGAATCGCCCCGCAAGAGTCGCGGCGGCCTCGTGAAGCAGCAAACACGGTTCGGCTGATCCATGGGTCGGAACCGACCGGGTAGGTGGACGATGGGGTGGAGTGGAATCGGTAGAGTCCGGTTCTTCTCGGTGGGCCATGGCGACAGCCAGATCAGCTCGCTGCCGTACCGGCCCCAAGCCAGGAGACCAGGCGGAAATGCCTTGGCTCGCGGTCTTCGCTGTCGCGATCATAGAAATCTGGTTCGCGGTGCCTACGGGCCTGGCTTTGGGCCTGCCCGCGCCCGTGATCTGGGTGATGACCGTTGCCGGGGCAATCGTGAGCGTCAGCCTGGTTGCGTCGACCGGCGACGCCCTGCGGTCATTTCTCGTTCGCCGGCGCGGTAAGGATTGGCCGGACAGGACCGGCCGCATCTACGGCGTCTGGGTTCGGTACGGCGTTCCTGGCTGGGGGCTCGTTTCGCCACTGTTCATGTCCCCTCCGATGGGCACGGCCGTCGCCCTCATGCTCGGAGCTCCGAAGAGAAGGCTGATGGGCTGGATGTTCGCCGGCGTCTTGTTGTGGGTGACGATCCTCGTGGTCGCCGGGATCGTTGGGGTGGGGCTAATCCACGGCATTCCCTGACCCGATCCCAGGTCCTGCATCCCCATCCACTAGCCCGCCCGCCACGACCGGCACGGCTGCCTCACCCTCCGCCGCCCGCGCCGGCTGATTCGCCACCCGACGCCGGAACAACAGGAAGGCGACCGCGGCCGAC
>DAHXON010000127.1 GCA_027364875.1 Chloroflexota bacterium
ACTCGATCGCCGTCAGGCCTGCCCCGCCACCGACGCGGGCGTCGCCGACGAACGATTGCCACGACCGCACTTCGACGCCCAGGCTCGCCAGCGGCGCGCGGAAGATGCCCAGGCGCAGCGAGTCGGTGACGCCGGAGTCGAGCTCGCCGTAGGCGAGAACGTGGAGGTTTGGGGCCGGCCCGGCGGGCGCCCTGCCGCTCTCGGTCACGGGCGGGACCTCAGGCTACTCCGGGGTCCTCCGGATCCGCGGGATCGTCCGGATCCTCGGGATACAAAGGCTCGATCGGCGCCGACGCGTCGGACGAGGTGTCGCGTGCGGGCACGGCCCTCACGGGGGCGAGCATGACGCGCAGCCTGGCTCGCGTGTCCGCGGCTTCGCGGATCTCGCCGGAGACCTGCTCCACGAGCTCGGACCGGACCACCGCCACGTGTCGCGGGGCGGCGATGCCGAGGACGACGCGGTCGCCTTCGATCCGGACGACGCGGACGTCCACGCCTGGCCCGATCCGGATCGACTGGCCCGGGCGGCGGGTGAGGACGAGCATCAGACCGCGTCCGAGACGGGGGCCTGGAGCGGGAACTCGGGGTCCTCGAGGACCAGCTGGCGCGCGACCGCGCGATCCGTGTCGATGACGATCGGGCCGGCCAGGTTGGCGGTGATCGCCGGCGGCTCACCGTGGACGGCGAGAATCGCCAGGACCCACTCCCCTTCCTGGATCAGGCCGCGGTCGCGCAGGATGTCCGTCGCGCCGGCTTTTATCCGGTCCGCGGGGGCGGCGATGAAGCCCATCGCCGGGTCCTCGCTGGACACGAGCTCGTACAGGGGGGAATCCGGCACGGGGCTCAGGCGATGCCGTGTCAGTTGGGGCAACCCGACGAGTCCGTCGGGAAAGGTGATCTCGGCGGGGGCGATTGTCTGGCTCACGGGTTTCCTCTGTCTGGGGTTGCGATCGGCCGACCCGGCTGCGGCACAGCCGGCCCCGGCGTGGCGGGACTACCTGAGGTAGTCGATGAGGCTCGTCTGCATCACCTTGGCGGTTACGGCCAGAGTCGCCTGATAAGTGGTCTGGCGCCTGGTCAGCTCGGTGATCGCGGCGGGCATGTCGGCATCTTCGAGCTGGCTCAGGAGGGCCTGGTTGCTGGTAACGAGCGACGCCTGCGAGCTCTTGGCCTGCTCGAGGCGGTTCGCCCGCGCCCCGACCTGCGCCCGGTAGGACAGCAGGTTGTCGAGCGAGGCCTGTATCTGGGAGATGGTGGCGGGCTGGACTGCGGCCCCGCTCTGGAGATCGTTCCTGAGCTGGGTCAGGGCGTCGAGCGCGGGCTGGAAGACGGCGTCGCCGGCCACGTTGATCTGCATGGTGCTGGCGGGCCCGATTCGGGCGATCACGACTCCGTGGTCACCCTGGTAGGAGCCCACCGTGCCCGGCGCCGTGACGGTATAGGGCGGAGTGCCCACCTTGAAACCGCTGAAGACGTAGTCGCCGCCGTACTTGGCGCCGGCGTCCTGGGCGATCGACTCGATGAGCTGCGTGACCTCCTGGGCCATCGCCTGCCTGTCGCTGCTGCCAAGGGTTCCGTTGGCCCCCGCGATGGCAAGCTCGTTGGCCCGCTGGATGACGTCGCCAACGCTGGCCATTGCGTTGTCGATGGCGTCGACGCGGCTCGAGGCGCTGTCGATGTTGCGCTGGAACTGGTCCAGCTCGGCGAGGACGTCGCGCAGCTGGACCGCCGAGCGCACGTCGGCCGGGTTGTCGGAGGGCCTGTTGAGCTGCTTGGTGGAGCTGACCTTCTCGGTGATCGCGGAGAGCGCGGTGAGCGTGCCCGCCAGGCTCTGGTTCGTGGAGTTGTAGATCATGCCTTCGGTCACGCGCATTTCGGGGGCCTCCGCTAGCGACCGACCAGGCCGGTGTTGTTGATGAGGGTGTTGAGCATCTCGTCCATGGTCGTGATGACGCGGGCGGCCGCCTGATAGGCGTGCTGGAAGCGGATCATGTCCGTGGCTTCCTCGTCGAGCGAGACGCCGCTCGTCTGCTGGACGCGCTGCTGGAGCTGATTGACCACCAGCGCCTGGTTCTGGCCCATCTCGATCGCCTGGCTGGAGGCCGAGCCGATCTTGCCGACGAGGCCGGCGTAGAAGTCGGACGTGGTCTGAGGCGGGTCGTAAAGGGAAGCCGTCACCAGCGTGTTCGCGCCCGGCGTGGTGAAGTCGGTCACGAGATC
Source organism: Chloroflexota bacterium (assembly GCA_027364875.1). GTDB lineage: Bacteria > Chloroflexota > Limnocylindria > Limnocylindrales > CSP1-4 > Fen-1039. Next base: position 2,221 of record DAHXON010000127.1, read on the forward strand.
CGCCCCGGTCTTGGCGGCGGTCGAGGTGGTCAGGTTGAGGCTGATGCCCAGCTGGTCGAAGTTGATCGTCGTGGTCGCGCCCGCTGCCATGTCGGCGACGTTGACGGTCTGCGTCTTGCCGTCGGCGCCGGTCAGGGTGAGGCTCGAGCCCGAGCCGCCGAACGTCCACGTCTGGACCACCGACGAACCCGCGGCGATGGTCGTGAGCCGCGCGGTGGAGTTGGTGGTCAGGTCTATGCCGCCGACGATGTTCGTGCCGGGAGTTCCCGCCGCGTAGCTCTGGGCGTTTCGCAGATCCGCGATGAGGCCCGCGACGGAGCCGTCGCCGGGGGAGTTGACCGAGGCCGCGACGGCCAGCAGCCGCGGGTCGGCGGCGATGGCCTGGTTGACGGCGATCGTCCCGGCCACGTTCGAGGGCTGGTAGGTGAAGAGCGCCTGTCCGGCGTTGCCGGTGGCGTCGATGCCGCGCTGGTGAAGCGCGTTGGTGGCGTCGGCGATGCCCTTGGCCAGCGAATCGAGCTGCGAACGGTAACCGGCCAGATCCACATCGCGGATGTCTATGAGCGCCTTGAGGGCGCCCGACGGAGGAGCGAACTCGCTCCCGTCCGCCCAGCCGGGCTGGGCGTGGCCGCTGCTGTCGGTATTGACGACGACCTTGCGGGCGTAGACGTTGTTGACGAGGTCGGTGCCCCCGACCAGGACGCTGATCGTGCCGTCGGTGCGGGTCAGGACGTTGGTCGGCACGATGGAGCTCAGCTGCTCGAGGAGCTGTTCGCGCTGGTCGAGTAGGTCGTTGGGGTTGTCGCCGGTCACGAGGACGCGCTGGATCTGGCCGTTGAGGCTGGAGATCTGCGTGGCCAGGTCGTTGATCGTCTGGACCTTGTCCTTGACCTGGGCGTCGATGCCGGACGCGACGATGCTGAGCTGGTTGGAGTCCCGGTTGATCTCGCTCGTGAGAGCCTGGGCCTGCTCGGTAAGGGCGCTGCGGCCGGCCGTCGAGGTGGGATCAGCGGCGATGTCGTGCCAGGCGTCCCAGAACTTGCTGATGGTGTTGCCGAGGCCCGAGTCGGAAGGCTCCGGGAAGATGGCCTCGATCTTGGCCAGCTCCTGCTGGCGCATGTCCCACGTTCCCTGGAGGCCGTTTTGCGTCTGGACCTGGAGATCCAGGAAGTTGTCCCGGATCCGGTTGATGGCCATGACGTTGACGCCCGAGCCGACCTGCCCGGGCAGGCCGCTCCGGTTGAAAGCCGGGTACGTGTACGGCGGAGCTGCGGCGAGCGAAACCCGCTGGCGCGTGTAACCGGGCGTGCCGGCGTTGGCGACGTTGTGGGCCGCGGTGTCGAGGAGCTGCTGGGCGGCGCGGAGGGCCGATGCGCCGATATCGAGGCCGAAGAACGGCGAGGCCATCGATCAGGCCCCCCGGTCCACGTAGGCCGGCCCAGGGGCTGAGTTGTAGCCGCTCACGGAGTTGTCCGGCCCGACACGGCCGACCCCGAGCATCAGCCGCATCAGGGCGGCGTCGACGGCCCAGGCCTGTTCGATCAGATAAGCGTTCCGCCGCGCCACCGCTCCGAGCTGCATCCGCAGGCCCGGAATGGCCGTCTCGGTCATCTCCGCTCGTTCCTGATCCGAGAGGTCGCCGGCCAGCTTGCCGATCTCCTCCACGAGGGAGCTCGCCAGCTCGTTGGAGCTCTCGAGCGCGCTGCGGTCGTGGCGGGTGAGCGCTTCCGCGACGCGGTCGGATGCGGCCAGCAGACGGGTCAGAGCGGCCGCCATGGCGACGAGCCGGGGCGATGGCTGCGACCAGCCAATCTCGGCGCGCGAACCGGCCGTGCTCGCGAACTCGGCGTCGCCGGGCGCGAACATCACGCCCGAGTGTCTAGGATCCCTCGAGCCACGACGTCGGCGTTCACCGTGTACGTGCCCGCAGCGATCCGCTGCCTGGCGTCGTTCACCTTGTCGGCCCGAACGTCGGGAGCGGCATTCGCTGCCTCGAGGGCAGAGTGCATCTCCCGGCTGCGTGCCGATAGCTCGACACGCGCGGCCGGCTGGCCAACGGCGCTGTTGTCCTGGGGTCGCTGGGCTTCCGTCTTCGCGGGCGCCTGAGTGGCGGGGCCGGTCTGAAGGAGCGGCGACGACGTAACGGACCGCGGGTCTTCGATCTTCATTGCTTTCCTCTCTTGGGCGTCATCCTAGTCGTCGGCCTGTACCCAGGAGACTTGACTCGCGGGAGGGGGGAAACATCATCAATTCTGCGTATTCGGTGCGCTGGGGCGCCGTTTTGACCCGATGCAAACTGGGTCACGACGCCTCTGCGGGCCAGTGAGACCAGCATCGCACCTTCACCCGGGACTCGGAAACGGCCCGTTCGGGGGCCTCCGTTAGTCATGGTGCTCATCGGAGCCTCCCGAGGGCGGTGGCGTCGCCGATCGTGCCGTCCTGGAGTGACAGCGCCCGAGAGGCCATCTGGAAGTTGCGCTGCAGCGAGATCAGCTCGGTCATGGACGTCGCGAGGTCCGTGTTGCTGTGCTCGAGCGTGTTCTGGCGGATCTTCCCAGTGGCAGGCGCCAGCTGGCCGCCCGCGCCGTAGAGGTTCTCGCCGAGCCGCGTCAGGCCGCCCGGAGGCCAGCCGACCAGAGCGATGCGCTGGCCGGTGCCGACGACGGTGCCGTCGGGAGAAACGCTGAAGGGATGGCCGGGCTGGATCGTCCGACCCGCGGTGTCCAGGACGGGATATCCCTGGACGGTGCAGAGGGTTCCGGTGACGTCGAGCTGGAAGTTGCCGGCCCGGGTGTAGGCGATGCCGCTGCCCGTCCGGACCTCGAAGAGTCCGTCGCCCTCGACGGCCATGTCGGTCTCGATGCCGGTCACCTCGAGCGGGCCCTGGCTGACGTCCAGCCGCAGGTTGGTGGGAACAGCGCCCGTGCCCAGCTGTCCGAGAGTCGGGCCGAGGGTGTTCATGACCTGCATCTCGAAGTCGTCCTGGGTCGTGCGCGACATCTTGAAGCCGACAGTGTTGACATTGGCGATGTTGTCGGCCACGACTGCCTGGCGGGTCATCGAGCTGATGACGCCGCTGAGAGCCGTGTAGAAGCCACGGATCATGACCGCACCCTCCGCCGGCCCAGGCGGGCGACCACGTCGGGATCGACGAGGCGGGTCCGCAGGGCCAGGATGGCTTCGGTGTGGATCTGGCAGACGCGCGATTCGGTCACGCCCAGGACCTGGCCGATTTCCTTGAAGGTCATCTCGTCCTGGTAGTAGAGCGAGAGCACCATTCGGGAACGCTGGCTGAGCCGGCCGATCTCTGTTACGAGGGAAGCGATGGAGTCGCGGCGAGCGACCTCCTCGGCCGGATCGACGGCGTTGGGATCGGCGGCGGTGTCGGCCAGGATCGCCGAGTCGTCGTCCTCGTCTCGGGCGTCGTGCTCGTCGAGCGAGACCGTCACCACCGACGCGGCTTGGAGCCGTTCGCGGTAGCGCGTCACCGGCAGGCCCAGGCGGGCCGCGATCTCCGATTCCGTGGGCGATCGCCCGAACTCGTGCTGGAGGTCGCGAATGGCTCCCTGGATGGCTCGCGCGGCTTCCCGGCCGGCGCGGCCGACGGTGTCGAGCGAGCGGACGGCGTCGAGGATGGAGCCGCGGATCCGCAGGATCGCGTACGACTCGAAGGACGCGGCCGATTCCGGGCGGTAGGCGTCGATGGCCCGCAGCAGGCCCACCACCCCGGCCTGCATGGCGTCCTCGTGGTCGAAGAGCCCCGGGACTGAGACCCCCAGGCGGCCGACCACGTACTTGACGAGGTGGGCGTAGCGCGAGACGAGCTCGTCCCGGCTCATGGTAGGAGCGGCCACGGGAGCGCTGCTGGCGCCGTAGACCCCGTAGCCGGTCAGGTCCAGGTCCTCGGCCGGAGCCGGCGCCACGTCGACGCCTTCGGCCGTCTCGGCCTCGGCCCCGGAGGCGGCCGCGTCTGCGGCAGCGGCAGCAGCGTCGGCGGCGGCGATCAGATCCGTGGCGGCTTTCTCGAGAGCGGCTTCGTCGGCGGCGTCTCCCCCTGAACCCGCGGAGCCGTTCCGCGATGTGCCGCCTCCCCCGCCGGGCGGCGGCCCGTCTCCATCCGAGACGCGCCCTTTCTCGATGGGCGGCTCCTTGACCAGCGGCTCCAGTACGGGGCTCCTGGTCTCGAACGCGAGAGACGTCGGTCTCATGGCGACTGAGCCCTCAACCGGTGCGGCGGTGAGGAGCTGCGGGTACATCGGTCGATCGAACATCGGATCTCCTCAGCCTTACGCGGTTCGTGAGATGGTCGAGTTGGCCTGAGCGTTCGCGGCGGCGAGACGCTCGGGTGACGGCGGCTTGCGGGCCTTGGACTTCTTCCGGGCTCGCTTGATCCGCATTCGGAGCATCCTTTTCTCAGGCGGTTCGAGCCAGCCCATGAGCCACCGGCCGGCGAAGAGGAATAGGACGGCGCTGGCGAGAGCCCGGTCGACGCAGTCGAGAGTGCTCGCTCCGGCCTGGTACGAGACGAACCCGACCGCGAGGGCGGCGACGATGGCGACGCGCATGGTCCAGGTCGCGACGAGTAGCTCCATCTATCAGACCTCCACCTGCGCGTGGACCTGGACCGAAACGCTTGGCAGGATTTCTTCGTAGGAAAGAACCGTGAGCTGGGGCAGGTGGCGCTCCGTCAGGTTTCGGAGAGCCAGCCGGATGCGGGTCGTGCAGAGCAGGATCGGTTGGTAGCGCTGGACCGCCAGCGACCTGATCGCCCGATCGATCGACTCGACCAGCAGCCGGCTGTCCGAGCCGGACAGCTCGAGTCCAACGTAGCCGGGCTGCACCATTACGGAAGCCCCCAGTCGGGTGTCCAGGTCGGGTGCCAGGGCGACCGCATGGATCGCTCCGTCGGGTGCCCGGTACTTCATCGAGATGGCCCGAACCAGGGCGTGGCGGGCCGCCTCGGTGAGGAAGAGCGGCTCCTTGGTGCTGCGCGCGCCGTCGGCGACGGCCTCGAGGATCGTGGACAGGTCGCGGATCGGGACCCGCTCGCGGAGGAGCCCCTGGAGGACCTTCTCCACGTCGCCCGTGCTGACCAGGGCCGGGATGAGCTCTTCGACGAGACCCGGCTGATCCTTCTTGAGCCCCTCGAGGAGCTGATTGGTCTCGGGCCGGCCCAGGATCTCGTGGGCGTGGCGGCGGATCGTCTCGGCCAGGTGCGTGGCGAGGACCGAGGCCGCGTCCACGACGGTGTAGCCTAGGCTCTCGGCCCGCTCCCTGTCGGCGATGCTGATCCAGGAGGCGGGCAGGCCGAACACGGGCTCGGTCGTGGGGATGCCGCTGACGGCGATCTCGCCGCCGTTGGGATCCATGCACAGCATCTTGGCCGGGTCGACGTTGCCGCGGGCGATCTCGGAACCGCGGAGCTTGATGATGTAGGCGTTCTGGTCGAGCACCAGGTCGTCCCGGATCCGGACGGTCGGCACGATCAAGCCGAGCTCGCCCGCGATCTGGCGGCGGATGAGGCCGATCCTCTCCACAAG
>DAHXON010000128.1 GCA_027364875.1 Chloroflexota bacterium
CACCCTCTCCTCCCCATTCGCGTTTCACAGTCGCATCATGGACTCTCCGTCCAACGCAATTGTGGTGCGGCCCGCAGGCGCCATCCCGAAGATCGACGGCCCGATCGCGGACGCGGTAAGCGCCCGTGAAGCCTCGCCTGAGATCTTGCGCCGGTGCTCCCCTCCTCCGTTGCTGAAAGACTCGACCGCCTGGCTCCAGACCAGCGCGAGGCCGCGACCGCGCCACCCGGGCCGGTGTTGTGCGTGGCTCCGGCTGGGAGCGGCAAGACGACGACGCTCGTGGCCAGAATCGCGTGGCTCGTCGCGACCGGCGCCGCGCCGGCTTCGATCACCGCGGTCACGTTCAACAAGCGGGCCGCCGACGAGATGGCATCGCGCGTGGACGCGGCGCTGGAGCCGCTCGGACTCGAGCCCGGCGCCGTGCGGGTCAAGACGTTCCATGCGCTCGGCAGGGAAATCCTCGCCGAGGGAGGCGTGTCGGTGGAGCCGCTGCTCGACCGGGAGGCGGTCCTTCGCGACCTCTGGCCCGACATCAGCCGGGGCGCGATCCGCCAGCTCGACGACGCCTTCAGCCGGCTCAAGCTCGACATCGGCGTCACCGCGGCCGAAGTCGGCACGGATCCCGCTCCGGGACCGGTCGCGCGAGCCTTCCTGGCCTACGAACAGGCCCTCGAGGACGCCGCCGGCCTGGACTTCGACGACCTGGTCGCGCGCTCCCTGCGGGTCCTGGAGGCGCGGCCGCGTCTTCTGGCCCGCTGGCGGGAGCGCTGCGAGCACCTGCTCGTCGACGAAACGCAGGACGTCGACCGAAGCCAGCTTCGCCTCGCTCTGCTCCTCGCCGCGCCGCACAACCACATCTTCCTCGTCGGCGACGACGACCAGACGAGCTACGGCTGGAGGCTCGCGGACGTGCGGCGGGTCATCGGCCTCGCGGATTCGCTGCCGGGCCTGCGCAGGATCGACCTGACGGTGAACTACCGCTGCCCCGCCAGCGTGGTGGAACGCGCCGTCCGGCTGGTATCTCACAACGCGGAGAGGTTCGCCAAGCTGATCCGGCCGGGACCGAAGGCGCAGGGCCGGCTCCTGCTGGCGCCGGACGCGTCGGACGAGGCGGTCCGAATCCGGCGCGTCCTGGACTCCTGGCCGGCCGACGGAGGATCGCGAGCCATCCTCGCCCGAACCAACGCCGAGCTGTTGCCCGCGGCGTCGGTCGCCGTCGAGCTGGGGATGCCGTTCCGAGCCCCTCGCCTGCGGCTCCTCTCCGAGGATCCGCGAATAGGCGGCCTGCTCGCCGCACTCGACGCGACCGCGCCGCTCGGCGAGGCCTCGCCTCTCGCCGCGACGAGCCCCGTTCCGCAGAACCCGACGTGTGGGCGCGGCGACCTCCTTCCGCGGCTGATGGCGCTGAGTCGTGGAGGGCTGCCCGACACCGAGCCGCTGCCGGCCGGCCGGGGCGACAGGCCGGGTGCCGATCCCGACCGACGAGGCGAAGACGACCTGCTGCCTGTCGAGACGGAGGAACTCCTCGCGGCCATGATCGGCTGGGCCGCGCCGTACGGCACCGTCGCCGAATTCGCGGCTGCGATAACCGAGCATCGCCGCAAGGTGGCTGAGCTCAGGCGCGACGACGCGCTCCTGACCCTCGCGACGGCCCATTCGACCAAGGGCCTCGAGTTCGACCACGTGGCCGTGATCGGCATGGACGCGGGCCGCTTCCCGTCGGCGCGGTCGCTTCGGGACGCGCCGGAGCCGATTCGAACCCTCTAGGAGGAGCGCCGCCTGGCGTACGTGGCCTGGACGCGTGCGCGCCGCTCGCTGACGCTGGTCTACGACCCCAACTCACCCTCGCAGTTCCTCCTCGAAGCGTTCACATCGCGGGAGCTGGGCCTGGAAGAGACGCATTCGGGCCGCCGTTGACGCTGCCGTTGACGCTGCCCAGGTGGGAGCACCCCTCGCCGATCAGCTATCGACCACCCGCGTTCCCAGGAAGTGGTCGTGGATGCCCTGACGGCCCTCGTCGTTCTGGGTGGAGTACAGGAGGAATGCCGACCAGCACGCCGCGCCGAAGCTGACGATTGGCGCGACCGCGAGCGGAACGATCGTGACGAGCGCGAATGGTCCCTGGACGACCGCCCATCGAACCAGGGCATCCATTGCCGACATCGCCTTCCCATCCGACTCGAGCACGACCGAGATGCCCATCAGCTTCTGGCCCAGCGTCGCCCGCCAGAAACGCCAGCCGAGCACGAAATAGGCAAGCTGCACCGCGCCGCCGGCGAGGCCGGCAAAGATGGACAGGCGTTCGTCGGTGAGCGCTGCCCCCGACACCGCGTTTGGCGAAATGGCCGCGACGATCGACGAGAAGAGCATGAAGACGATGAACGAGTCGACCATGTAGGCGGACACTCGCCGGCCGACCGTGGCCGATTCGAGCGTTCCCGGCCTGGTACGCACCGCCGGCCGATCGATGCCGGACGCGGCCTTCCACGGCGGAACGGGCGGCGAGGACGGAGCATCGGGCTGCAACTCGGGCGGCGCGTCCGAAGGCGTGCCGGGAGGCGCGTCGGCCGGCGTGCCCGGCGACCCGTCGGGGGGCCAACCCGCAGGCGGCGCGCCCGGAGGCTGGCCCCAGTTCGGTGGGACTTCCTGTCCCGGCGGCGTCCAGTAGCCGGGAGGAGTCCAGCCCGGCGCGGGCCGCGCTCCCTCGCCGGCGCCGATTCCGGGGGGCGACCCGGCGCCCGGATACGGATTGGGATATGGATACGGGCCCCAGGCGGCGTAGCGCGGCAAGCGCTGGATGCCGATGGCGATCGAGCCGGCGAAGAGGTCCTGCAGACCTCGTTTCGTAGGGCCGATCGCCGTCGTGAGCGCGAGCAGGAGGACCCAGCCGAAACCCAGAAGGAGGACGTTGGCAATCGCGTCCGTCCACGGCATCAGGGGACTGTCGAGCGGTATGCCGTACGGGCTCAGATTCGAGCCGTTCTCGCCCATGGGCACGGTCGCGAAGCGCTCGAAAGTGACGAGGGCGGTGCCGCACATGACGGCGCCCACAGGGGCGTAGATGACCACCGATCGGCGCAGCGCCGCAGGGAAGCCCAACTGCCTGCCCGTATCGAAGTCCAGGATCCGCATGCCCATTGCCAGCTGTCCGGGCAGCCCGCCCAGCCTCCACCAGCTCAAGGCGGCATAGATCACGATGCCGATCGCGATCCCCACCGACGTGGCGAAGATGAGGTTCAGATCCACGTGGATCGCCGGCACGTTCGGCAGCAGGTCCGGGTTCAGGGAGTACTGGCGCGACCATTCGGCGTCGAGCGTCCAGGCGTTGAACAACGAGGACACCAGGTACACGATCACGCTGACCGACAGCATGATCACGCTGTCGAGCAGGCCCGCCAGGGCCCGGCGGCGCAAACGTGCCGGCGCGACCAGCGACGCGGCCGGAATCCCGGAGGGCCACCCGGCCGGCTGGTGTCCCGGTCCACTCAAGCTGGAGCCTCCGATCGAAACGGCACGCGCGCCCGATCCACGGGAGTCGCCACCGGGATGAGCATACGACGAGGTGGTCGCGGGCACTTCAGGGGCATCCGCCGGCCAGGGCAGCCTCGTCAGCGTTCCATCGCCTCGCGGGCGAGCGCCTTTATCAGCTTGTCCAGGTCCGTGAGAAAGGGCTCGGTGAGCTCGGCCGGAAGCGCGTCGCGCACGGAGTCCTTCGGTCCGTAAGCCGCCCGAACGCGCGCCGCTGTAACGCGCAGATCCTTGAAGCCGGCGTCGCGGAGCACGTCGGGAACGGGCCCGAAGAAGTCCGACCAGCGGGTCAGGCCCCGCTCGCGGGCGGCGGCCAGGAGCTTCTCGGCTTCGCGCGCGGCCACGAGGGCGGCCTCGTCTATCTCCGGGCGTTCGTGGCGCGCCGGCTCCCTGGGACGAACCATCAGGCGAGGTATTTCTGCTCGGGCAGCTGATTGCCGATCTGCGCGACCGTGAGGCTGAGCCGCTTGCGCTCCGACCCGTCGATGGTGATCCGCACGGAATGCTCACCTGCCGTCTTGAGGGCGAGACTCCACAGATCGATGGCGATGGTGATCACCACGTCCTCGGCCTCGGCGGGCCCGTGGGCGACGACCTTGCCCGAGGCATTGGCAACCTGCGAGCCGTCGGGCGCGGTCACGACGAAACCGAGATCGTGCTCGCGGTCGCGCTCGATCGCGGTCATGCGCAGGCCGACCACCAGCGACAGGTGGGGATGGATGAACGGCAGCGTGGGGCCGGTGATTCGAGTGACTCCACCGCCCAGGACGTGGAACTTCTGGCCGGGCTGGACCTGGGCCGCGTCGGCGAGAAACGCGTACTCGATGTCTGGCATGGACTCATGCTATCCGACCGTCGCCCGAATCTCGCGGCCGCGGCGAAAATGCGGCTCGCCGCCCGGGTAAACGGCCCGGATCACTCCCGACGGCGAGATCCTGCCGCCGCGGCCCGCTTCTCCGGCGCGGGCACGATCTCCACCGCGGCCGCCGGCCGCTCACCCCGACCGGCTTCCTGGGCGAAGGTGACCGCGGAAAGAGGCACCAGCGGTTCTCCCCGCAGAACCCGGGCCAGATACTCGCCCGTGGCCGAACCTTCTGCCCGGGCCACCTGCTCGGGCGTGCCTTCGGCGATGACGTAGCCGCCCCGGTCGCCACCCTCCGGGCCCAGGTCCACGAGCCAGTCAGCGGTCTTGACCACGTCGAGGTTGTGCTCGATGACGATGACCGTGTTGCCGGCGTCCACGAGCCGGTGCAGAACGTGGAGCAGCTTCTCGACGTCCGCCATGTGGAGGCCGGTCGTGGGCTCGTCGAGGACGTAGACCGTCCGGCCCGTGGCGCGCCTGCTCAGCTCCGTGGCCAGCTTGACTCGCTGCGCCTCGCCACCGGATAGCGTGGTGGCCGGCTGGCCGAGGTGGACGTAGCCGAGCCCCACGTCGTTGAGCGTCTGAAGCTTCGCCCGGACGTTGGGGACCGCGGAGAAGAAGTCCAGCGCCTCCTCGATCGTCATCTCTAGCACGTCCGCGATCGATCGGCCCCGGTAGTGGATTTCCAGCGCCTCGCGGTTGTAGCGCTTGCCGTGGCAGATCTCGCACGGGACGTAGACGTCCGGGAGGAACTGCATCTCGATCTTGAGGATGCCGTCGCCCTTGCAGTGCTCGCAGCGGCCGCCCTTGACGTTGAAGCTGAACCGTCCGGGCTTGTAGCCGCGAACCCGGGCATCTGGCGTGCCGGCGTAGAGCTCGCGGATGGGCGCGAAGAGGCCCGTATAGGTGGCCGGATTGGACCGCGGTGTCCGGCCGATGGGGCTCTGGTCGATGTCGATCACCTTGTCGACCGCCTCGAGACCCTCGACGGCGTCGTGCTCGCCGGGCTTCTCCCGTGCCCCGTTCAGCTCGTGGGCGAGAGCCCGGTAAAGGATGTCGCTGACCAGCGTGCTCTTGCCGGAGCCCGAGACGCCCGTGACCGCCACGAAGCGGCCGAGCGGGAAGGAAACGTCCAGGTTCTTGAGGTTGTGCTCGCGGGCGCCGCGCAGGGTGATCGCCGCTCCGCTACCGCGCCGGCGGGTGGCCGGGATCGCCACCGTCAGCTCGCCGCGGAGGTAGGCGCCGGTAACGGAGCGTGGTTCGGCCAGGATGTCCTCCAGCGGCCCCGAGGCGATGATCTCGCCGCCGTGCTCTCCGGCGCCCGGGCCGATGTCGATGACCCAGTCGGCCGTCCGGATGGTCTCCTCGTCGTGCTCCACGACCAAAACCGTGTTGCCCAGGTCGCGGAGCCGGGTGAGCGTGGCGATGAGCTTGGCGTTGTCCCGCTGGTGCAGCCCGATCGACGGCTCGTCGAGGATGTAGAGGACGCCCATCAGGCTCGATCCGATCTGGGTGGCCAGTCGGATCCGCTGGGCCTCGCCGCCGGAGAGCGTCTGGCTCGTCCGGTCCAGGGTCAGGTAGTCCAGCCCAACGTCGACGAGGAAACCGAGCCTGGCCGTGATCTCCTTGAGGACCTGTCTGGCGATCGCCTTCTCGCGTTCGGTGAGCCGCTCCGGCAGCCGCGTCATCCACTCGCAGGCCGCGGTGATCGACAGGGTGGAGACTTCCCAGATGTTCTTGCCGTCCACCGTGACGGCCAGGATCTCGGGCTTGAGCCGCTTGCCGCCGCAGACGGGGCACGGCCGCGAGACCATGTACCGCTCGATCTCGGTCTTGATGTACTCCGAGTCCGTTTCGCGGTAGCGACGCTCAAGGTTTGGTACGACGCCCTCGAAGGTGGCGCCGTAAGTGTTCTCGCCGCGCTCGTGGCGATAGCCGATGACGACCTTCTCGCCGCGATTGGCGAACATGACGTAGTCGACCGCTTCCTTGGGCAGCTTCTTGACCGGCGCCCGGAAGTCCCAGCCGTGCTGGGCGAAGACGGCCTCCACGATCTTGCCGTGCCAGGACGCCTCCAGCGACATGCGCGCCCACGGAACGATCGCGCCGTCCGCGATCGAGAGGTTCTTGTTGGGGATCACCCGTTCCGGATCTATCTCCAGTCGGCTGCCGATGCCGGTGCAGGCCGGGCAGGCGCCGTGGGGCGAGTTGAAGCTGAAGCTGCGCGGCTCGAGCTCGTCCACCGTAGTGCCGTCGTACGGGCAGCTGTACCGCTCGCTGTAGCGGCGTTCCTCGAAGGTCGGCTGTTCGCCGTCGCGAGGAGCCGGGGCGACGAGGACCACGCCCTCACCGAGCCGCAGCGCCGTCTCCACGCTATCCGCCAGTCGCGTGGCGTCTGGCGGGCGGATGGGCTCGCCGTGCTCGTCCAGGGCGCGTCCCTCGGCATCGCGCGGCGCGTCGTCCGGGATCTCCGCATGGCGGACGACGAAGCGATCCACGACGACGTCGATCATGTGGCGCTTGTAGCGATCCAGCGGCCGGGTCTCCGAAAGATCCATCAGCTCGCCGTCCACGCGGACGCGGGCGAAGCCCTGCCGCCGAATCTGTTCGTACTCGCGGTTCCCCTCGGTCTTGCGGTCCTTGATGATGGGTCCGAGGACCATCAGCCGCGTGCCTTCCGGCAGGCTGTATATCTGGTCCACGATCTGCTGGACGCTCTGCCGCTCGATCTCGCGGCCGCAGGTTGGGCAGTGCGGATGGCCCGTGCGGGCGAACAGCAGGCGGAGATGGTCGTAGATCTCCGTCACGGTCCCGACGGTGGACCGCGGGTTTCGGCTCGCCCCCTTCTGGTCGATCGAGATGGCCGGGCTCAACCCGTCTATCTGATCGACGTCCGGCTTCTGCATCTCCCCGAGGAACTGGCGGGCGTACGCCGACAGGCTCTCGACATAGCGGCGCTGGCCCTCGGCATAGATCGTGTCGAAGGCCAGGCTGCTCTTGCCCGAGCCCGACAGGCCGGTGATGACGACCAGCCGATCGCGCGGCATGGAGACGGTGACGTTCTTGAGGTTGTGCTCGCGCGCTCCGCGCACGACCAGCAGTTCCTGAGGCATGGGCCGCCATTGTAGAGCAATCCGGTGAAACAGAACAGACGTTCGTGCGGACGAGTCCCGCTGGAAGCGCCTGGTTGCGGGG
>DAHXON010000129.1 GCA_027364875.1 Chloroflexota bacterium
GCAGACGGGCAAGGGCTTCGGCGATCCGAAGAACCCGCTCCTCGTCTCGGTCCGCTCCGGCGCCAAGTTCTCCATGCCGGGCATGATGGACACCGTCCTCAACCTCGGCCTCAACGAAGCCACGCTCAAGGGCCTGATCGATCTGTCGGGCAACGAGCGCTTCGGCTGGGACGCCTACCGGCGCTTCATCAGCATGTTTGGCCGGATCGTCATGGAGGTGAAGGCGGAGCGCTTCGACGAGCCGCTCGAAGCCGCCAAGCACAAGCACGGCAAGGACGCCAAGGACACCGACCTCAACGTCGAAGACCTCAAGGCCCTCGTCGCCGAGTACAAGAAGGTCGTCAAGCAGGACACCGGCCGCGAGTTTCCGACCGATCCGAACGAGCAGCTCGACCTCGCGATCAAGGCCGTCTTCGGCTCCTGGTTCGGCAAGCGCGCCTTCGACTACCGCAACAGCCAGAAGATCGCCCACGACCTCGGCACCGCCGTCAACGTCGTGACGATGGTTTTCGGCAACATGGGCAACGACTCGGGCACCGGCGTCGCGTTCACCCGCAACACGTTCGACGGCACCAACGAGCTCTACGGCGAGTACCTCGTCAACGCCCAGGGCGAGGACGTGGTGGCCGGCATCCGGACCCCGGAGCCGATCAGCCAGCTCAAGACCGAGATGCCCGCGTCGTACGACGAGTTCCTCAAGATCGGCCGGCAGCTCGAGAAGCACTACAAGGACGTCCAGGACCTCGAGTTCACGATCGAGCGCGGCAAGCTCTACATGCTCCAGACGCGCATCGCCAAGCGGACCGCCGACGCGGCCGTGAAGATCGCGGTCCAGATGGTCGACGAAGGCCTCATCACCGAGGCCGAAGCGGTGTCCCGCGTCGAGCCCGCCCAGGTGGACCAGCTGCTTCGCGCCGGTTTCGAGCGGAAGGCCCGACAGGCCGCCAAGGCGATCGCAAAGGGCCTGAACGCCTCTCCGGGCGCCGCGGTCGGCAAGGCTGTCTTCGACGCCGATACCGCCGTCGAGTGGGTCGAGAAGGGCGAGAAGGTCGTCCTCGTTCGCGTCGAAACCTCGCCGGACGATTTCCACGGCATGGCCATCGCCCAGGGCATCCTCACCGCGCGCGGTGGCGCGACCTCGCATGCCGCGGTCGTCGCACGCCAGATCGGCAAGCCCTGCGTCTCGGGCATGAGCGACCTGCTCGTCGACTACTCGACGAAGAGTGCGACGGCGAACGGCATTACCTTCAAGCAGGGCGACGTGATCAGCCTCGACGGCTCCACCGGCGAGGTCTTCGTCGGTGCCCTCCCGGTCGTCCCCAGCAACTTTGCCGACCAGCCCGAACTCCAGACGATCCTCGGCTGGGCCGACAAGATCCGCAGGCTGCAGATCTGGACCAACGCCGACAAGCCCGAAGAAGCCGCGCAGGCGCGCTCCTACGGCGCCCAGGGCATCGGCCTCTGCCGCACCGAGCACATGTTCCGCGAGGGCGATCGCCTCGAGATCGTTCGCTCGGCCATCCTCGTGGCCAACGTCGCGACCCGCGCCAAGGCCAAGCTGGCAGCCAAGGAAGAGCTGACCGCCGACGAGAAGGCTGCCGTCAAGCAGTTCGACACCGCGATGGCCAAGCTCGAAAAGCTCCAGCAGGGCGACTTCGAGGGCATCCTCGCGGCGATGAGCGGCCTTTCGGTCACCATCCGCCTCATCGACCCGCCGCTCCACGAGTTCCTCCCGAACCTCGAGGATCAGCTCGTCAAGGTCACGAAGGCCGGCGACAAGGCCACGGCCGAGGACAAGGAACTGCTCGCGACGATCAAGTCGATGCACGAGCAGAACCCGATGCTCGGTCTGCGCGGCTGCCGCCTGGGCCTGATGATCCCGGACTTCGTGAAGATCCAGACCCGCGCGATCATCAACGCGGCCATCGCCGTGAAGGCGGCGGGCAAGGATCCGCACGCCGACATCATGATCCCGCTCGTCGGGCACGTGAACGAGCTCAAGGCCACTCACGCGCTCCTCGAGGCCGAGGCCAAGGCCGTCATCGAGAAGGCCGGCGTCAAGGTCGACTACAAGTTCGGCACCATGATCGAGATCCCGCGGGCCTGCTGGGTCGCGGACGAGATCGCCGAGCTTGCCGAGTTCTTCAGCTTCGGCACCAACGACCTCACCCAGATGACGTTCGGCTACAGCCGCGACGACGCCGAGGGTGGCTTCCTCCTCAAGTACGTCGAAGACAAGATCCTGCCGTACAACCCGTTCCAGACTCTCGACCCGGTCATCGTGGAGGAGATGCGGCTGGCCGTGAAGCTCGGCCGCAAGACCCGCCCCGATCTGAAGGTCGGCATCTGCGGCGAGCACGGCGGCGATCCGCAGTCGATCGCGTACTGCAACGAGGTCGGCCTCAACTACGTCTCCTGCTCGCCCTTCCGGGTTCCGGTGGCGCGGCTGGCGGCGGCTCAGGCGGTCCTCGCCACGCAGCACGACAAGTAGTTCGCTACTCGCAGACACTCGAACGCCCGGCGGACCTCCGCCGGGCGTTTCGATTCGGGTGGCGCGTCTAGCCCGGTCGAGCCGGCGCCGCCCAGTAGTTCTCGCGGACGATCGCCCCGGCGGGCATCCCCAGCCGGAGCAGCGCGTCCCGCGAGCTTTCGACAATGTCGGGATTGCCGCACAGGTAGGCGACGCTGTCGCCGGGATCCAGCGCCAGCTCGCCCCAGATCGACGGCAGGATCGCTTCGACCCGGCCCGCGCGGCCGGACCAGCCCGCGTTCTGCGGGGCGCCGGGCCGCGAGACCGTGGGCGCGTAGACGAACTCGGGATGTCGGGCCGTCAGCGTTTCGAGCCTCGCTCGATAGGCGAGCTCTTGCTGGTAGGAGACTCCGTGCGCCAGCACGACTCGAGGTCGCGCGTTCCGAGGTGAATCGGGCTCGCCTGCGACGAGCTCCGGAAGCATCGAGATGAAGGGCGCGATTCCGGTTCCCGCCGAGATGAGCAGATGGGTTCGGCTATCCGCCGGCCGGAGCGTGAACAGGCCCTTTGGCGGCCCGATCCAGAGCCGCTCGCCAACGCTGAGCTGCCACAGGTGGGGAGTGAACGTGCCGCTCGGGACGCGCCGAACGAGGAACTCCAGGGTGTCGCCGGCGCCTTTGCGGGAAGCCGTCGAGTACGGCCGCAACACCGCTCGGGCATCCAGGGTCAGGCCCAGAGAGAAATACTGGCCCGGTTGGAATGCCGGAACGGGGCCGTCCGGTCGGACGAACAGACGGGCGACGTCCGGGGCGATCTCTTCGCGGCCGGACAGCTCGGCGTTGGGAACGAGCGTTGCTCTCGGTCGGGGCGGGGCCTCGGCCGTCGCGCCGGGGGCGCTCGAACGCCCGAGCTGCCCGAGCTGCCCGAGCCGCGGACGAGGCAGAGATGGAGCGTCCATCTCGGGCCTCAGGAGGCGAGGCTTTGAGGGTAGGCAGCCTCGATCGCGCTCCGCGCCTGGTCAGGATCGGCGAACCAGGTCGCGTCGACCCACTCGAAGCCGGCCCACTCCGCGGGCAGGGCGCCGGCTTCGAAGATCGCGCCGTTCGGGCAAGCCTGCTCGCACGATCCGCAGCCGATGCAGCCATTCGGGTCGATGTAGAACTTGCGGTCCAGGCCTTGAACCGAGGAGATGCAGTCCACCGGGCACACGGCGACGCACGACTGGTCGTTGCGGTCGATGCACGGCTCCGCGATGACGTAAGCCATCGAAAACCTCCAGATCCACGAATGCCGCCTGACGATCGGGTTGCGATCCGGACCGGCAGAGTCAATCTGCGGCTCGTGCATGGGCTCGCGATGGAGGTACCGGACGGGAAGCGTGGACGTTCCGTGGAACATGCCCGCCGGCCGGATAGTGCGCCGGGGTTCTAGCCCAGCTGCCGCAGCTCCAGGACCACGACCATCGTGCCCGCGTTGGTGGCCAGCGTGGCCCGGTACATACCCGTGGGCCACGACCAGGGCGAGGCCCGCCACGCGGTGGATAGCGACGAGGGCGTAGGGCTCACGAGGTCGCTCGACGGGGCGATCCAGAACGACCCGGACGTCAGGCCCGCCGGCTTCTTCTGCTGTGGGGTGGGGGAGGGCGTCGGCCCCGTGGAGTCCGGTCCGGGGGTCGCTACGGCCGCCGCCGGAACGGGCGTGACGTCGACGCGCGGATTCGCCAGATTCAGGTAGTCGAACGTCACGCTGCTGACCCGCAGGCTGTCCGGCCAGGTCAAGGCGATCCCGTAGACGCTCGAGTCTCCGGGCACGAACAGCGTCGACGGGCTCCACGGGGCCACCTCGGGCACCCAGTCGAACAACGGGACAGGCTGGTTGCTCGGCGCCGCGGGAGCCAGAGAGAGAGCCGCCACGCCCCAGCTGGTGTGGGGGTCCTGTTGGGCCAGGAAGCTCCAGTCGACGGACTGCCAGGCGCCGCCGGCGGACTGGGCCGTGCCTCCCGTTGCGGGTCCGGTCGTCGGAGGCGGCCATTGACCGGGCCGGTAGTTGTAGGGCGGTATGAGCGCCCAGATGTTGACCGTCGGCGAGGGCCCGGGCTGCGTGGCCAGCGACACCGGGGCCGTGGGTTCAGCTCCGCTCGGCAGGAGCGCGAGGGCGCTCGTGGGACTCGACGGCGTGCTCGATCGAGGCGGGTTCGGCCACGGCTTCAGCAGCGCCGCCGCGACGAAGACCGCGCCGAGAATCACTACGAGCAGTTCCGGGCGCAGCCGGCCGCGCCTGCCGATACGGGCGATCTCGTCGACCGGGAGGCCGTCTCGCAGCGAGATGACGCGATCGCGGGTGCGGACGGGCCGCGGCTCGCGAGCGCTCGGGTCGGTCATCCGGTCGTCCGTCTCCTCGACGCGGGGCGCCCGGACCTCGACGTCGTCGCCGTCCCGCTCCGGGTTGCGCGCCCAGCCGCGCTCGATCTCCGGGGAACCGGCTCTGGCCCGCATTACCGAACGCTTGAGCGAGCTTCGCTGCGGGCGCAGCGGCTCGAGCTGGGGCAGTTCGTCCTGCTCGACTATCCAGCCCTGATCGCCGCCCGCGAACCCGCCCGATTGCCTATCTGGTCGCCATTTCCCAGTCATCCAAAGCTCCGACTGTCACCTGCGCGACTCGCCCATTGGGGCGCCGCTTGTTATCTCGCCAACCTTGCGGGCCAGGTCCTCGGCCGTGAACGGCTTGGACAGGAAGGCGTCCATCCCGGACAGCCGGCCCTCCGAGTTGATCAGCTCCTCGGTGTACCCCGAGAGGAACAGGGTCTTGATCTCCGGGCGAACGAGGAGGACCCGTCGCGCCAGCTCAGGTCCGCTCAGCACGGGCATGACGACGTCCGAAACCAGAACGTCGATGGGGCCCTGGTGCGAGTCGACGATCGCCAGCGCCTCGCGCGGATCCGCCGCCGCCAGCACGGTATAGCCCTTGCGGGTCAGGATGGCTTGGGCCAGATCCCTCACTCCGGCCTCATCCTCGACCAGCAGGATGGTCTCCGTGCCGCCCTCGACATCGGGCCTGACCACTTCGGGCTCCGAGAGGTCGTCGCGGACGAGCGGGAAGTACACCTTGAACGTGGTTCCCTGGCCGGGCTCGGAGTAGAGCCAGATGTGGCCGCCGCTCTGGCGGACGATGCCGTAGATGGTCGCGAGACCCAGCCCGGTGCCCTTGCCGTGCTCCTTGGTGGTGAAGAACGGTTCGAAGACGTGAGCCCGAGTCGCCCGGTCCATGCCCACGCCCGTGTCGCTGACCGCCACCATCACGTAGTCGCCGGGGTTGACCGCGAAATGCTCCGCCGTATAGGCGGCGTCGAAGACGGCACGCCCGGTCTCGATCGTGAGACGTCCGCCGTTGGGCATGGCGTCGCGCGCGTTCACCGCCAGGTTCAGGACGATCTGCTCGAGCTGGGCGGGGTCGGCACGCAGATGCCCCGCGGAGGCGCCGAGCCTGATCCTGAGGTCGACGTTCTCGCCGATGAGCCTGCGCAGCATCGGCTCCATTCCGGCGATGGTGTCGTCGGGATCGAGGACCACCGGCTGGAGAACCTGACGCCGGGAGAACGCCAGCAGCTGCTGGGTCAGCGAGGCCGCCTGGGAGGCCGCCCTTTTGATAGCTTCGGCGTTCGCGGCCTCGGAGCTGCCGGGAGGGAGATCCAGGATCAGGAGTTGGGCGAAGCCCGAGATCGCCGTGAGCATGTTGTTGAAGTCGTGGGCGACTCCGCCCGCGAGGCGGCCGATGCTCTCCATCTTCTGCGTCTGCAGGAGGGCTTCCTCTACCTGGCGCCGGGTGGTGATGTCGGCCATCTGCTCGATGACGCCGATGATGTGGCCGGAGGCGTCGCGCTGCGGCGCCGCGTACAGCTCGGCCTGGATCGGCCGGCCCTCCTTGTTCTGGCGGCGCAGCTCCATCCCGGCGATGACCTCGCCGCGACCCACCCGGCGGAGGATCTCGCGGACTTCCGGCAGCTCGGATCCCGGAACGTGGGGAAGGACGCGCCCCAGAACCTCGTCGGCGCGCCAGCCGAAGAGCTTCGTCGCCGCGGGACTCCAGAGCACGATCCGGCCGTCGAGGTCGAGCATCATGGTGGCCAGGGGCGACGCTTCGACGAGCTCCTGGAGGTTGCTCATCGTGTTCGCCAGCGCCTCTTCGCTCTTCTTGCGAGCCGTTATGTCCGCCACCACCGCGACCACGTAGGTCTGGCCGTCGGATTCGAACGATGAGAGACCGATCTCGACGGGAACCTCGACGCCGTCGCTGCGGCGGATGCTCAGATCGCGGCCTGTCCCCATGGGACGTGGTTCCGGGTCGGCCAAATAGGTGGCCCGGTCGGCCGCATGGCTGGGTCGATCGCCTTCCGGGACCAGGACGTCCATGGACCGGCCCAGAAGCTCCTCGGGCCGGTAGCCCGTCAGCTCCGTGGTGCGAGCGTTGACGTAGACGATGCGGCCCTTCCCGTCGACGAGAACGACCGCCGATGGGTGGCTGGTGAGGATTGCCCTGAGGTGCCCGTCGGCCGGCTCGGCCGCCGTGGGACCTGCGGGCTTGGCGCGACTGACGGAGCCGGTGGGGCGGACCGAATCGGCGGGGCGTGCCGCTGGGCGCAACCCGGAACGGGCCTGGGGCGAGGCGTCGGGCCGGCCGCGTGATCCGCTCGGGGCGCTCGATCGAGGATTCTGATCGGGGTTCGGATGGCTCGGGGCCCCTTCGGGTCCGGCGGGTCGGCTCATCAGGCTCCTGGGGACGCTGGCCTGTCAGGCGGGCATCCTACTCCCCAGGGGGTCCGTCGAGGCCCGGTCCCGCCGTCGTCCCGCGTACCGCCACCCCCGCCGCCGGCGACTCGGAAGCCGCCGAAACACGTGGCCCGGAAGTCTGTCTCGCCGCCGGTCCATATGACGGAACGAGCCCCCATTCTTCAGCAAACTCTCAGTTTTGGAGGCATATAGTCGGGTCAATTCCACCGGGCGCGAGTGACGGCGCGCTCCTTCGCAAACGGCTCTGGTCCCCCCTCCCCGGGCCGTTTGCTG
>DAHXON010000012.1 GCA_027364875.1 Chloroflexota bacterium
GTGTGCCAAAGCGTTTCCTCCGGGGATCTCTCGTCTCCGCCTGGTATACCGATCGGTATATCCGGCGGGCAGACGAAACGGCCCGGCAACCTCCTCGCCCTACGAGAAGATGCCGTGCATGAATTGGTGGGTGGCGCGGTAGACGAGCTGGTCGTCCAGGGTGGCGTGGCCGTTGAGGGCCAGGCCGGCGTAGGTGTTGATCATTCCGAGGAACGTCGCCGCGTAGGCCTTCTGGCGGCCGCGCATGTTCCCGTGCTGTTTGGCCGCCGCCTCGAACAGCCGCTCCAGGGACTCGTGCTGGGCCGCGTTTCGAGCGGCCACGGCCCGGTACTCGTCGCTGTCGGCCGGCGCGAACCAGAACGCCAGCAGCATCCGGTAGAGCGCGCTGTTCTCCCGGGCGAATGCGAAGTAGCCGCGCACTATCGATTCGAGCGTGGCGACGAGGTCGCCGTTGTAGCTCGCTGCCGGCGCGAGGGCGTTGCGCAGATCTTCCGTGCGCTCGTCGATGAGCGCGTCGAGCAGGCCGCGCTTGCTGCCGAAGTAGTGGTACATGGTCGGCTTGGTGATCCCGGCCGATTCCACGATCTCCTGCACGCCCACGGCGTCGTAGCCGCGCTGGCTCCACAGCTCGAGCGCGCGGCCCAGGATGATCTCGCGGTTGTCCATGCCGGCCAGTATACCGAACGGTATAGCGCGGCGCAAGTGGCGGCGCCGGCGGTGGGGTGGCGCGGGTGGCGAGGGCGACGCACGTGGCGGCGCCGGTGGCGAGGGGCGACGCAAGTGGCGGCGCCCGTGGCGAGTTCTCCGAGATACCGACCCGGGCGGTGTTGTCTGCGAACCCAGGAGGGCTCGCGCCTTCGGATGTGGCCGCGGACACACCGCTGAGTCTCCCGGAACACCGCCGCCATCGGTAAGCCGGAGAAACACGAATTCCAGACTCGGCGACGAGCTCGTCAATCCTGGCGTTCGAGGCCGCGCCCGCGTTGTGCGTCGGCAAGTACACGTCAGAGTGCTTGCAGCCGTCCGAGCCCGCACGCTCCCGGGGACTGTGCGAGCGCAGATACACGTCGGCAGCTTCCGGGCACGATTCCGATCGATTCGGCCGTCTCGGCCGGCCCGGACAGGCGTCTCAACCGGTCGTGCCCGCTCACAGTCCCCTTGGACGGGTCCCGGGCTCGCTGTCATGTGCTCCTCGACGCACATTCGACTCCTGCGAGGACGCGCGGCGAACCCGGGCATCAGGACGTGTAGCTCGTGACGCACACGGGCGCAGGCTGGCGAGGCGAGGCCTGCCGACGTGTACTCGCCAACGCACAAACGGGCCGGTTTCACGGCCGAGGCCGAGGGGCTAGAAGCCGAGGGCGCGGGCTCAGCAGCTAGAAGCCCAGGGCCAGCAGAACCTTCCTCATGCGCCGGGCGGCTTTGCCGCGGTGCGAGATGCGGTTCTTGGCCTCGGCGGACCACTCGCCCAGGGTGCGGCCGCCGGGCGGCTCCGAGGCGGGCTCGAAGATCGGGTCGTAGCCGAAACCGCCCTCTCCCTTCGGCGCGACGGCGATCCGGCCCTCGCAGGTACCGCGCGCGAACCGCAGCGGCAGCCCGCCGCGCGGGCCCTTCGATTCCGGCAGGGCCAGCGCGAGAGCGCAACGGTATCGGGCGCCGCGCCGCTCCGCCGGTAGACCATCCAGCGCGCCGAGCAGCTTGGCGTTGTTCTCGGGGTCGGTGGCCTGCTCGCCGGCGTAGCGACGGGTTCGAACGCCCGGCCCGCCGCCCAGCGCATCCACCTCGATCCCGGAATCGTCCGCGAGGGTTGGCAGGCCGGAGAGTGCGCAGTAGAAGCGCGCCTTCTTCGACGCGTTCGATTCGAACGTCTCGCCGTCCTCGACCGCCTCGTCCGCTATCCCGACGTCGTCGAGATCCACGAGCTCGGCGTGGACGTCCAGCAGCTCGCGCAGCTCGCGGAGCTTGTGGGCCGAACGCGTGGCGACGAGCAGGCGCGCACGCTCGGCCCTCGGGCCGCCCGAACGCAGTCCCGGACCGCGCGAACCTGCCACCCCGCGGAGCTAGCGCTTGACCGAGGCGAACGCCTCGGCCTGCATCGCGAACAGCTTGTCGAGGCCGGTGCTCGCGAAATCGAGCATCCGATCCATGTCCGTGCGCTCGAAGGGCTTGCCCTCGGCCGTGCCCTGCAGCTCGACGTAGCGGCCGGCGTCGGTGGCGACCACGTTGAAGTCCACGTCCGCCTTGGAGTCCTCCGAGTAGTCGAGGTCCAGGCAGGTGATCCCGTTGACGATGCCCACGCTGACTGCGGCCACCTTCCCGATCAGGCAGCGCTCCATGCCGTACGTTCGGAGGGCCGCGGCGAGGGCCACCCAGCCGCCGGTGATCGAGGCCGTGCGGGTTCCACCGTCGGCGTTGAGCACGTCGCAGTCGATCGTGATCGTCCGCTCTCCGAGCTTGGCCATGTCCACGACGCCGCGCAGCGACCGGCCGACCAGGCGCTGGATCTCGTGGGTCCGGCCGCCCAGGCGGCCCTTGGCGGCCTCGCGGACGCTCCGCTCGCTCGTGGCGCGCGGAAGCATCGAATACTCGGCCGTCACCCAGCCCGTGCCCTTGCCGCGCAGGTGGGGCGGGATCTTGTCCTCGATCGTGGCCGCGCAGATGACTTCCGTGCCACCGACCTTGATCAGGCACGAGCCCTCGGCCCATTTCTGGACGCCCAGGGTGAGGGTCACGGGTCGCAGGTCTCCGGGCATGCGGCCATCCGCACGCTGGACCGGCTGAGCTCCGATGGTCACTTGGAAACCTCCCGCGTGGCGTCCTGGATCCGGGCTGGTGCGGCTCGGCTGGCCGCCTCCGCCCGGACTTCGGCCTTGGCAGCATCCCACAACTGGTCGAGTTCGGCGAAGGTCATCTCGCGCAGCTGTACGTTTCGTTCGCGGGCCATGCGCTCGACCCGCCGGAATCGGTCGCGGAACTTGTCCGCGGCGGCGCGAAGAGCATCCTCGGCCTCCACGCCCTGGCGTCGGGCCAGGTTCGTCACCACGAGCAGTAGATCGCCGACCTCCTCGCGCCTCTCCTCGTCCGTCGTGGCCGCGGCCAGCTCGTCGAGCTCCTCCTGGACCTTGTCCAGGATGCCGACGATGTCCGGCCAGTCGTAGCCGAGATGAGCGGCCCGCTCTGACATCTCCTGGGTCGCGGCCAGGGCCGGCATGGAACGGGAGATGCCGTCGAGGGCGCTCTTGACCGCGGGTCTGGCCTCGTCGTCCGTGCCCTCGGCGGCCGCGGCGGCGGCGTCCGCTTCCCGCTCGGCTCGTTTGATTTGCTCCCACTGGCGGTTCACGTCGGACGCGGTGGCGGCCTTCGCTTCGCCGAAGACGTGCGGATGGCGGCGGACGATCTTGCGGCTGATCGCGTCGTAGACGTCCGTCATGTCGAAGACGCCTTCTTCGGCCGCGAGCTGGGCGTGCAGGACGATCTGGAGGTACAGGTCGCCAAGCTCGCCCGCGAGATCCGGGGTCGCGCCGCCGTCGAGAGCGTCGTAAACCTCGTAGGCCTCCTCGAGCAGGTGCTTCTTGAGCGAGTGGTGGGTCTGCTCTCGATCCCACGGACAGCCGTCGGGCAGGCGCAGCCGGTAGGAGATCCAGGGCAGAGCCCAGGGGCTCGCCGACGCGAGCTCCGGATCCAGGGGTGGCAGGTAGACCGGCCGGTCGAGCATTTCGCCGGTCAGCTCATCGAGCGCGACCGTCTCCGCCACGCCGATGCGTCCGACCACGTGGTCGCCGGGATACAGCCGCCGGAGCGTCTCGATCGGGCCGTCGCCGCGCGAGTGACGGCCGGGGATCGCCGCCGGAGCGTGCGGGTCGGTCTCGGCCGCGGCGGCTTCACCACGGGCGCTGCCGTCGGCCTTGCCTCCGGGCCCGAGCTTCGATCGAGGCACGATCAGCAGCGGTCGGGAGGGTTCCAGCGGGAAGACTCCCAGCCGGTCGGGCGCGACTATCTGAAGGCCCGCGGACGGGTCGAGTCCCCAGCGTATGCGAGCCTCGGCAACGAAGGCGTCGAGCACGAGTCCCGCGCGATCCTAGGGCGTTGCCGACGCGAGGGCGGACACGATGGTGCCGTTGGTCCAGATCAGGGCCGACGACTGCAGGTCCGACAGCCAGCGGGCAAAGACGACGTCCTTGAGGCGGAGCTGCTCGGCAGGGTCCTGCACGCGCGTCTTCTCGTCGAGGACTTTGTAGATGTGGTAGCCGTTGTCCGTCACCATCGTGGATACACCGCCGATGGGGGTGGCGAAGATGGCGTCCTGCTCGTCCTGACTCAGCATGTAGGGCGAAACCCAGCCGAGTACCGCACCGTCGGCCGCGTTTGCCGCCTCTGACTGCTGGGCGGCGATCGTGGCGAAGTCCGCGCCGGAGGCGATCTCCAGCTGGGCGTCGGCGATGCGCTGGTCCGGAGCGGGCCGCCGGCCCTCGAACTGGACTACGACGTAGCCCTGGCTCGCCTCCAGGATGGGATCGAGGATCTGACCCGCAGTGAGGCCGCTGGCGAATACCGCCGCCTGGACGTTCGGAATGCCCAGGCCGGACTGACCTGACTGGGTGGTGTCCATGAAGAGGTCCGCCGGGATCCAGGGCACCAGGCCGCCGCTGGAGGCCCAGTACGGGTCGTCGTTGCGGCTGGCGCTGGTAGTGTCGCGGGCCATCGCGTCGAACTTCGACGGGTCCGCACGCAGAGCGGCCACCGCGGCCTCGGCCCGGTTCTTCGCGTCGGTCCAGGCCGGGTCGGTGGTCGGGATCGTCGTTGCGTCCGAAACGGAGTGGTTCGGCGCGAAGGTCATCATCCGGATCTGGACTTCGTCACCGGAGCCGGGCTGGCCGTAGCCCTGGGCGATCGACAGCTCCAGAACGTTCCGCTGCTTCGTCTCGCCGCTGACGTACTTGGCCTCGATGACCTTCTGCACGGCCGCCTTGATGGCCTCGCCCTCGGCCTGCTGGCGATAGGCGCCGCCGTTGGATGCGTTGGCCACCGCCGTCTGCCAGCCCGTGTCCACGAACTTGGGCACGATCTCGGTCACTGTGGCGAAGCGGTAGATGCCGTCCGAGCCCTTGAAGATGGAGGTCACGTCGTTGACCTTGGGAAGGGCAAAGATGGCCGCCCGAAAGTCCGGGTCCAGGTTGGTGGCGGATTGCTGGATGAGACCGATGTCGCCGTTGGTGCCGGACGCCCCCACCTCGCTGGCGTGCGCCTCAGTGGAGACGTCAGCCCACTTCTTGCCGCCCTTGACCTCGTCCAGATATCCCTGGGCCTTTGTCTTGGCGGCCTGGTCTTCGGCCGCGGTGACCGTGAAGGCCGGTGGTGTGGGTTCCGGGGCGACGCCGATCACCATTACGTGGCGCAGCTCGTTGATGGTGCCGTCCGTGACGATCTGCTCGTCGACCTGCTGACTCGTGACGGAGACGTTGTTCTTGGCCGCCCACTGGCGCAGTGCCAGCTCGTTCTCCATCTCCGTCAGCGCGGCGCTCATGACGCCGGAGATGTTGTTCTGGATCGTGTTCTGGAAGTTGCTGAACTCGGCGCTGGTGATCTTGCCCTGGTTCCGGAGCGTGGTGTAGTCCGCGAGCTGGCGCTGATAGCGAGCCAGGTTGACCTTCGCCCGTGAGTACACGTCGTCCGTGCTGATGCCCTGGCCGTTGACTCCGGCGACGGGCGCCCAGTGGGCCGTGTAGTAGCTTGCGAAGAAGACGCCGCCGAGCATGGCGAGGGCGACTACGATCGCGAGCGAGAAAGTAAGAGTGACGTAGATCGCGCGTCGCGTGTCGCTGCGGCGCGTCCGCCGACGGGTTTGCTGAGGGGCCGTTCGGGTCCGGAAGGTCATCTGGGCGTCCTGGTAGGTATGGTCCGGCGAGCAGGCCGGGGGTAACGGAGCCGTATGCTACCGCATTCCGCTCCCTGAAAAGGCCGACGAGGGTGGCCGGCCAACGGACCGACACGTTCCGGCAGGCGAAGGATGGGCTCAGCGATCGCCTCGTCCGCCTCTCACCATGCGATCGACAACGGCAAGGTACGAGCGGGTCTGGCGCGACCAGCTCAGCTCGTCCACCCGCCGGCCGGTGGCTTCGACCCGGGCATCGCGGCCGGCGGGGTCGTCCACGAGTCGGAGCACCGCCCGGGCGAGATCCGCAACGTTCCCGGGCTCGTACGTGACCAGAGTGTCCGGCGCGAAGTAGCGTTCCACGGTCGGCAGCCGCGAGGCGACGACGGGCTTGCGCATGGCCGCGTACTCGAGGAGCTTGGTGGACAGGCTCATGCCGGTGAACGGGTCCAGGCGAGTCGGCGCCACTCCAAGGTCCGAGGCGGCGATGACCGCGGGCACTTCCTCGATGGGGATCCGGCCGGGGAACGCGACGCGATCCGCGATCCCGAGCTCCGCCGCGAGCGCCTGGAGGCTCTCCGCCGCGTCGCCGCGGCCGTAGAACGTGGCATCGATCGGGAGGTCCGGCCGCTCGGCGACGATCGTGGCGATCGCCCGCAGAACCACGTCGAGCTCGTAGGTGGGGGTCAGCGCGCCGGTGTAGACGATGCGGAGCGTTCCGTCGGCCATGAATGGGCGGACGAAATGCGCGTCCGCGTCGAAGAGGCCCAGGTCCGGGCTGTTGAGGATGACGGTGAGCCGGTCTCCGTCCACGCCGAGGCTCCGGAGGCGCTCGGCGAGCGGCTCGTTGACGGTCAGGACCTCGTTCGCGATCGCGATCGAGAGCTTCTCCTGGAGCAGGAGGAGCCGGTAGCTGATCGGGTTGGCGGCCTTCGGGAAGCGGGTCCGGAAGAACTCCGGCATGGCCTCGTGGAGGTCGAGCAGGACCGGGACGCCGGCGAGCTTGAGCGGCAGCCCGGCGAAGACGAGGTAGTCCGGCAGCGAATGGACCTCGAGGAGGTCGTAGCGGCGGTGCCGGTGGGCGCGGGTCGCGGCTAACATCGCCCGGACCAGGAATGCGCCGTACTCGGCGAGGTACACGGGCAATCCGGCACCCTGGTGGCGGCCGACGGGGAGGCGGTGGAGCGTGACGCAGGCGACCGTGGCGCGCGGCCCTTCGTCCGCCCTTCGCAGGCCGAAGACGTCCACTTCCCAGCCGTTGGCCACGAGCGTTTCCGCTTCGCGCCGAACCCGCGGATCCTCTTCGTAGTAGGCATGGACGATCATGCAGGCGCGGCGGGGGCGAGTACTCATCGCGTGGCCTTCGCGGGTGGTTGGCCCTGTGGTTGGCCCGGTCGGACCGCCGGTCGCTCCACCGCCCGAGCGCCCGAGAGCAACGCGACGATGCGTTCCGCGGCGCCCGAGCCTTGCAGACGGAGCCCGGCTGCCCGACGAACCGACTGGGCGGCCGACCGATCGGCCGGGGCGCGAGCCTCGATTTCGCGGACGGCGGCGTCTCGATCGAGGCCGACAAGGACCGCCGAGCTGCCCTCCGAGCCGACGGTCTCGACCCATTCCGTCGTGGAACGCAGAACCAGGCACGGAACGCCCAGCCAGGCCGACTCGCGCTGCACTCCGCCGGAGTCCGTCAGGACGGCCGCGGCATGGAGCTGGAGGGCCAGCGAGGTCCGATAGCCCTGCGGTTCGATCACGAGGATGCCGTCCGGCAGCTCCACGCCGGCCGCCCGAAGCGCCTCGCGCGTGCCCGGGTGGAGGGCGAGAACGACGGGACGGTCCGGCCCGGCGACGGCCCCGAGCAGCTCGGCCCAGGCGCGCATTGCCTTCGGCGTGCGGTTCTCGGCCCTGTGGATCGTGGCGAACAGGTAGTTGCCGGGCTTGAGCCAGAGCGACAGGCGGGCAGCGACCGAGGCCAGGGCGGCGGGATCGCGCACCTCCGCCGAGACTCGGGCCGCCAGATCGAGCATCAGATCGCCGACCTCCGTGACCCCGGCGGTGATTCCCTCGGCAGCGAGGTTGGCCACGGCCGCGGGCGTCGGGGCGAAGAGCCAGCTCGAGAGATGATCCGCGACGACGCGGTTGAGCTCCTCCGGCATCGACCGATCGAAGCTCCGCAGGCCCGCTTCCACGTGAGCTACCGGGACGCCCAGCTTGGCCGCGGCAAGGGCTCCGGCGAGCGTGGAGTTGGTGTCGCCGTAGACCAGGACCGCGTCCGGCCGCTCTTCACGTATGACCGGCTCCAGGCCGATCAGCATTCGACCGGTCTGATCTCCCTGGCCACCGCCGCCCACGCCGATGGAGTAGTCCGGCGCGGCCAGACCGAGCTCGGTGAAGAAGCTGCCGGCCATGGCTTCGTCGTAGTGCTGGCCCGTGTCCACGAACACTTCCTGATGCTCGCGGCGCAGGACCGGCTGGAGCGTGGCCGCCTTGATCAGCTGTGGCCGCGTGCCGACGACGCTGACGATCCGCATCGCCGGCCGCGCCTAGCGGGAAGCCGCGGGAGCGGCCCCGGGAGTCGCCTGAGCTCGCTGCCGCGTGCCGGCCTGGACGCCGATGCCCAGGTAGTCCACTCCGTCCGGCAGATCGACCGTCCGCAGGCTGTTGCGTCCGTCGAGGACCACCCGGAGCTCCGGGAAGAGCGAGAAGTCGAGAGTGGTCCAGAGCGCGTCGGCGGTCTGGGTGACGATGGCGCGGAACGGGCCCGGCTCTCCCCAGTGGTACGGAGTCGCGCAGCAGTGCTCGATTTCCGCGTCGTCGAGGAGCGGGTCGTAGGCGTGGACCTGGGCGCCGTGGAACGACAGCCGCTCGATGAGCGGCAGCGCCCGAGAGTAGGCGAGCTCCTTGACGTTCTCGCGGTAGGTCATGCCGAGCACCAGGACGGGGACGTCGTCGAGACCGCCCAGAGCCGCCTCGAGCGCCTTGATCGCGTTTCCCACCTGGGCGTCGTTGGTCCGCCGCGAGATGGCGATTACCTCGAGATCCGGAGCGCGGCTCAGGATCAGGTGCGGATAGACGGGGATGCAGTGGCCGCCCACGCCGATGCCCGGCTGGTGGATGTGGGAGTACGGCTGGCTGTTCGCGGCGTCGATGACTTCCTGGATGTCCACGCCGACGCGGTCGGCGTAGCGGGCGAAGTCGTTGGCAAGGGCGATGTTGACGTCGCGGTAGGTCGTGTCGGCGAGCTTGCTGAACTCGGCCGCCTCGGCGCAGCTCATGGCCACGACCTCGGCGTCCACTACCGAGTCGTAGAAAGCGGCGGCCCGGCGGCCGGACTCGGGCCCGATGCCGCCGACGAGCTTGGGGTAGGTGGCGAGGTTGTCGAACACGGCGCCGGAGTAGAGCCGCTCCGGCGAGAACGCGACGAAGAAGTCGCGATCGCCCTTGAGGCCGCTGGCCGCCTCCATCCGCGGCGTGAACCTGCCCCGGGTGTCGCCCAGCGGCAGCGTCGTCTCGAAGATGACGGTCAGGCCCTCGTGGATGCCGGCGCCGATCGAATCTACGGCCGGATCCATGTACCGATAGCTCGGCTGGCTGCTGTCGTCGAGCATGACGGGGACGATGAGGACGGCGACGTCCGCTTCGCGAGCGGCCGCGGCGGCGTCGGTGGTCGAGCGGAGCCGGCCGGCGGCGTGCGCCTCCGCGACTCCCTCGGCCAGGCCCGGCTCTTCGGCCACGTGCGAGCGGCCCTCGTTGATCGCGGCGACGACGGCCGGGTTGACGTCCACGGCAGTCACGTCCCAGCCGTGGCGAGCGAACTGGACGGCGAGCGGCAGGCCCATCTTGCCGGCGCCGACCACGATCACGCGGCCGGTCGTACCGGTCTCTCCGGTCCAGGGGTGGACGAACCGGGGCGAGGTGTGCGTGCAGGGGTTGATGGGCGGTTTGATCGAGCCCCCGAGCAGGCTGACGACTCGCGAGGGACGGTTGACGATGCTCATTGCGCGGAGAGCCTCGATGGCATGTCGGACAGGTCGATGGGACGGCGTTCCGCCGCCGCGGTGAGGAGGGCGTGGGCGATGGCGACGGCCCACAGGCCGTCCTCGGCGTCGACGTAGGGTAGATCGCCGGTTCGGAGGACCCGGACGAATTCGTCGAGCTCGGAGCGCAGCGGCTCCACGTTTGCGATCGGGATCTCGGCGACGTCGCCGGTGAACGTCGTGGCGTAGCCGCCGATCATCTGCGGCCGCTCGACGTTGGATCGGGTGAAGGTGAGTCTCTGAGTCAGGTAGTCCAGCTCGAACATGCCCTCTTCGCCGATGGCAACCAGGCTGCGGCGCTTGGCCGGCGTGAGCCAGTCCACGTCGAGAAACCCGGTCGCGCCGGACGGGAAGTGCATCAGCCCGAAGGTCAGGTCTTCGTGGGTTGCGTGGAGCCGCTGGGCCGTCTCGGCGTAGACGCGCACGGGCCGCTCGCCGGCTATCCAGGAGAGCATGTCCACGTCGTGAGTACCCAGATCCACGGTCACGCCCACATCCCTGATGCGGGCGGGGAACGGGCCGGAGCGGCGGCTGGTGATGGCGTAGACGGTGGACAGCCAGCCGGCGCGGAGGAGGCGGCCCATCTCCAGAACCGCGGGGTTGTAGCGCTCCACGTGGCCAACCTGGACGCGGACGTTGCGGCGCCGGGCGGCGGCCACTATCGCGAGAGCCTCGTCCACGGTGCCGGCTAGGGGCTTCTCGACGAGTACCGGCAGGCCCCGCTCGATGGCGGCGAGGGCCAGGTCCAGATGAGCGGTCGTCGGCGCGGCCACGACGCCACCGTCGATGTCCGCGTTGCGGCCCATCGAGCCGAGCCCGGCGAGTCCCAGGCGCAGGAGGGCCGTCTTCGGGGCTCCTTCCGGCGCTTCCGGCGACGCCCAGGACTCCGAGGACGCCGAGGACGCCGAGGACGGGCCAGTCATCGGCCGGCGCCCGCTTCGACCACGTTGCGCCCGACCGCGACGCGAAGCGCCGCGATGACCTGGTCCTGCTCCGCCTGCGTGAGCCCGGGGAACATCGGCAGCGACATGCTTTCGGCGGCGGCCACGTCCGTGTTGGGCAGGTCGGCCTCGATGCCGAGCTCCTGGACGTAGGCGGCTTTGTGGCACGGGATGGGGTAGTAGATGCCGCAGCTGACGCCCGCGTCCTTCATTTCGGCCACGATCTGGTCGCGGCTGGCGCCGACCCCGATCGTGTACTGGTGGTAGACGTGCGTTCGGCCGTCCGGCCAGATCGGCAGCTTGATCGGCAGGTCGGCGAAGGCTTCGTCGTAGCGCCGCGCGATCGCCTGCCGGCGGGCCGTGTTCCGCTCGAGCTTGTCGAGCTGCACGAGGCCGATGGCCGCGGCGATGTCCGTCATCCGGAAGTTGTAGCCCAGGATGTCGTGGTGGTAGCGCTCCTTCATGCCCTGGTTCCGGTAGAGCCGGATCCACTCGGCCAGGCGGTCGTCGTTGGTGTTGACGAAGCCGCCCTCGCCCGTGGTCATGTTCTTGGTGCCGTAGAGGCTGAAGGCCGCGTAGCCGAAGCTGCCGGCGCGTCGGCCGCGGTAGAGGGCGCCGTGGGCCTGGCAGGCATCCTCGACCACGACAAGGCCGTGACGGTCCGCGATGGCCTGGATCGCGTCCATGTCCGCGACCATGCCGAAAAGGCTGACCGGGCAGATGGCCCGCGTTCGCGAGGTGATGGCGGCCTCGATCCGGCCCGCGTCCATGAGGTATGTGTCCGGCTCGATGTCCACGAAGACCGGCGTCGCGCCGGTGAACAGGATCGCGCTGACCGTGGCGTTGAACGTGTGCGAGACGGTGATGACCTCGTCGCCCGCCTCGAGGCCCAGGCCGGCCCAGATGGCCATGAGGGCGACCGTCCCGTTGGACAGGGCGATGGCGTGCCTGGTGCCGCAGAAGTCCGCCCACCGCTGCTCGAGCTCCGCGACCTTGCGGCCCTGGGCGATCATGCCGCTCTGCAGGACTTCGGTGACGGCGGCGACCTCCTCGGGTCCGAGATCAGGGCGAGCTGGCGGGATCATTCTGCGACTCCTGTTGTCGACGCCGGGCGTTCGCTGAGCGATCCCTGCGCGGGGTTGAAGCGATAGCTGCGTCCGCATCGCGGGCAGGCGAGGGGAGCATCGGGCGCAGGGTCCGGTCCGGCGGCGGCGCCACCGGGGCCCGCGAGGCGACTCCCGCAGGCGCAAACCCAGCCCAGCCTTCGGGCCGGATTGCCGGCCACGAGGGCGTGATCCGGCACGTCGCGAGTCACCACCGAGCCGGCACCCACCGTTGCGAATCGACCGACAACGGTTCCCGCGACGACCACTGCACCGGCGCCGATGGAGCAGCCGTCTCGCAGCTCGATCGGACTTACGGTCCAATCGTCGCCTCGCGCGAGCTCGCCGGTTGGAGTGATTGCGCGCGGAAACCTGTCGTTCGTGAGAATGGCTCCGGGTCCGATGAAGACCCCGTCCCCAACGGTGACACCGTGGTACACGAGGGCCCCGTTCTGGATCTTGACCCGATCGCCGATTTGGACGCCTTCGTCGATGAAGGCATCCCGGCCGACGATGCACTCGTCCCCGAGGTGCGCCCCGTTTCGAAGAACGGCCCGGTTCCAGATGCTTGATCTGGCGCCGACGGTGACGTCGGCTTCGAGCTCGGCAGAGGCATGAACCCTCGCCGTGGGGTCGATCACTGAGGGCTCCTGTGGCGGGTCGGAGGCAAGCGGAGGTCCTTTCGGGACGTGCTGGCGCGGCTCCAGATTATACCGGACACCCTTCGGGAGACGGCTCGGGCCTCCCGGCGGCGGACGTCAGCCCTTCTTCGGCCGCCTGCCGCTCCTGGCCGCGCCTCGTGCCGTGAGGCCCACCAGAAGCCCGAAAGCGGCGCCGAAAGCGAGCGCGCCGCGCCAATCGAGGACGGTCCGGACCTCGCCCTCGACCCTTCGGGCGAGGACCATGAAGGCCCCGCTCCGTGGCCCGAAGGTCGCGTTCGCGGCGATCACGGTCTGGGCTCCGCCCTGCTCGATCCGGACGTCGCGGGCCAGGACGGCCCGGGTGAAACCCTGCCGGATGGCGACACCTCCGCCGACGGCCAGGCCCACCGCCCCGAGCTCCACCGAAACGCGCTCGCCTCGAGCCACTCCGATGGCGCCCATTCGGACGGCGATGTCGTCGGCCTGGGCCCGGGCGATGCCGCCCATGGTCACGGTGATGTCTTCCGCGGACGCGGCGCCGATGCCGCCCTGAGTCAGCGTGATCGTGTCGGCTTCCACTTCCGCTGCGCCGCCCTGGGTGATCGTCACGTTCTTTGCCTCGACCCGAGCCGGGAACACCTCGCCGGCCGGCGAGGTAGCCGGCGCGGCCGGCTGGGGGGCGGCCTCAGCAGCGTGCCGGCGGCCGGTCGCGGGCGCGGCCTCGGCGTGTTCGGCCGCCTTGCGGGTGGATCGGCGGGCCGGCCGGTCTCCGGCTTTCTTCGTACCGCTGGCCTGCGGATCGTCGCTCATTCGATCCTCCTCCCCGGCGCTGGGCCGTTCTCCGCTCGCTCGTGCCGCATGCGCGGACTGAATGCTCAGCCTACAGCGCCCGGCCGCGAATCGCGACTCCGGGCATACGAAGACCCGAGGGTCAGTCGCTGAGATCCCGAAGGTCAGTCGCGCAGGCTCGCGACGAGCTCGACCAGTGTTGGGTTGGACGAGTCGCGCCCGGAGAGGATCGGCCGACCGTCGGTCGTTCCTTCCACCTCGGGCCAGGGCACGCCCACCGCCGGATCGTCCCAGGCGAAGCCGAGCTCATCGCTGCCGTCGTACTCGTTCGTGACCAGGTACAGCAGCTCGAGCGGCTCGATGGCCAGGAAGCCGTGGGCAACGCCCGTCGGGATGGTGACGTTCTCGCCTGCCTCGAGCAACCGCGTCTCCACGACGGCCCGGGCGTGCGGATCGGCGGTCACGGGTCGCACGTCGACGAGCGCCACGAACGCCTTGCCGCTGATCACCGTCCAGTAGTCGAGCTGGCGGCGGTGGTAGTGGAGGCCTCGCAGGACGCCCTTCGCGGACCGCGAGAGATTGGCCTGGACGAAGCGTGCGTCGGGCAGGCCGGCCGCGGCAACGTCCAGCGGCCCGAACGCCGAAGCGCGCCAGATCTCCGAGAACGAGCCGCGCGAATCGGCGAAGGTGGTCAGGCGCCCGTAGCTGACCCCGGGCAGCGCCGACGGCGCGACTGCTTCTTGAGTGGTCGAGGGGGTGGTCACGCTTCGCTCCTTGCCAGCAGCATGGGTGCGTATTCGGCCATCGCGTCGGTCCAGACGCGGAGCGGGCCGGTGGGCAGCGCCGTCGGCTCGAGCACTCCCCATCGCGGCGGGGTGGATGGTCTTGGCCAGGTCGTGCTCGGGACCTCTTCCACTTCCACATCGAGCTGGGCGCGGCCGATGATGTACATCGCCCACTGAGACCGGGTGGCGAACATGCCGTTGACCACGTGGTGTGTTCCGGCGAACCGGCCCGACTCGAGCAGCCCCACGACAGCGCGGGCCAGATCCACGGTGTAGGTGGGCGTGCCCCATTCGTCGCCGACCACCTTGAGAGGCTCGCCGGCCTGGGCGGCGCGGCGCGCGGCGGCGAGGATCTTCGTGGGGAAATCGGGCGCGCCCGGCCCGAACAGCCAGGCCGTCCGAACGATGCCCAGCTGGGGCTCGACACCGCGGGAGTCCGTCGCACCGCGCGCCGCCGCGGCTTCCGCGAACGCCCGCCTGGCCGCCTGCTCGCCGGCGAGCTTGCTGGCGCCGTACGGGTTGATCGGATGTGGCTCGTCGTCGGGCCCGTAGCCCGCGCCGTCCTTCCGCGTTCCGTCGAATACCTCGTTGGTCGAGATCACGATCAGCCCGGCGCCCGTCAGGGCGCACGCCGCGGCGAGCTCGCCCGTGGCGACGCCGTTGCGCCGCATCGCCAGCTCCGGGTCGCGGGCGCAGCCGTCTACGTCCGTCCACGCGGCGGCATGGACGACCATGTCCGGCCGGTCGCGCCGGACGAGCCGTTCCGCGGATGCCGGGTCGTCCAGGTCGTGCTCGGGGATGTCCCAGGCGAGGATGGCATCCACGAATGGACGGCCCACCAGCTCGCTTCGAAGGCTTGTCCCGAGTCTGCCTCCCGCGCCGGTCACGGCGATGCGCATCAGGCGCCTTCTCCGCTCGAGCCTGGGGAAGCCGGGCGGGGAGTGGGTACGGCTGGAGCCGGTACGCCGGGACCCGCGTCGGCCGTCGATCCGGCCAGCCGGGCCCGATACTGGCGATCGTAGTAGTCGTTCCATTCGCCGGATTTGATCGGCCGCCACCAGGCCTCGTTGTCGCGGAACCAGTCCACCGTCTCCGCGAGGCCGGCCTCGAAAGTGGTCCTGTTCCGCCAGCCCAGCGCCGCGAGGCGGGAGCCGTCCATGGCGTAACGGCGGTCGTGGCCCGGCCGATCCTGGACCCTGCGGACCAGCGACCAGGGTTTGCCCAGCCGCTCGAGGAGGGCCGCGACGACCGTCCGATTCGTTCGTTCGTTGCCGCCGGGGACGTTGTAGATCTCCCCGGAGACGCCGTGCTCCAGAACGTGGCCGATGGCACCGGCATGGTCGGCGACGTAGAGCCAGTCCCGG
This sequence comes from Chloroflexota bacterium, assembly GCA_027364875.1. Lineage (GTDB taxonomy): Bacteria > Chloroflexota > Limnocylindria > Limnocylindrales > CSP1-4 > Fen-1039. The sequence continues at coordinate 15,530 of DAHXON010000012.1, forward strand.
CGCTGCAGCCCGTCGCCGTAGAGCGGCAGGGGCTGGTCGTCGATGGCATTTGTCAGGAAGAGCGGGATCAGTTTCTCCGGGTGGTGATACGGGCCGTACGTGTTGGAGCCGCGCGTGATGACGACGTCAAGACCATAGGTGACGAAGTACGAGCGGGCCAGCAGCTCGCCGGCCGCCTTCGCCGACGAGTACGGCGAACGGGGCTCGAGTCGGTCGTCCTCGCGGCTCTCGCCGGTCTCGACCGAGCCGTAGACCTCGTCCGTGGAAACCTGGAGGAAGCGCGGCGCCGCCTCGCGCTCGCCGCGGCGGGCTCGCTCCTGTTCCAGCCGGCAGGCTTCGAGCAGCACGTGGACGCCCAGCACGTCCGTCCGCAGGAAAGCCTCGGGGTCCAGGATGGAGCGGTCCACGTGCGACTCGGCCGCGAAGTTGACCACTGCGTCCGAACGAGCGACCAGCGGCCCCACGACTGCGGCGTCGGCGATGTCGCCGACCACGAACTCGAGCCGGGCGGCTTGCTCCGGATCGGCATAGACGGGGGCGAGATTGGCCCGGTTGCCTGCGTAGGTCAGCTTGTCGAGAACGACGACCCTCGAGCCGTCGCGGCGGGCGAGAAGGTCTCGGACGAAGCACGAGCCGATGAAGCCCGCCCCGCCCGTGACCAGCAGGCGCTGGTGGCGAGGAGTTGTGCGTTCCGTCACGGGGCCGGCCTCGTGGGAGGCTCGGCGAGGCGGCCCGCCTGCGACTCCTGCTCCGCCAGCTCGGCCGCGCGGATCAGCGAAGTCACCGTCCCCGCGTCGGTCCAGATGCCCTCGAACTTGCGGGAGAACAACTTGCCGGGCAGGTAGTGGTTCAGAACGTCCGTGATCTCGAATTCGCCGCGCAGCGAGGGGACGAGCTGGTCGACCACGCCGAAGGCGTCCGGCCGGAGGAAGTACACGCCGATCGGGATGAGGTTGCTCTTCGGCTTTGTGGGCTTCTCCTCGAAACCGACGACGTTGCCCGAGGCGTCGAGCTCGGCGACGCCGAAACGCTCGGGATCCGCAACCTCATAGAGGAGAGTGCCGGCGCCCCAGGGGCCGTTCTCGAACTCGCGGGCCACGTGCGCCAGTGGCGGCCCCAGGAGAACGTTGTCGCCAAGGACGACGCAGAAGCAATCGTCGCCCACGAACTCTCGAACGAGGCCGATTGCGTGCGCGATACCCAGGGCTCCGCGCTGGTAGCGGTACGTCAGGTCCAGCCCGAAGTGCTTGCCGTCGGCGAGGAGCTCCACCACGTCCCCGACGCTCTTGCCGCCCACGATGACCATCACCTCGGTGATGCCCATGTCCGCCAGAGTAGCGATCGGGTAGTAGATCATCGGCCGGTCGTAGATCGGCAGCAGATGCTTGTTCGTGACGATTGTCAGCGGGAACAGCCGTGTGGCGGTGCCGCCCGCGAGTACGACTCCCTTCACTGGGCCTCCATTGGAGTGGGGTCACTAGAGCCTAGCAGGTTCGTTGGGCCTCTTCACCTGCGCTCGGGACAGGAGCTGTGGCCTAGTAGCCGGAAGTAGGAGTCGGCGCGGGCGTGGGAGTGGGTTTCGGCGTAGGAGTGGGTTTCGGCGTGGGTTTGGGCGTGGCCTTCGGCGCCCCCGAAGCCGCGGATCCCGACGGAGCGGGTGTGACCGGCACGAACGGCGTCGCGCCCGGGGCCGGCGAGGCGAAGCCACCCTGGTAGTCCAGGATCACGAGGACGAATGTCGCGTCCGCAAGATGGGCTGCCGGCTTGACCGTGGCGCTCTGGACGACGGCGTTGGGGTCTTGCTTGACGGACGTGATCGTCCCGATGAGAAGGCCCGGCGGGTACGGGGAGCGGCCGATCGGGTTTATCGAGGTGTCCACGCCACTCGCCTGCGCGGAGGGCTGCGCCGAGGGCTGCCCGGGATTCGGCAGCGCTTCGCCCGCGGTCACCACGGCCTGCCCGTTGGTCAGCGGCGTGCTGGCGTCCACGTACTGCATTGAGAGGTCGCCGCTGATCGAGCCGCGGATCGTGCCGGTGGCTCCGGACTTGGCCTCCTCGCCGACCACGATCGCGTTGGGGTCGTTGACGAGCAGGACGACCGAGACGTTCCCGTAGACGGAGTCGAGCCGCCCCACGAGGGCGCCGCCGGCGTCCACCACGCACTCACCCACCTGGAGGCCGTCCTGGCTGCCCTTGTTGATGATGATGGTCTTTCGGCTGACGTCCGAGACGTCGCGAACGATCACCCGCGCCGCGGTCGTCTGGTAGGGGATGGCCTGCTGGGCGGCCGTGATCGCGGTCCAGTCCGTGCTCAGCTGCGAGATCGCCGGCTGGCGGAGGAGCTGCTCCTGGAGAGTCTGATTCTCCAGCTGGAGCCGCTGGTTTTCGGTACGCAGGTGATCGAGCTGGATCAGCGCCGACCAATACGAATCGACCGTGTCCGCGATGCTGTTCATGGTCGTCTCGATAGGCGACATGGCCGTGTTGACGGCCGATTGGAGTCGCTGCACGGGTTGAGTGTCGGAAACTCCCATCAAGCCGACGCTGATGATCAGCAGGGTTCCGAACCAGGTCCACTCCCGACGAATGGTTCGTCGGGTCGCGGAGATCGCATTCATCTGGCCTCCTCGGCTGTCGGGCGCAGCGGCGAAGCCGGCCTTCTAGCGCGGGCGAACGTAAGTGTCCGCCACCAGCACTTCTTCCATCAGATCTAGCTCTTCGAGCACGACGCCCGTTCCGCGGGCCACGCAGGTCAGCGGGTCATTGGCGACGTGGACGGGCATCTGGGTAGCTTCGGCGATCCGGCGATCCAGCCCGGGCATGAGCGCTCCGCCGCCCGCCAGGACTATGCCCTGGTCCATGATGTCCGCCACCAGCTCCGGCGGCGTCTCTTCGATGGTGTCCTTCACGGTGTCCACGATGAGCTGCAGCGAGGCGTCGATCGCCTCGCGGATCTGCTCGCCGCCGACTTCCACCGCACGCGGCAGGCCGGTCAGCAGGTCGCGGCCGCGGAGAGTGACGCGCTGGGCGTCCCATTCGCCCGGGCTCGCCGAACCGATCGCGATCTTGATGTCCTCGGCCGTCCGCTCGCCCAGAAACAGGTTGTACTCCCGGCGGGCGTAGGCGACGATGTCGGCGTCGAGCTCGTCGCCGCCGATGCGGATGCTGCGGCTGACGACGATGCCGCCCAGGCTGATGACGGCCACTTCCGTGGTGCCGCCGCCGATGTCGACGATGAGGCTGCCCGTGGGCTCGTTGATGGGCAGGCCGGCGCCGATCGCGGCGGCCATCGGCTCCTCGATCAGGCCCGCCCAGCGGGCGCCGGCGTTCATGGCCGCGTCCCGGACCGCACGCTTCTCCACTTCGGTGACGCCCGACGGGATGCCGAGCAGCATTCGAGGCCGCGGCACCATGCCGATCCGGTCGTGAACCTTGCGAACGAAGTAGGCGATCATCTGCTGGGTCACGTCGAAGTCGCTGATGACTCCGTCCCGAAGAGGGCGCACGGCGATGATGCTGGCCGGGGTGCGGCCGACCATTCGCTTGGCCTCGGCACCGACGGCGACGACCTTCCTGGTCTTGGCCTCGAGGGCCACGACGCTTGGCTCGCTGATGACGATGCCACGATCGCGAACGTGGACGAGGGTGTTCGCCGTGCCCAGGTCGATCCCGATGTCGCGCGAGAACAGCCCGAGCAGTGTGTGCAGGCCGAACATGATGCGAGGCGTTTCCTTCTTCGGTTGCCGGCATCGGTGACGGTGGGGAGCGTTGTGTCGCCGGCGGGATATTCGACAGGTCTGTGGCCGGGTTGGCCCTATCGAGGTGGCCGCTGCCGTCCAGTCGGGTGGCAGACCGTCCCATCTCGATGTCGAAAAGCTTCAGCAGTATACCTGCCCCGCCACCGCCGTCTCGGAGACGGTCAGCTCGACCGGTCGAAAGCGACTCCGCGATCGCGCAGGGACGTGAATCCGTCGCCGGCCACGATCAGGTGATCGAGGACCGCGATGTCGAGCAGGCGGCCGGCGGCGAGGGCCTCGGCCGTCAGCCGCAGGTCGTCCGGGCTTGGCGTTGGATCCGCCCCGTGCTGAATCCCTGGGAAAAGTCCGAGCCGGTTTTATGCATCTATTCACGGCCGGCGGGTGGTTTGGGGTGAATCTGGGCTGGTTCGCGCCCGGACCGGTCGTCGCACGGCACCTGGCTCATTGACATCCATCGTGCGATATCGGCGTGGGTTGAGTCGCAGATAAGCGGCAGATAATCCAACATCGCTAACTTTGAGTAGGCCGGGCTCCGGTCTGCGGCCAGGCCGACGCGGACGACGCAGAGCGAGCCGACGAGGGAGTCGCCACAGCCGACCCGGCCCTCAGGCAAGCCGGGTTGCTCCCGAGATCGGGGCGAGTGGCGCTATCCGACTTGTCAGGGCTCTTTGAAGCCGGCTACCAGTTCATCGCATCTGGCCCGAAGGGCGCAGTGCCCCAGGTGGGATCCTTGCCTGGGAAGCCCTGGGGTGGCTCTGGACCGTCGTAGAGCCATTGATCGGGCGGTGCTTTGGCCGCGCCGATGGCGAAGCAGTAGCCGCTGATCGTCCTTCGCCACGCGTACCAGGAGTGCCGATTCTTCGCGACAGTCAGGTGGATCCCGTGGTCCGCTGGCAGGCGCTTGAGCGACGAGTCGGGGGTCAGGATCTTCATCAGATCTGGTTTGTACTGGCCGCCGAGCGTGCGGAACCAGCCCATCTGGCAAGTCGCAATCCACTGCAGCGCGTTCCGCGTATCCGCGAACTCGCGCTGGTCGAGCTGCCTGCCGTCCTCGTCGGTCCCCTTCACGCCGGCGTTGTCGACCAATCGCTGGGCGGCTCGCCGTTCGTCGGACTCCTTGTTCCGCAGCGATCGCCGATGGTCGCCGACAATCTGAAGGCCCTCCCGGATCGACTTCGCGCGCGAGAGCTTCCAGTCGTAGGCCCAGCCTGGGGAGTTCATATCGCGCAGATGGAGCCGGAAGCCGAGAACCAGAGCGAGCTTCACTCTCCACCCGGCCTTACGTCCTTCGGCTATCGAGTCCAAGTGGTTCAAGGCCTGCTGGTACCTGAACAACACACTCAGGACGAAGACGAACGGCAGAGCCAAGGCGGTCAGCCAGACTGGCAACAAGAGCGACAGGGCGATCGAGCCCGGATCCAGAGTCCTCCAGTTCGAGATCAGCCACAGGGCTACGAAGGCGACCATGGCGAGGCCGATGACGGCCTGGAGCCGACGGCCAAAGCGTGTGACGACGGCGTACTGCGCCTTGCCGGAGCCGAAGGCCACGACGAAGGTGGTGCAGGCGATTACCAGCTGGAGAACGATCTCGCCCGGTATCGACAGTGCTGTCCAGTTCAGATAGATGCCCAGCGCAACGCCGACAAGTCCGATCCTTCGAATCTGCAGCCAGTAGAAGGCTGGTTCGGTCGCATCGTTCACCCTGAACACCATGAGGAGCCCGGCGGTCGCTACCCAGATCACCGTGTCCTTGAGCAGGTCCGCGTTCCAGAGCCCTAGCTGATAGGCCCCGGCGATTACCAGGGTCATCCAGGTCGTGTATAGCGCGACGAAGCTGAGGAAGAACCGGCTCCAGACCACGCCAAGAAGGTCGCGGACGATCGACCTCGTCGGCGGCCAGGCGACGGCTGCCGCCAGTACAACCCCTATCAAGATGAGCGATGCGATGTCGCGATTCGTGATCATCAGATAGCCACGCCAACGAGTTTGGCTTCCCGGACGGTCATCAAAGACTACAAACCGTCAAGCCAATCTACTCGCTCGGGAATCCCTCTCCGGTCACTTCTTCGGTCGTCGCCGAGCCAGGAGTCATCGAAGCTTGACTCGGACGCGACCTCGACGAGGCTCCTGCGTCCGACCTGCGGCGTGTCGTCGTGGTGCCGAGGCGATCGTGCAGAGGGGTGCTTATGAATGCCAGCGGTAGGCTCACCAAAGTCGTGGTGGTGGTCTGGGTTCTCGTCATTGGAGTCGTAGCCTTCAACGCCGTCTCCCCGATGCTCGACCGAGCGCTCGCTCCTAGGCCCCCTCTGCCAACCGCCCGGGCAATGGCGGACAAGGTTCAGGCGCAAGGTTTCGTGCTCAATGGCAACCTCGCGGACGGCTACGACATCTTCATCAACGAGTCCGGTCCGGCCAAGGTCGCGGAGCCCAGGGTGGATATCCATGCCAGCGAGATCGCTCTCAACTCCACTGGCCTGGCCGCAGCTCGTTACGTTTTGTCTCTGTACCCGCCACAAGTTCTAGCTGATTTCGACCTCGCGGTTCCCACGATCGAGGATTCGTTTGGCCAGAGGTTGGGCAGAATTCCCTACCACCTCAGCCCACCCGAGACGATCGACTACAACTGGGGCGAGATGATCCTCAATCTGGAAGGCCCGGTTCTCCGGGTTGAGGTGATCCCTTCCTAAAGGTCGCCATGGTCCCTGGAGGCTGCCAGGCTCCCAGATAGGTCGGCTGCTTGCCAGCTCGAGGCTTACAGCGGCGGGATCATGTCCCCGTCGAGGATCTCGCTCACGACCGGGTTGATTTCCGCCATGACCCGGCAAGCGTCGTCCAAGGATCCGGCGATGCGGGCGAGCTCGGCGATGTTGGCACGCGAGAGCGTCCGTCCCTCTCGGTTCTCGAGCCAGAGACTCAACGGCTGGTAGTTGCCCACACAGGTCGCCCACACCGTCGCCGAGACCGGCGTGAGGTACTGGCTGTCGTTGATGTAGAGCCGGTTGCCGGCAGAATGGTGGGGTTTGACGACACGAAGGTCGCCGGTGCCCTCGAGCTTCGGGGTGGTCGTCGGGGCCAGCTTCGCTTGATGGTGGCCTATGAGCGTGGCCCCCTTGCCCGCCAGTAACTCGAACAGAGCCGGATCTGCGGTGAGAGGGATTTTCGGGAAGTCCTCTGTGAGGGCTGCGCCGTGACTCTCGCGATAGGCGTCCGAAGCGATGACGGCGTACAGGTAGGCGGCGAAGGCCTCTGGCGTGAAGCGGTCGCCATAAGTTGTTCGCATCGCTTCGAGCCAACTGGGTTCGATGTTCGGGCTGGCAGCTTGCTCATCTTCCTGGAGTGGCAGCAGGTGTTCGTCGGGCGCGATCGTGCGGACGGCCGCGGTGTAGAGCGGGAAGTAGACCGCAGCGCCGAGGGTCCTCGAGGACAAGAGCGCCTGCATCCCCGGGATCGCGGTCACGAAGGCGTACGAGCTCTCTTCTGATGCGGACCGGGCAGAGACGATGGCGAGGTTGTTCTCAACCCGCTCGAGGTGTCCGCGGAGCACCTCCCGCCGGTCGCCGACGACATTGACATCGTCGTAGATCACCCGCTTGTCGAACGGGCGGTAGAGGAGGGAGCGAACCTTGCCCGGATCAGCGTGGCCGGCCAAGGCCGCCCGACGCCTGTGAAGGTTCCAGCGATCGTTGCTGTCGAGCCCCGATCGCCTGGGATAGGCGTCGTGGATCTCGCGATCGTCGATCGAGATGTCTGCGAACCGACCCATCTTGGCCAGGACATCGGCGGCATCGAAACCGATCGAGAGAGGATCCCTGTGAGAAATCACGCCCGGGGACTTGTATGGCATTAGTTTCTCAAGGGACGGCCAGCTCTCGTAATGCGCATGGAGTTCCCGAGGAATGAACGAGAAGCCGGGCGCGGCCGGGCTCGCTTCGGCCCAGCCGGCATCGTCTAGGGAAGCGCCGGCGAGGTATTGGAACTTGTCGGCCACGGTGCCACGAGTCTCGCGGTAGAAAACCTTGGCGGGGCCTGCGTGCTCCGGCGTTCGGCGGATGAACAGCGTGATAGCGATACCCACCTTGACGGCCGCAAAGACATTGAAGTCCGGGCGGCCCGGCATCACGTCGCGTCGGTTGCCGTGGAGGTCGAGCGTCCAAATCTCGTCGAAGTGGTCGAGCATGAACTTGCGAACGCCCCTGGTCACGGAACGCGACAGGAAGGCCGAGTTCGTCACCATTGCGATCACGCCACGCCTCGGCGCGCCGTCCTGCTCGAGCAGCTTCCAAACCGACCAGCGGAGGAAGCGCAAGTAGTCGTCGTCGAGCGGACGCATGTTTCTTTCGCGCAGCGGCTGGCCGTCGACGGTGAAAAGCTCTGCCATGAGCTCGCCGATGTGCTCCTTGTTATGAGACGACTCCGAGTAGGGCGGGTTGCCGATGATGACCAGGAGCGGGACCCCCGCCTTCACCAGGTCAGCGCTACGGGTCTCGGTAACCAAGGCCCCGATGGCGGGCAGCACGCCGCCGGTTGGCGTTATTGGATCCGCGAGTGTGTTGGTCAGAAAGACGTTCGCGCGCTCATCGGGCCGGAGGGGGCGGCCGTTCTGCTCGTAGAAAGAGCCGAGTTTGAGATGGCAGATCGCGTACGGAGCGGGCAGCAACTCGAAGCCGTAGAGATGGGGCAGCAAATGCTGTTCGATCAAGGCCGGGATGACAGCCCCTCCCTCGCGCTCCCGGACCCGCGATATGGCGCGCTGCGCGGCACCGACAAGGAAGGTTCCTGTCCCGGCTGCTGGATCGAGGAGGCGAACGCGTGTGTCGGCCAGGCCGTCGAGGTCAAACCGCGTGATCAGTGCATCGTCAGTCGCTCGGACGGCGTACTCAACCAGGGGCGGATATGTGTAGAAGATGCCGCGGTCGATGCGCTCACCGGCGTCGTAGGCGGCCAGGAACGACTCATAGAAGTGAATCACCGCGTCGCTTTCGGCTGCCTTGACCGTTCCTGCCTGGCGGACGAGTGCGTCGGCCGAGGCACGGAGGATCGCCACAATATCGTCGATGATCCAGGACAGGCCCGCGGGTACCGTGTCTTCGTCTAGAAGGAAGCGGGTCGCACTTCTCAGGAACGCCGTCGACGTCGGGATGGCCAGGATCGCGCTCGTGCGGTTGAAGGTCGCCGCGGTCAGGTGATAGCGGCCGACGAACAAGCCATAGGCAACGGTCTGGGCAAAGGCGTCGGCGAACTTGTCCTCGTCCATATCGGACATGAGGTTCTCGCGGTAGAACTTCGCGAGTGACCGCAGCGGGCCATCGCCGTGGCCATGGACGGCCTCCTCGGCTTCCTTGCGGAGCTCGGCACGAATGCCATCGCGCAGCCAGGCCGCGCGGCGAGCAAGCTCGATCGCCAAGCGTTCGGACGAGGTGATCTGCGCCGGCTCCGCAGACAGCCACGCCTCGAGAATGTCGGTCGCCGCGTCGCGATCGGCGCGAGTGAGGTGGCCGGCGTCGAGATCAGCCGAGTTGATCAGGGTGCCGCGCCGGACTTCTACGCCGTCCCGCAGCAGGATGAAGTGCAGATAGTCCGTCAGCAGCAAGTTGGGCAATCGTCGGTAGGCGGCGAGCTGGGGCGTGTCGAGGACCGCTTCGAGTTGGCGGATCGTGCCCGGGGCCTTGGTCTCCCCGTAGCCCACAACGAGCGAGCCCCGCTTGACGATGACATCGGGCTGCCCCTCAACCGACGCGGCTTCGCCAAAGATCGTCGTGCCGGCCGGGGCAAGGTCGGTCATGAGCGTCACGAGCGGGTGGCGCAGCGATAGCTCGGGAGTAGCCTCGGGCTGTTCGCGGATGTGCCGAAGCTCGTGCAGGTAGACCCCGAAGTCAGCCGTCATCTTGCCCTCAGATGTTCATGGCGAAATCGCGCGTACGCTCAAGCTATCAGGCTGCGGCTTGCGATGTGGGTTTCTCCGCCCAAGAAGATCTCATCCTGAAGTGTCTCGGGCTCCGTCTATGAGCAGGAACTCAAGAAACATAGGCAACGCTTGTCACCCGCCCGAGGTGCCCCATAGTGGGAGGTAACTGAAGAAACGCGAGGGGACACATGATCGATCAGCTGAACCGCGAATATACCGACGCCGACACAGCCCGTGCCGTTGAGATGGCCGCTTCACTCGAGACCGAAGACTCGCTCGACGCCATCATCGCGGCGCTCGGAGCAAAGGCAGAGGAGCTGAGCGGGACCGATCCGAGGGTCGCCGAGTTGATCGCCGCCGATGTTTGGGTGTGCCAGATGCAAATCGCCAGCGAGGCGCGTGAGGCCAAGGGCGACTCGCCCCTGGTCCCAAAGGTCACTTTCACGGACGGGAGCGCCCTCCCTCCCCCTGTTCGCGAGTGGCCAGATACGGTGCGTCCTTACTTCGTTGCCAGAGCCACAGGCACCACGCTCGAGCAGACTCGGGCCCGGTACAACGATTTTGTCTGGGCCCGATGGGGTCTCCATCCAAACGCGCGTGCGGCTCGCGACGCTTATCTCTCGATCGCGCGCGGTCGGGGCTTCCAGGCCGGAGGAAAGGCTGCAAGGACGATCCTTGAGCTCGGTCGCGCCGTCACGCTTGCCCAGACCCTGGACATCGAGCGCGCTGAGACGGGCGCGATCATCGCCGACGAGATCGAAGGCGCTCTCGCCGAAGAGTCTTTACTCGGTGCTCGTCTGGTCACGCCAAACGCGGCCCGCCTCCTGGCGCTTGACGCAGCCCGAGCCACGGCACTCGTTGGTGCGCTGATGGCAGCCGCTCAGAATCATGAAGACCCGTACTGGGCGCGTGAGATCTACGGAACGGCGGGACTCCTCGCATCCGAGCTTAAGAGCGCGGCCGGCGTTGCCGCCGCTCGGTCTGCGATCGCGAGCTCGTGGGAAGACCAAGCTGCCAACGCCACCGATCCGATGACCCGTTTGCACTTCCTTCGTGGAGCTCTTGTGGCCTATCAGGCCATTCCAGGCAACCGCGAAGCTGTCCAGCGGCTGAGGGGGCAACTCGCAGAGGCCTCGGCCGACACTGCGCAGAACCTGCCTATGCATAAGTTCGAGTTCAAGATCTCGAACGAGCACTTCGACGCGGATGTCAAGGAGTTGCGCGCTTTCCTGGCCCGTGATCAGTTCGGGCTTCTCAAGCTCCCGATTTGGCTGGGCGTGTTGCCTGACTGGGACAAGCTTCAGGCCTCGTTCGACGAGCTCCGGACGGAATACCCCCTTCAGTATCTGTTTCCTCGCGTCTCTGTAGAACGCGACGGTCGGATGCGGGCGGAGCCGGCCGACGAAGCCGAAAGGGAAGAGGCCCTGGTTCTCGGGCATTTCGCCCAGCAGGAACAACTCGGCGCGATCATCGCACTCAACTTCGTCGTCGCCATCCGCGAGTCGGGGGAATGGTCTGCAGGAAAGCTCATCGAGATGCTTGAGGGACTCGACCCCGACATGGCCTCGGCGTGCAGCTCAGGCATCGAAGCGTTTGAGGCGGGCGACTTCTGGACCGCAGTCCATGTCCTGATGCCTCAAGCAGAACGTGGCCTGCGCAATGTTGCTGTCGAGATCGACGGCAATGTGCATCGGCTCATAGGTACCGACGAGGTTCGGGTCGCGACCCTCGACAAGATCCTCGAGGATCCAGCATTCGAGGCGAAGTTCGGCGCGAACACCGTGAAGAGCCTGCGTGGCCTCCTGACGGACCCCCGCGGCATGAACCTACGCAACCTCACGGCTCACGGACTGCTCGATCCTGCTGGGCAACACGCTCCGGCCGCCTTCGTGGCGCTGATGTGTGTTCTGATCGCCGTCTGGCTTCGGGCCTCAGTTGTCGCCGAGAAGGCACAGGCGTCCGCGTCTTAGCCCTGTCTCTTGCCCAAGGCGGCTAGACAAGTCCATTGCCAGGAAGCGCGATCGTGATCGTTTAGTCGACCAGTTCCCGCTTGGTCCATTGCCAGCCGTACCGGCCAGAACTCAGTTTGTGGGACTTTCCATCCTTCGGATCGGGCCACGGGCCCGGGTCGAAGGTAAAGACGAGATCGAGCAAGAAGCTCGTGGTCTCTTCCGGCAGGGACGCGTCGGTGTGAAAGTAGTGGCCGCAAGCGCCGCACTCGGCCTCGATCGCGTTGATTTGATCGCCGTCTTTGTCGCCCTGCTCGGGCTCCAAGCACAGCCCCTCCGGATAGACCCGACGCCACTGTTGGGCCTCCCAAAAAGCGCGGACCATCCAGTACGGGGGCACCACTCCGCATTCTGGACAGGCGGGCAGATCGGCTGCGTATGGCGTATAGGCGGCAGGCATGGCAGCTCCTGGGGATCGATGAGTCGTTCGAGAGAGGGATCGGAGACGACGGCCCGTCGGTGGAGTGCACCCGATAACCGCGCGAAGCCGTCCTTGGGTTCGCCTGCGGGCAGTAAGGCGTCCCTCTGGCTAGACCGCTTTCATGAGCACGAGGACATCGGCGACGCGGCCATGGAGCAGGGCCGATCTGGGGGTAAGTCCGTCGAGGTCAGGGGTCTCGATCTCCACCCAGCGCGACAGGGCCACCAGCGAGCCTGGGAAGCCGGCAAGCATGTCGCGGAGACCCGCAAGGGTGCCGGTCGCAGACTCTGGGTCGAACTGCCAGCGGGGTAACCGCCACTCCCGGCCGACCTTGAGGCCAGCGAGATCCCCGCGACCGATCATCGCGCTCACCGCCTGAGCACTGACGCCGAGGATCTCGGCCGCGTCCTCGCGGGTGATCGATTGCTCGATCAGGGCCCGCCGGCGCTCGACGCCGACCGCGACATTCCAGGCCGCAGCTTCTTCGATGGCCGCGGGAGTGGGCTCGGGACCATACGCCGACAGCAGCTCAAGAACGGCGGCGACCGCTTCATCAGTGGCATGTTCAAGGGCCGCGACCGCCTGGACCCGCTGGCTCGTCATGGCCGTAGCCTACGCAATCTGCGCAACTCACGCAATCCAAGCCAATTAGAACATGCGTGTCATTCTAGCTGTCACAGACCGGTCCCATAGTCCACGTCCACGAATCCAAGCCAAGAGGGACAACGGTCATGAACGAGTTGCAGCTTCACGTCTCATCCGAGGTTGGACCTCCCGACGAACACGGTCGGGTCTCGGCCTCCCTGACTCCTGCGGCGGTCCAAGTACTGCTCGGGTGGCAGTCTGATCAGCAGATCAAGAGCGTTCATGAAGCCTCGCATGCCGTGGCGAGCGCAGTGCTGCGAGGGGCCAAGAGCGTCAAGACGATCGACATCAAGAACAAGTTCGGCGGCTGTTCGATCCTCGACGCAGACGATGACGAGCAGCCCTCGATCGTGCGCGCCTCGACCTATCTGGACCTGATCGTGATCGCCCTCGCCGGCAGAGAAGGCGAGATCCTGATCCTCGGCGAGCCGACGAACGGCAACGCGAGTGACATCAGCGAGGCCACGAAGCGGGCAAAGCAGTACTTCGAGGCCGGCATGGACGTCTCGGCCCTGGCCGGAGGGATCGATTGCGATTACTTCAACCCCGTTCCTACTGCTCTGGCAGAGGCGCTCCTGTCGTCGATGATCGAGACCATGACCACGGCGCGGGAGCGGGCTCGAGTCCTGGTTACCGGGCACCGCGACCAGATCATCGCCCTCGCGCGGATCGTCTACGACGCCCGCCGCTTGTCCGACGACGCCCTTGCCGCGGCCTTTCGCGAGATCGGGCTTGATCCCGACAAGGAAGGCGCGAAGGCGAACTAGACCGTCCGACCGCCATGGTCAAATCGCCCGCTCGGAGCGTCTACGGCGGAGACAGTAGACCGTCGCAGACACAACGGGTGGTCAGGTTTTGACCGGGCGGGCCATGTTCACCAAGGCCGCCTCGACCAAGATCCCGAATGCCCGAACACCAGCCGCCTCAGCCAAAGAAGACCCCGCGCCAGCGGCTCGCCGATAGATCGGATCGGCAGCCATGGCTGTAGCGTTCGGACAGGCCCCAAAGCCAAAGAAGCGACGCGCTCCAGCGAAGATCGGCCGCCCGCGCCTGATCGTCACGCCACCGCACTGCCCGGAGCACCCCAGTTCGACTGTCTATCTGTCGGGCGTCGATCCGCAATGGACCACCTTCTACGAAGGGCGAAGCTGGCGCTGCTATCCCCAGGGGAAGGGCAAAGGGCTGCCGTCACATCGGTTCCATGTCGGAGACGAGCGGTTTCGCCGCCCTACCAAGTTCCTGCCGGTGTCAGGCGATGAATGCGTGCGGTGCGAGAAGATCTACGCCATCGACGAGGGTCAGAAGGTCGGCAAAGGCTTCACGTTCATCGCGGATGAGGCAACGACGCTTCTCTTGAGCGTCAGCGAGGGCAACACCCTCCGAGGCTCCGCACGGAAGGCCCGTGAAGAAGCCAAGCGCTATAAGTTCGACCCGTCTCAGAACGAGTGGGAACGCGACGCGAACGGGCGCATTGTGCGGCTCATGGATACTGGGACTGGGCGCAAGCGGGAGGAAGAGGTCTACAGCAGACAGGGCAACCTTGCCCTCGAGTACCTCGACATCTTTGGCCCGCCGATCATCGGGAAACTCGCCGAGCGCGCCTGGCCACCGGTCATCGTGATCGACCTCCAGCCGCTGCGAAAGCGGCGCTTCGCGCCTGGGCAGCACACCTCGGGCGGCGAGGAGGCGGGTGTCTTGGTCGCGATCGCCGACCGCACGAACCGCACAAGCACACACCTGCTCGCGTTGCAGCTCGTCGGCGGTCGCAACACCGCGGAGATGATCCGGGTCTTCACGCGGCCCGACTTTGACCCTGATACCGCGCCGATGTGGGTCGTCTGCGACAAGGAACCTGCCATCGAGGCCGCCGTGCGGACGGTCTGGCCAAACGCAACTTTCTTCAACTGTGAGCAGCACCTCCGGATGAACGCCGGAGAGCTTGCGGTTGCCGATGGCATCCCTACATGGACACGCATGCCCGGAGCGCCGCTCGATTCGGTTGTTGTCGTCGGCGCGGAGCCGGAGGGCAACCCCGACCGCGACCTCCACCATAAGCCAATCGATCTTTCGACCAAGAACTATGTCCGGCACCCGCTCCACCAAGCGATTCACAACATGTTCGACTCGCTGATGGCCTGGGACAACTTCAAGGCTCGAGTCGAAGAGATCGTGCCGGCCGACAAGCTCGAGCTTCGTGGCTGGATCACCAAGAACGAGCCGTTGGTCCTGCATCAGCTCGAGCTCGCGATCAAGAACCGCGGCTTTCCGGTCTCAAATGGCGGCGTGGAAGACGACCTGACCTGGGCGAAGGAAAAGCTCGCCTGGCGAGCCAAGTTCTTTGGCAATGCCCGCCGGCTGCAGATCGTGCTTGATCTCATGGTGCTGCAGAGAGCGGGGCGCGCCTCGCCCCTGCGCTTCACGCGGATCATCCGGGAGGCGATGCTCAACCAGGGCGGTGGCTCTGGCTACACCCGCCGGGATCGAGAGCAATTCTGGGACCGCGGCGACATGAGCTCGATCGACGCCATGATCGCCCGCTCGGACCACGAATCCGGAGCAGACCGCAGCAAGGCGCAGAACGAGTCCAAGGACGAGCGCATCGCCGAGCAGGCAGCCGAAGAAGAGGCTGCGCGCCTCGCCGCGAACCAGCGGCCCGCTCGAGGTCGCAAGCGACGGCCCGCGCCACCGATCAAGACCCCATCGCGGGCCAAGCGGATGATCTCTGACTACCCCGACCTCGCGACCCAATGGGATTACGAGGCCAACGGGGATCGCCGGCCTGAGACCACCCGGGCGATCAACACTGATGCTGTCTCTTGGGTTTGCCACGCCCATGAGAAGGAGCGCGAATCTCACCTTCATCGTTGGACAGCGCAGCCGTTGAGTCGAACACAAAAGGGCGGGACCGGCTGTCCGTATTGCATGAACCGCGAGGTCTGTCCGTCGAACTGCCTGGGCGCAGTCCATACCAAGACCCGGCGCGAATGGGATTACGAGGCCAACGGCGAGATGACGCCCGAAACGATCCTGCCCGGGCACGACGGCTACGCGATGTGGAAGTGCCTCCGACCCCACACGAACCACCCGTCCTACCGCCAGGAGGTCGGAGCCCACATCAAGCAGTTCCAGGGCTGTCCTCTGTGCGGTCCGATCGTCTCTGCGGAGAAGCGCCGCAAGAAGGCCGAGCGCCTGCAGGCCAGGGCACTGGCAGGGTTCGCGGCGACGCGCAAGCGAATCGAAGAGGCCGAGGCGAAAGAAGTCGAGGAAGCGGCCAAGAGCCGACAGTACCTCGAGATGGTCGGCGGCTCAAAGACCGAGCAGAAGACCGTGATTGTGCCCAACCCGCTCAACAATGTGGTCGGCCTTGATGGTCGTCCGCTCTCTGAGCTAACCGAGGCGGAGATCGAGGCGCTGCCGGTCGAGATCACTCCTGTCGATCGGGTACTTACACCAGAGCAAGTGGAAGAGGATCTGCCGTTCTAGGGTTGCCGTTACAACTCAGTTGATGCCCAGGGATCTGTGTAATCGGAACTGATGTTGATCTGACCAGCTCTAACCCTCGCCGCGACCTCCGGCGAGAAGATCCCAAAGTCAAACGAGCGTCCTCCGCGGCCCGCTGTACCAATCCCCCGGACCTTCGCCCCCGTCCAATAGTCTGCAATTGGGCCCAAGCCGGGGAGATCTAGAGCGAGCCGCCGGTAAAGAATCTGGAGCATGTCATAGAGCGGATTCGGAGTCGGAGAGCCCTTTCTTAGTAGCTCTTGCGGTGTCATGTACAGGACCTGAACCCCGCCTTCAGCCGGGAGTTTGAGCGTCTCGCGCAGCTTCTCCCAAGAGCGGGGCGCGGTGGCCGGATTCACCAGGTTCTTCATGTTCGCCCAAGTTCCGAGACTGGCGATCGTCAGAAAGTCGAGAGACTCGCGCGGGTGGGCGATTTGCGCCAGCCCCTCGTCGAGGGTCTTGAGTATCGCCTCGACACTCAGCCGTTGGCTCTGATGCGCCAAGAGTCCGTACAGAATCGGCGGCACCAGTTCATCACGGAGGTTCTCGCCCTTACGCGGGCCGACGAGCGCCCGGAGGCTACGACCGCGTTCCACGGCATCGGCGATGTGGGACTTTCGAAGGGTGAGTTTGCATTCAAAGACGGCGAGGACGCCGCCCGCGAGGTAAATCTTCTTCTTGGCCAAGTGGGGCGGGTAAGTGTCTCGCAAGACGATCACATCGAGTTGCTGGCTCAGGCGACCGTCTAGGGCGGCAATCCGGCCCTTGGTCACGACTTGAACAGAGGCCGGCAACCACTGCCGCAACAGCTCGGCCCATGTCGCCTCGGACTGATCCCCGGCGGTGCCCGGATCTGAGCTGGCCGACTTGCGAATCCGGGCGTAGTCAAGCTTCAGCCCGGATGCAACCTCATCGAGGAAGCTCTCGAGGTCGTGGGGCGCATCAGCTACGGGTTCAGTGCTCATGCTGCTCAGCGGTCACCCGTTCCAGCACGACGCGTTCGGCCTCAAGGTCGAGGTTGGTGGCTCGCCACCCGACATCCTTGATGGCACGAACGACGGCGCTGCCCTTGTAGCCGCTCCAGTGCGACGCCCACTCACGAGACGAGGGCGGAAGCGGGAACCCGAGGACCTCCTCGATCTCATCGAAGGACACCTCGATCCGATCGCGCTTCTCGCCTACAAGCCAGTTCGACAGCGCTGCGTACTTCCTGCCGCTGACCTCGTTCGTCTCGGGTTGGGTCGTCTCGACGGAAAGCCCATCAAACAGGTCTCGCAACTCTGTGCCTCCGACCCGGAGCGTCTCGACCTGGGCCTCATCCCAGATCGCAACCCGCGCGCCGTGCCGTTCGACCAGCAGTCGAGCGAATGACCTGGTCGACTCCACCTCCGGCCCATCGCCGGCGAGCACGATGACGCCGAGCGCAGGCTGCAGGTCCATAAGGTTCATGAGGTCGCCCTTGAGGTGCTTCCGGGACCGCCGGCTCGACTCGATCTCGAAGCCGACGAGCGGGAGCCTTACCGGAAATCGCTCCGGGTCCTCCCAGAACCAGACAACATCTAGACGCCCGCCCGGAACTGGATACTCGCGCCTCGTGCTCAGACCGAGTGCCTGGCCTGCGTCCAGAAGGGCCACCGTTAGCCGTTCGTTTCGTTCTCGTGCCGGCTCCTCGTCCATGGGTCGAACGATACGCCGCAACGATCGCTTCGAGAACGCACTCTCCGCGCTTGACAAGGCCGTCGCGCCGTTACCGACTTCCTGATCGTTGCCGCACAACTGCGACGGGCGGCCCCTGGATCAGCATTTCGGCCTCGTTCTTGACACCGGCATACGAGCGCCAAAAGTCCCCTGATGCCATCCGGCACCGACCAAGGATCCGTGAGGGGACATCGTGGAAATCGTCATCGCCGCTCTTCTACTCGCCTACATGGCCGTGTCGGCACTCGTCTGCCAGGGCATCGCCAAACACAAGAACCGTGGAACCGATGAGTGGTTCGTCTGCGGCGTGATCTTCGGCATCTTCGCCATCGTGGTCGTCGGTCTGCTGTGGGCGCTTCCGGCCCCGGTCGAGGTTGTTGAGTAGACCCGCGCGTCACGGCTGCGCCGCCGGAAGGGTGGCCTGGATCTGCTCGGAGCACCCTGTCCCGGCACCCTCGGCTGTCCCGACAGGGCTGCCGGGATGCCAGAATGAGCGTGACACGAGGGGGATGAGATCAACCAACCCGATTTCGGTCCAGACGAAATAGCCGCGGCGCTGGCGGCTGCTCAGGAAGCCGAGACCTCAATGGTGTTTGCCGACCTCGGCAGCTTTGCCGCGGGTCTGCGGCAGGTCTCGGAGGCATGTCCGTCCGGGGCGCGCGAACTCTTGCAGCTCGACGCATCCCTATGCTCGCTCTGGCTCGTCGGACCATCCGGGAGAGCCTTCGCGGGGATCTACCCATTGGAAGGTTTCGAGCCCGGAGCCTACCCAGACTCGACGAAGCCGTACTTCGAGCAGCGGGCGGACATGACCGCCAATCCATTCGCGCGTGCCCGCTACCACGAGGCGATTTGGACGAGGTGGCAGGACCACACGCATGCGTGGGCCGCTCAGGCTGACTACCTGGAGATTGCCCAGGCTACAGATCTCGAGGCCGATGATCTCGTCGATGTGTTTGACATGCCCGCCAGAGCGGCCCAACTAGCACTCCACCTCAAGCACGACCGGGAGGCTACTGGCGCTGTCCTCCGGTCGGAGATCCGACGGAGTGTCGGTCTCAGCACTATTGGCTACCCCTGCGCGGTGGCCGAACATGGAGGGCAGCTCATTGCCCTTGACCCGACGGATGCCCGAGGACTGATCGCGGAGATTGACGCAGAGGCCAAATCCAGCCGCGAGGCGGGCGACTTCCTTCGAGAGCGGGGGCTCCTCGACGCGTGCGCCGAGATCGCCGAGGGCTTGAACGACAAGCCTCTCGCTCGCGAGTTCCGGGTGCGCCACGCCCGGAGCCTAGAGGCTCAAGGGCACGAGGACGAGAGCGGAACAGGAGCCCTCTTCGTCCTTACGGAAGCAGCCGAGGAATACAAGAACCTGGGTCTCGGCGACGATGCTCAACGGCTCAAAGCCCACCTCATCGAAGCCAGCCTTAAGTCCGAGGCCGAGATGGTGACGATCAGTGGCCAGGTTGAAATCCCGATTGCGGAGTTCGAGGCGACCGCGCGGAAGCTTCGAGCCTGGGACGGAGAGGGCCCTGGTCCAATCTTGTCTCTACCCTTTGAGCTCGGCGTCTGGCGGCCGATGGCCCAACTCGTAGCCGGGCAGAAGAAGGAGGAGGGCGGCCACGGGGTCGTCCTGTCGCTGTTTCGGCACATTCAAATCGCGCACGACGGCCGCAACCAACCTGAACCCGAAGATGAAGGGCCTGCACGGCTCGACTCCTACATCTCGAGGACCATCTGCGGCGACGCGAGCCTTTCCCAGGCCTACCTGAGATGCCTCCGCGGGCACGGCAGTTGGACGGTGTTGCGCGTCGCTGCAGCCCTTCACGGGGTCGATGCAGAGCTCGCCGGTGCGATGCTGCCGGGACTCCGAGCCTTCGAGGCTGGCGACCACTGGACCGCGCTCCACTTGTTCATCCCCCAGCTCGAGCGCCTCGTCCGCGAGCTCGGGCGAACGGTTGGGGCGACGATCTCGAGCTACACCAAAGAGAACGGTCTGCGATGGGCAGACATGTCCGAGGTGTTGGCCCAAGACCAAGTCAGAACGGCCATGACCGAGGACCTGGCGAAGGAACTCGAGGCCATCTTCTTGAGCCGGTTTGGAGCGAACCTGCGGAACAACTTCGCTCACGGAGCGCTCGAGCGGGCCAACATCGGCAACTCCCAATCGACGGTCACCTTGTACGCGATCTTCGCCGTCGGGCTGTACCTGATGATCGCCCGGGGTCAGGCTAAGTTCGAAGACGCCCCGGCTGGGCGCTAGCCATCCGACATGGACGACCTACCCGGACGGCTCAACCAAGAGCGGCACAGAACCCAAGCCAAGCGAGACTCGGCCTCTCGCCGGTTCGCAGAACTTATCTCTGGCTATGACCCCGCCCTTCTCTCGGCCGCTCTGGCTGCATTGACCATTCGCCCAGAGAATGCCGACTTCCAATTCCGGCTCGAGTCGATGATCGATGTAGCCTCGTCGCGGCCTTCTGAGGCGCGACTGGTTCCAACGGTCAAGAAGATCCGCGGCTTATGCACAGGCAGCCTCTCGCATCAGTTAGTTGCGCCCCTCGAGGACCCCGCGGAATGCCCCACGACACAGATCCTTCTGTTCGACGATCACGCCTACACCGCGTTTTCAGGCCAGCAGCCTGAGCTCGTCTTCAGTTGCGAAATCCTGTTCGGGGCACTCATCGGTCTGGCCGCCGATCGACCCGATCTCCCGCTGACGCCCACGCTGGACCTCATCCGAGCCGTCCTGACGCTGGGGGAATCGGTCGCCAAACGTTCGAGCATCGATCCTGACGCACCCGCGCTTCACCAGAGCCAGATCTTGGTACCAGAGACGGGCCTCGAAGAGCTGATTGGGCCCGTCCGATGGTCCCGCGCAGAGGTCGAGTCCTTGTTGGTCGCGGCAGGACTCCCGGTCGCAGTGTTCGACCCCCTCTGCCGGCCCTATGGAGAGTCATCCGGGGAGCGTTTCGTCCCGTTGCTGAGGAATGGAGACACGGTCATCGTCCGGCCTGGTCGACTGCTCTTTGGGCTAGCCAGGGCGGTGCTGCGATTGGCCGAAAAGGAAGGCTTCCTGCCGCTCGTAGCCGAACGCTATGGCCGAGAAGTCCATGGGCAAATGGCGGCATCGATCCTGGTCATGGACGCTCGGCCGATACAGCTTCCGTTCGACGATGTCGGCGGTCAGCCCACGGTCTCGGAAGCAATGTTCGAACTGGACCATGACGCGGTGATGCTCTTGGTCACGATTACCGACGGGATTGATAGGCTCGATCTTCCCGACGGAGAGGACCGCATCTTTCCCTCTGACGCCTTGAAGACGGCGCTTCTGGAGCGGTTCCGCGATCTGGTCGGGGCAGTCCAGAAGCAGGCCGCGGATCGCGAGATCCTCATCTGTGTGTGTCGGGCGGTACTCCCAGGCATTGAATACTGGCTCCGCGAGTTCGACTTCGGTGGTGGTGCTGATCTCCTGTTCGTGACACCGGAAGCGCTCAGGGTCATCAGTCACCATGAACACGATCCCTTGACCCTGCTGCGCTTCGCCCAGGCGTTGAAGAGTCTCTACGAGGGCTCACGCGTCTTCTCGTGGAGCGCCCTCGATGAGTTCGCCGTCTATCGCGGGCATGGCTACTCGTTCCACTTGAACGAGGAAGGCGTGCCGCCAGCGGTCTCGATCGTGCCCGGCATCGGGCTTCCTCTCCACCAGCAGATGCTCGACGACCTTCAACGACAGTCGGCATTTGCGCCGAACGGGGCCGGCGAGATGGAGCTGGTGTGCGCGTCGTATCCCGGCGTCCCGATCTTCGTGCCGACGATCTCACGAGGCCAGGCCACACGAGTCGTGCGCCTGCCCAACCTGGATATCTGGATCGCGGGCGAACCGTACGAGGAACTGCCCGACGGTATGACTGGGTTCTCAGAAGGTCTGATTGATGCCGTGGCGTACTGGGCTTGGATGGCCGGATCGGCCATTCAGGACGACGCCCCGCCCGTAGGCTCAGCGCGATCAGTGGCCATCGGCATTGGGCTGGGCGAGCACAAGGGCGAGGGTTGGGTCCTCAACCGGCTGCCGGCGATCGGTTCCGAGGATGGAATTCTGGGCCGACTTGATCGCGTCGGCGATAGGGTCATCTTGTGGCTACCGCCCGGATTGCTTCGGACGATGGCCAGCCCGGGCAACGAAGGAGAGGCGCATCTGGCCAGGGCGATTACGGGCAGCCTTCTCCAGCTGCTCGGTTTGGGCGAGGAGCATCTGGACGAGATCGCAAGCCAGATAGCCCCAGCCGGCGAACGCCGGATGATACTCGTCACCAACAGCGATACAGCATCGATGCTCGGCCCCGACGACGGCCTGCCTAACTGGCGCAAGGTCTCGCAATGGGATCTACATCGGATCCGCGACGAGCTGGCCGAGGGGTTCCGTACCCGAGGATTTGCCCCTGGACCAGCCGGTTCCAAGGCCGATCAAACCTCGCTCCTCAACTTCGCCGTGGAGTTCTGTTATGAGCGGCTCGTTGCGGAAGTGGCAGAACTCGCGCCTGATGGCCTGCTCGAGGACCTTCTCCGGCGCAATGAGGGGCTGCTCCTCGCACGCGAGAAGCTGCGGATGCTCGGAGTCACCCGTCGCGCTTGCTTCGGTGATCGGCGCGAAATCCTCGAGCCTCTCGTCCGTGAGGATCTCGAGTGGTCCGATGCGGACGCGAGCCATCGCTTCCTGATCGAATATGTCGCTGCTCGGCCCCCGAGCGGGTCACGAACTCTGTCGCTGGCTCGCTACGATCGGATCATCGCGCTCGCGTGTCTGATCATCCAGCTTGGGATGCAGAGTGACATCATCAAGAACGAGCTCGACGACATCGAGGCCAGAATCGCCCCGAGCGGACGGTTGTATTTGTCTCCGGGCAAGTACTCGGCCGCGGTTGTCCGCTGGTTCTCCGGGGTCTCGCGACGAAAGCTCGAGATCGCAAAGGAACAGTTCCCCGAGCATTGGGAACCCGCCCGCGAAGGTCCGATACAAGCGCCTGCCGCGTTCGAGGCGGCGTTCCTGGCCGAATACGGCTTCTCCGCGACGGACTACGGGAGCGTCCTCTATGTGCTCCGCGATCTGGCCGCGGACGGACAGGCTTCACTGGCGGTCTTGCCTCGAGCCGTGGTTTTGGCCGAGTGCACCCGACTGCGCGGAGTGACGGCCGACGCAGCGGATCTGATTCTGTCCTCCATGACCCTCGAGCAGCGGGATGACTTCCTTTCGCCTCCGCCTCCATTCAGCCAACTCGATGTCCGTCCGTGGCGCTTTGGCCGAGGCTTATCTCTGCTTGCGCGGCCTCTTGTTCGCCGTAGCGATGATCTCGTCTGGGGTCGGCGCGCCGTCAATATGTCAGCTGAGTACCTCCAGATGCAGCTCGGGAGTGGCCGTTTGAAGGCCAGGTCCAAGGCGCTGCAGAAGATGCGTTCGGATATCTCGACAGCCGCAGGCAAAGCCTTCGAGGCAGAGACGGCTGAACGCGTCAGGGAACTTGGCTTCCTCGTCAAGCCGAACACCGCCGAGGTGGGTGGAGTTCCAATCAGCGATGCGAGAGGGACCTTGGGCGATGTCGATGTCCTCGCCGCAGATACGAGGACCAAGAGGATTTGGGCCATCGAGTGCAAGGCCTTCGCGATGGCGCGGACGCCTTGGGAGATCAGCCGCGAACTCCTCAAGTTCACTGACCCGTCGCATGGTGTGGCAGCTCATCACACCCGGAGGATCGAGTGGCTTCGCGCGCACCTAAACGACACTCTGCAAGAGTTCGATATCGCTGACCAGAAGGGTTGGAGAATTGAGCCGCTAATCGTCCTCGAAGTCGATCTGGCCGCGGCGCACCTGCACGACAGCCCCATGCCGATCACGGATCTGGTGGGATTGCCGGCCGTTCTCCGGCCCGCTAAGAGGCCTTCTGTGTCAGAACCTTCTGCTTCGCGATCACGCGCGCGTGGATCTGGTCGAGCATGAAGAGCACCCTCGCCGAGTTGTACTCCGTGCCGTAGCCGGTCGAACGGCCGTGAAGAACAAAATGACGGTTGAGCTCGCGGCTCGTTGGCTGCACGGTCGAGAAGTCGATGTTTCCGTATAGGTGGATCGCGACATCCACGATCACGGTATCGATGTCGATCGCGCTGGCGATGGCCAGAGCGTCTTTGGGGTTGGCATCCGTGCTTTTGGGCTTGAACTCCTCGATGGCGATCCCTTCGATCAGCGGGAGGAGCGTGGGAATGCTTACGCGGTAGCGGCCGTCCCGGTGATCCTTGATGCCATCGAGGATGAAGCGCCGACGATTCTTGAAGCTCTCCGCGTCCATCCAGCTCTCGCCCAGATCGCGCAGCAGTGGTCCTCGAGCGAGCTTGGTCATTTCCTGCCGAACGGACAGACGCTTGCGTTCCACGGCGAGCTGTCCGATCCGAAGGAAATCTTCGTGGTACATCGCTCGCGGAAACCACCAGCCCATGTCGGCTAGAGCCGCGTCGTGCTTCCGAGCAGTCTCGCGCAGTGATCTCGCGCGCACGCCGAATTCGACGGCCGATGCGGCGGCGATCGGCTCGACCATCTTGGCGATCCAAGCTCGGAACGAGTCGGCCATCGTTTCGTAGGGCGCGGTCACCTCTGCGATGGCCTTCTGGATCTGAAGCAGCTGCAGTCGAAGCGGCTCGGTGTAGGCGTTCATCGCGGCCTGAAAATCGGCCGCCCAAGAGACCATGTCTGGAATCCGATACGCCGCGAGGAGGTTGAGCCCGGGATTGACCAGGACCTGCCTCTGCAGATCTTGGAGCTGACGCACGGACGCAATCGTGTCGGCGAAGCCAGGCGGGATCAATCGAGCAGGAGCAATTCCCTCATCCACCTCGCCAGCTTACGCTCGGGTTTCGACCGGTGTTTGGCCGCTGCTCACTTCGGATCAACACCTCCAGGTCGAGGCTCCAGCACATTGGCCTGCCATCTATGCTTCTGTCTACTGGTGGCGGATCGGCCTAGCGAGGCCCTGCCCGGTGCATAGTCTCGCTTCTATGCGCGACCTATCCAGCCCCTTCTGCGCGACTTTTCCCCGGGATTCAGCACGGGGCGGTTGGATCGCCGGAGGGATGGTTGTGGACGAGGATGATGCCGCTCGCGCTGAGCCGGACGGCGTCGCGGAAGAGCTCCGCGATCCTAACCAGGCTCGATGACACGTTGCCCTGGTAGACGGTGAGGAGTCTGAGCACGGTGTTGCGAGTATTGAGAAGCACGACCCGCAGCTCCTCCCGTTCCAGGTAGCCCATCTGAGGCACGAGCCGATCGCCCACGTCCCGGGGCGCCCGCACCGTCCAGCGGCCCTGCGGCCAATCCGCCACGACACGTCTTCCGAGCTCGAAGGCCGCAACCAGCTGGGCCGCTCTCGCGGGGCCAACGCCCAGCACAGATTCGAGCTCCGCGTCCGACGCCCGGGCCAGCCCCACGAGTCCTTCGTGCTGCCGTAGAGCATCCGCCGCGGCGTCCAGCGCGCTCTTACCGCGCGTCCCCGAGCCCCACAGCACGCCGATCAGCTCCGCCGAGCTGAGCGCCCCGGCACCGTGGGCCGCCAGCCGTTCGCGCGGTCGTTCCCCAGGGAGAAGGCCTCCGAGACCGCTCTCCGCGGTGCGCTTCTGTCCCGAGCTCGAATATGTCCGTTCCGCGACACGTCGCCCAGCCATGCGGACCCTCTCGGCGACGACCTGCGGGTCTCGCGTGGGTTGGCACCGCGAGCGCTCCTGGAGCCGGCGGCGAGAGCCCGCCGATTCCCCCCGCCACCAGCTCCGGGAACGAGGGGAGACTACCGGCGGCCGATTGGCGGCGACCCAACCGCGGCTTACGCGGGCCTTTCGCCGGCCTTATCGGCGGCGTCGGCGGCGCCGCGGCCGGCCCCTCGAGCCGGGCGAGGCTCAGAAGGTCAGGAGCACGATGAGGCCGTTGAACAGCCCGTGGAGTGATATCGACGCGACCAGAGAACGGCGCCGCATGTAGATCCAGCACAGCGCCAGCGCAACCGGGATGCGGGCACCGAAGTTGAAGGCGGCGGCCCTGAGCGCGGTCCAGACGTCCGCGTTGTCCGTGTTCACGACGTGGACGAAGGCGAAGAAGAGGCCCGCGCGCAGCAGGGCAGAGTTCCAGCTGAGAGATCGAGCCCACGCGTTGGTGACGTAGCCGCGGAAGAAGACCTCTTCCCCGATGGGAATGCAGATGGCCACGGCCACGAAGACGATCACGTTGTCCACGATCGTCCGGGCCATGGGGACTTCCGATTGCAGATCCGTCTGGTGGAGGCCAAGGACCGTCAGCAGCGTGAAGTTGGTGATCCCCGACGCCATCGTCACGGGGATCAGGAAACAGGCCGCGAGGAGGAAGTCGCCCAGGCTGCCACGCATCCAGCGGCGGAGTCTCGAGATCTGAGGCTGCCACGCCGACCGGGCCGGCAGGCTGGCCGCGGTCCACTCCGTCGGATCGGGTGCCAGTCGGCGGGGATGGATGATGTCGCGCCAGGTCATCGCGCCGGGACGGACTCCCAGCAAGTGGACCAGGCCGAAATAGGTCAGCAGGTACACGGGCACGACCGCCGCGAGCCCTGCGGCGGAATCCGTGGTGATGTTCGCCGAGCGGAGCAGCGCGGCCACGGGCAATCCCACGGCAAAGACCGAAGCCTGCTGGGCGGCGAGGAGCAGGAACGGCGACGGGCCCGCGAAGTCACGCCAGCCGTCAGCCCGGCGCTGCTCTGTCTGGGCCATGGCCGCGGCGATGAGGCCCAGGGCGGCAACGAGGCTCACGAGCTCGAGCAGCACCGTGGGCGCGATGCTCGTGGACCCGAACCGGAATCCGCTGCTGGACGCGACGTCGTAGGCGAGCAGCGCGAGGCCCGCGGGGAGGCCCAGCGCGAGGCCCATGAGATACCGCCGCGGCGATGCGCGGCCGGCGATCGAGAGGATCGGCCGGACAAGGCTGCGCGGATGCAATCGACCGGGTGGCTCCAGCACGATCGGGACCGGCGGAGACTTGGAGAAGCCCCACGGCACCACGCCGAGCGGCCAGGTATCCGGGCTACCGGCCGCTGCCGCCGCGATGCCGGCACGCCAGATGGGGCCTTCGACGCCCTTCACTGGGGCGGGCGTGTCGCCGCCGAACGTGCTCCTGGCGGCCCAGCTGCCAGCGGCCGCACCGGCCCAGGGTGCGGGCGGCGGCCAGGCGACAGGGGCGGCCGCGCCGGCCCAGGGCGCGGGTGGCGGCCACGAAGGCGGAGCCGGCGGCCACGAGGGCGGAGCCGGCGGTCCCAAGGCGTATGACGTCGGAGGCCAGGACTGCCCGGGCGGCGGGCCCGGCCACTGCGCCCACTGCTGCGGGCCAGGCCGCTGCTGCGGGTTCGGCCACTGCTGCCACGGCGCGGGACCCTGCGCCCACGGCGAGGGCCACTGCGCCCACTGCTGCGGGCCCGGCCACTGCTGCCACGGAGCGGGCCACTGCGGCCGCTGACCTCCGGGCCAGTTGGCGGGCTGAGGCCACGGGGAAGGGCCGGGAGTCGCGGACCGAGGCGGGGCTGCGTGCTCGTTGGCCCACCTCAGGCCCGGACGCGCCGCAAGCCCTTCCCTGGAGCGATCGGGGAAGGCAGGGGGAGGCGCGAGTCGGGGGTCAGACGCGTGCTCGAGAGGAGTCTCGCCCCGCTCGGGTGAACCATCGCCCGGCGCGGACGTCGCAGCCGAAGTCTCTCCCGGCCGCTCGGCCGGCGTCGCGGGTCGCTCTCCCGCTGTCTCGGAGACGGGCTGCGGGCCTGGCAGCTCCGGCCCAGCCGCGGCCCCACCCTCGTTGTCGTGCCGATCTTCGGCCATGAGGCGAGCGGGAGCCTACGCTTCGAAGCTCAGCCTCCGATGGCCGGCTTGCTATCTGAGATCCTACTGCTCGCGGCCCGCGCGGGAGTCGCCGCCATCCCGGCCTGGGCGGCCGCTTGCGGGACGGGCGCCCGGACCTGGCGCTCGGCCGCGGCCCGCTCGAAGTCCTTGCCGCACCAGGCGCAGATCGTCCAGTCGAGACCGACCAGACGCTCACAGTTGGGGCAGACGCGGTTCAGCCGCATCCGGCACCAGGGGCAGATGATCCATTCGGGATCTACGCGCTTGTCGCAGCCTGGGCACGTCTTGATCGCCTCGACCTCGGCGAGCAGCGCCTCCTCGGCCAGGTTTCGCTCGTAGACCTCACCCAGACGCTCCGATGGCCTTACCACCCGGTAGACGATCACTCCCAGATAGAAGAGGAAGGGCGTGAACAGGATGATCAGCGTGGAGGCGAGGTAGGGCAGGACCGGGTTTTCGGTCCGTTCGTGCATGTCGCGAAAGGCCCAGAAGGCCGCCGCGAGCCAGACGACGAAGAGGTAGAAGACCAGCGCGGTAAGGAACATCTGGACGACGGCGCTGGACACGAACGCATCGAAGGCGCTGCCGAGCTGGCCCCCGAGATCGTTAGGCATCGACTCCCTGACTTGCCATGACGGCCTGCCTGCGGAGGAGCGCCACGGGAGGCGCTTCTCGATATGCGGAGTTTACCAGTGAAGATTGGCCGCTTCGACCGCTAGGTTGCCGCGGAGACCTGCCGAAGCGTCGCCGGCCCGTCGGACGAGCCGACTAAAGGCCGGCGTTGTGACGCGGCGAAGTGCCGGTCGGTGACGCCTCCGGCGCCGGCGTCCTCGTCGGGCCCGGCGACCGGGATCGGCCGCAGGCAGATGCCGTCTCAGCGGTCCACGCGGCGCTTCGCCATGCCGAGGTTATGCCCGCGATCGCCATCGCCGCGACCCAGATCGCGCCGAGCACCAGGGCCGCGGCCGCGAACACGAGAGGCCGGAAGTCGCGGTTCGTGGCCAGCGGGCCGATGGAGATGCTCAGGGTTACGGGGTTCGGGAGGCGGGCGGCTATCAGACACGAGTCGAAGGCGAACGCCGTCGCCAGCATGCCGAGGGCCAGGCCGACCACGCTGATCACCATCGTGCCGGCGACGGTGACGAAGGAAGTCAGCGGCCTCTCGACGAGCTGGCGGACCGCTCCGAAGAGTGAGGCCCAGATCCCCTCGCCGGCCATGACCAGCCGGCGGATCGCCACGCCGGCCACGGTCTCGCAGGCCAGCCAGGTGAGGGCGATCGCTGCGAGCGGCAGCGCCGCCCGCACGACCACCCGGTAGAGGAGGGGTTCGGTGAGGTTCGTCGGGAGCGTCAGCTCACCGTAAACGGCGTCGTAGAGTGGCGACGCGGCGACCGCGATCGCGATCCCGAGCGGAAACATGCAGGCCAGCCGTACAGCCGCCATCTCCAGCAACAGCCCCAGGTCCGGGAATGGCTGCGGCCGACGAACCGCCCGCGCGTCGTCCTCCAGGGCGGCCCGGATCAGCCACACGTCTACCGCCGAGCCGACCAGAGTACCGACGGCCAGGGCCAAGGCGGCCGCGGCCACCGCCACCGCGACGATAGAGAACAGGAAGGCCGTTGGCCGCCCGTCGATTCCGAAGGAGTTGACACCGAAAACGGCCGCGAGACCGAGCAGCGAGGGCAGCATGGCGCTCGGAAGTGTCAGAAGGACCACGCCGCCGCGCACGAGGAACCCGGACAGGGCAACGATTGCGGCGTCGGTATCACCCAGGCCGAACCTGAACGTCCGGCGCGCCCGGCCGAGCCAGTGCCGATCGTACGGCAGGGCCAGGTCAGCCTCCGTCTCGAATGCCGGGGTCTGTTGAGATAGAGGTTCTGTTGCGGCTTCCAAGTCCTGCTTGCTCTACGGCGCCGGCGAGCCCGAAGTCGAGGGCGCGGGCGTGCCGACGACCTGCTGCAGCTGCGCGACGATCTGCCCGACGATCTCCATCTCGCTCTGATACTTGCCGAGATCGCCGGCCTTCAGGGCCGCCAGGGCGGCCTGGTAGTGGGCGTTGGCTTCGGCGATCAGCTGTTGCGGCGTGCCGGTCAGGTTCACGCTCGGAAGCGGCCCAGGGGCTGTTGGAACCGGCGTCGGGGTCGCCGCACCCGGCGAAGCCGACGGTCCCGGTGTTGGGGTGCCGCCTCCTCCCGGGATCGTGGCGCCTTGACCCGCATAAATCTGATTCAGGGCATCGTCGAGCGACGTGCCCCAGACGATCTGCGTTGGCGAGCCAACAACCACCCTTTCGAAGACCGGGAGCGGGCTGTTCGCGGATTTCAGATACACAGGCTCGACGTACATCAAGGTGTCCTGGAGAGGAATGACGAGCAGATTCCCAAGGACCACCTGGCTGCCGGCCTGATCCCACAGAGTTATCTGCTGGCTTATCTGTGGGTTCTGTTGGATGAGCGACTGCATCTGGACCGGGCCGAACACGTTGGAGCTCTGCGGGAAGTCGAAGACGCTGACCTGCCCGTAGGTCTTCGGGTAGTCGTTGTATGCCGCTACCCACGAGATCATGTTAGTGCGGTTCTGGAGGACCATCGGCTGGAGCAGCATGAAGTCGTCGGAGGTCTTGCCCGGCACTCGCATCTCGACGTAGAAGGACTCGAGAGGGAGCTGCTCGGGACCGCTGCTCGTGGCCGCGGCCTGGGGGACTTGCCAGAACTGGGCCTTCTGGTAGAAGACGTTTGGATCGGTCACGTGGTACTTGCCGAACTGGGTGGTCTGCGCCGAGAACATGTCTTGCGGGTAGCGGATGTGATTTTGCAGGTCGGACGGCATTTCCGAGATGGGCTTGAAGAGGCCGGGGAAGACGCCCTCCCAGGCCTTGATGATCGGGTCGTCCGGGTAGGCTACGTAGAACGTCATCGAGCCGTCGTAGGCGTTCATGACGACCTTGACGCTGTTGCGGATGTAGTTGAACGGATCACCGGCCAGGCCGTTGGCGCTCGGGTTGGAGCCCGGGTCGAACGGCTGCGCATCCGGGAAGGCTGCGCTCGTGGTGTAGGCATCGAGCATGTAGTCGAGCTGCCCGTCGTTGGTCACGACCAGGTAGGGATCCTTGTCGTACCGCAGGAACGGCGCGATGGCCTGGACTCGGTCCATGATCGAACGGTTGTAGAGAAGCTGGCTGCTGCCCGTTATCTGGTTACTGATCAGAAGGTTGAGATCGCCGAACTTGGCGGCGTAGAGCAGCCGCAGTAGAGGCGTGTCGAGCTTGATCCCGGTCGTGCCCGTCCAGCGGTAGTACTGGTCGCCGCTCTGCGCCGGATAGTCGAACTCCTGGCTGGCGGCATCGACTATTACGAAGTTGCTCTCCTGCAGGCCGAAGTAGATCCGCGGCTGAGAGATCGTTGGTGTGCCGGCGACCGAGGTGGGCGGGAGGTTCTGGATGAGCAGGTTCGGCTGGCCGCCGTTGCCGACTTCGTTGACGGGCACCATTGCCAACCCGGTCCCGTGGGTATAGGTGATGTGCTCGTTGACCCAGCTCTGGTCGGACAGCTTGGTGGGATCGACCTCGCGACCCGACAGCATCACCTGGCGCACGCATGGCGTCGGCGCCGGCGAGCAGCTGGCCGGGTCGTTGAAGGTGTAGCGGTCGGTGTTGACGTTGGAGAACGTGTAGTAGCTGCGGATGATCTGGACCTGGTCCAGGGTCTGCTGCAGCGGGCTCGCGTCCCATAGTCGAACGTTCTGGATCGTGCCGGGCTCGGCCGCCACCGCCTGCCGCGTGATGGTCGGCGCCGGTGTGTAGCCCGATCCCGACCAGCCGTCCAGGTTGAAGGCCAGGCGGGTCATCTCGATGTTGTTGTTGATGTACGGCGACTCCTGGGCCTGCTGGTTCGGGACCACGGTCAGGCGCTGAACGGCGAAGGGGTAGCCCACTTCGAGCACGAAGTAGGCGCCCAGCCAGGCGACCACTACCAGGGTCAGGGGCGTGGCCGATTTCGCATAGGCGAGATAGGCAACCATGGCGCCGATCAGCAGGACGATGCCGGTCATGACGTTGAGAGCCAGCGCCCGCGCGTTCGCGTCCGTGAAGCTGACGCCCTGGAAGATGCCGCTCGTGTTGCTGTAGACGAGCTCGTAGCGGTCGAGCTGATAGCCGATCGCAATCGACCAGAGATAGAGGAGCGCAAGCAAGCCCAGGTGGACCCGGGCCGGCGTCGGCATCGACGCTCCTGAAACCACGGCGAGCAGATACCGGGCTCCGGTGAGGATGACGGCGAGGAAGAGCAGCGAGTTGGCGTAGGTCTGGAACAGCCGGAAGAACGGCAGCTCGAAGAGGAAGAAGCCGATGTCCATGCCGTACGTCGGATCGGTCTGGCCGAACGGCGCACGATGGATGAAGAGCTGGATCGTGGTCCAGTTGCTCGCGAGGAGGCCGCCCAGGCCCAACGCGGTGAAGGCTGCGATGGCGACGAGCACCCAGAACAGCGGCCGTCCGAGATTCGGGACGGCGACATCTTCGTGTGTCCTGACGCGCCGGGCGGGCGGAGTTCCGAACGGGCCGCCCCCGAAGCCTCCGCCACCGACGTACCGGTCGACGTTAAATCGATCCATGAGGTCGTCCAGCGAGAAGCGGCGAAGCTGGCCCTTGGGGATCAAGCGGCCCGCGAGCCAGAGGTTGAGCCAGACTAAGAGGAACGCCACCAGCGTTCCGCCGACGAACGAGGCGACCTGGGCGCCGATCCGGGTCCAGAAGACGTTGCCGAAGCCGACGCTGTTGAACCAGATCGCGTCCGTGATCAGCCCGACTGACAGCGAGAACAGGCCCGCGAGGATCAGGAGCGCGACGAACGCGACCCCAAGAACGATCCAGCCCCGGCTGATGTGCAATTCGGGCGGCTCATCGAAAGGCCCCCGCTGCCAGCCACCGCTGCCCCGGCCGCCGCCGACCCCCGTCGGACGCCGGAATGTGGGTTCCTCGTCCGTGTCCCCCGAGAGATCGTCGTTCTCGGAACTCGACCCCGTCGACGTCACGTCCGCCTCCTCTTCGCTTTCCGTGTCCGGCTTCTTGTCCTCGGCTTCGGCGCTCTGGTCGCCCGCCTCGGTCTGATCCGCGTCCGCAGCCGGATGCTCCTTGCCCTTGGCCTCCAGCTCGGCCTGGCGTCGGCGCAGCTCCTGCATGAACTCGTCGAACATGTCGCGCATGCGAAGAGTCTAGCCACCGGCCGCGATTTGGGGCAGCCGGCTCCACGCAGTTGTCAGTAGGACAACCTCAGGACGGCGTCTCGGAAGGCCTTCAGGACCGTCTGGGCCGCTTCGTTGTCGCGCATCGTGAGCAGTCTCGCCGGCTCGAATCGAAGCCCC
Source organism: Chloroflexota bacterium (assembly GCA_027364875.1). Classification (GTDB taxonomy): domain Bacteria; phylum Chloroflexota; class Limnocylindria; order Limnocylindrales; family CSP1-4; genus Fen-1039. Next base: position 48,716 of record DAHXON010000012.1, read on the forward strand.
AGGACCACAACGAGGGGCGAGTGCCACGGCTCGTTCTCGTTCCGGGGCGCCTGGCCAAGCCGGAGGCGGAGCTGCTGGCGGCCGTTCTCTTCCATGATGAGGCCGGACAGCGATCCCGAGATCCCGGGGCCGAGGCGCAGCAGCGGCGAGCCCGGCGGAATCCCGTACTCGGGAGCGAGGTCGGCGAACTCGACCAGGGCACCGGCGCGCTCACACCAGAGCATCGCAACCCACCACTCTTCAAGAGTCTGGGGCTGTGACATGCCCACGACGCGGTCGTCGCCCGGCCTGAGCGGGATTTCGCGGATGTACGACGGTCCCGGCGACGGAAGCCCGGGCCGGTCGGTCATCGTCGGGCGGTCTCGTCCGCCCCTGCGTTCGGCTGGGCCGCGGCGTCGCCCTGGCCGTCCTTCTTGGGCTTTGTTGCCAGCCTCTCCCTGGCGGCCCGGGCCACCTCGTCCTCGTCCAGAAGGCTGATCAGCATGTCCACGATCTTCTGCGGCTTCTGGGCTTTGGGCGCATAGGCGAGGAGGCTCGGATCGATTTCCGTCACGCCGGGGATGCCGACTGCCTGGGCGTCGGGATGGGCGACCAGGGCGGCCTGGCAGGTCGGGCATTTCTCCGAGCCCGGGGGTGTGGGGCTCGAACACCAGGGGCAGCGCGGCCAGTCGACGGCATCGGGCGGAAATGACGACGTCACGGCCTCGATCGAGGCGGCGGCCTGGCCCGGCGCGGCCGGTGCGGGCTCGCCGGGCGCGGCTGGTACTGGTGACGGCGCCTCCGCGAGAGCCTCCGCAGTCGACGGCTCGCCGGCGCTCGGTGGCGCGGCTGCGGCCGACGGTTCGGGCGCGGTCGAGGCCTCAGGTTCGGTCGATCGCGTCGCCTCGGTCGTTTCCTCGGCTTCGATCGATCGCTCGGTCATGAGTCGCCTGCCTCTCTACTCCCACTCGATCGTAGCGGGGGGCTTGGAGCTGATGTCGTAGACCACCCGGTTGACTCCCTGGACCTCGTTCACGATGCGCGAACTGATCCGGCCGAGAAGCTCGTACGGGAGCTTGGCCCAGTCTGCCGTCATCGCGTCCTCGGACGTCACCGCCCGAATGGCTACCACGTTGGCGTACGTTCGGCCATCGCCCATTACGCCGACGGAACGAAGGGGCGTGAGGATGGCGAAGCTCTGCCAGATGTGGTCGTAGAGTCCGGCCGACTTGATCTCGTCCATGACGATCCAGTCGGCTTCTCGGAGGGTGTCCAGGCGCTCCTGCGTGATCTCGCCGATGATCCGGATGCCGAGGCCGGGCCCGGGGAACGGCTGACGCCCCACCATCGAGTCCGGGAGGCCCAGTTCCGTGCCGACGGCCCGGACTTCGTCCTTGAAGAGATACCGGAGCGGCTCGATGAGCTGGAAGCGGATGTCTTCGGGCAGGCCGCCGACATTGTGGTGGGTCTTGATCTTGACCGCGGTCTTCTCCCTGACGGACGTGGCAGACTCGATCACGTCCGGGTAGAGCGTGCCCTGGGTCAAGAAGTCGATCTGGCCCAGCCTGGCCGCCTCTTCCTCGAAGACCCGGATGAACTCGTTGCCGATGATGTGGCGCTTTCGCTCCGGGTCGGTGACGCCTTCGAGTTTGGCCAGGAAGCGGTCGCGGGCGTTGACCACGATCACGTTGACGCCGAGCTGCTCGAACGCGGACTGGAGCAGCTCCGTCTCGTTCATGCGCATCATCCCGTGGTCCACGTGGACGCAGATCAGGCGGTCGCCCACGGCGCGGTGGACCAGGGTCGCGGCCACCGCGCTGTCCACGCCGCCGGACAGGGCGCACAGGACGCGGCCGTCCGTGCCCGTGGCCTTGCTGTGGGCGTCGACCCGCTCGCGGATCTCCTCGACGGTGGAGGCGATGAAGTTGGCCGCGGTCCAGCTCGGTTTCGCGCCGGCGACGTCGAGGACGAAGTTGCGGAGCACCCGCTTGCCGTTCTGCGTGTGTACGACCTCGGGGTGGAACTGGATCCCGAAGAAGCGGCGGGTGGGGTCCGCGACGGCGGCGAAGGGCGTCGACGGAGTGCTCGCGGTCGCGTGGAACCCGGCCGGCAGCGTCTCGATGGAGTCGCCGTGGCTCATCCAGACCTGCTGCTCGCGCTCGAGCCCGGAGAAGAGGCCGTCGACGTCGGCTCTGTCGACCTCCACCGTCGCGGGCCCGAACTCCTTACGGGAGAAGTTGAGGACTCTGCCGCCGAGGTGGTGGGCCATCAGGTGCATGCCGTAGCAGATGCCCAGGATTGGGATGCCGCCGGTCCAGATCGCGGGGTCCGGGTGGGGCGAGCCTTCCTCGTAGACGCTCGACGGGCCGCCGGAGAGGATCAGGGCCTTCGGTCGCCTCGCCGCGATCTGGGCCCATGGCGTGTCGAACGGGAGCAGCTCCGAGTAGACACTGAGCTCTCGGACGCGGCGGGCGATCAGCTGCGCGGTCTGGCTGCCGAAGTCCAGGACGATGACCTCGTCCGCGGCGGCGACGAGCTCTGGCAGGTCCGCCGCG
>DAHXON010000130.1 GCA_027364875.1 Chloroflexota bacterium
GCGCCCGGGGTCACGTGGCGTCACGCGCATCGATGAGCGGTCGCCACGAGGGGCCGAGGAGCAGGTGGCGCGGGCCGTGGCACCATGACATTCCGAATGACTCGATCGACTGCTTCGGCTAGACTGCGCCCGGCGCGTCGCCGAAGGCCACCACGAAGGTGACCATGCCCCATTCAAGTCCGCTCGCCACCGTTGCCGGCGAGCCACTCCCCAGGATCAAGCTCCGCCCGGGCCGGCCGTATCCGCTCGGTGCCAGCTGGGACGGCTCCGGCACCAACTTCTCCGTCTTCTCGGAAGTGGCCGAGCGCGTGGAGCTGTGCCTGTTCGACGAACACGGCAACGAGCGGCGCGTGGACCTGCCCGAATCGACCGGCTACCGGTGGCACGGCCACGTTCGCGACGTCAAACCCGGCCAGCGCTACGGGTTCCGTGTCCACGGGCCCTGGGACCCCGCCCGCGGCCTCCGCTGCAACCCCAACAAGCTCCTGCTCGACCCGTACGCGCGGGCGATCGAGGGCGAGGTCGAGTGGGATCCCGCGGTGTTCGGATATCGGGCAGGAGAACCCGACAGCCTCGACGAGACCGACAGCGCCCAGTTCGTCCCCCGATCGATCGTCGTCGACACGGCGTTCGACTGGCAGGGCGACCGACTGCTCGAGCGGGCCGAGCAGGACATGGTCATCTACGAGGTTCACGTCAAGGGCTTCACCGAGCGCAACCCGGACGTGCCGGCCAAGCTCCGTGGCACCTACGCCGGGCTGGCTCATCCCGCGTCCCTCCGACACCTGCAAGAGCTCGGGATCAACGCCGTGGAGCTGATGCCGGTGCACCAGTTCGTCCAGGACGGCCATCTGCTCGAACGAGGGCTGCACAACTACTGGGGCTACAACTCGATCGGGTTCTTCGCGCCGCACAACGAGTACTCGTCCGCCGAGGAGCCCGGCGACCAGGTGGCCGAGTTCAAGTCCATGGTCCGCGCCCTTCACCAGGCCGGCATCGAGGTGATCCTCGACGTCGTCTACAACCACACCGCGGAGGGCAGCCACGAGGGTCCGACGCTCTCGTTCCGCGGCCTCGACAACCGTTCCTACTACCGCCTGGTGGACGGTGACGAGCGCTACTACATGGACTACACCGGCACCGGAAACACGCTCAACGCGCGCAACTCGCACGTGCTCCAGCTGATCATGGACAGCCTCCGCTACTGGGTCCTGGAGATGCACGTCGACGGCTTCCGGTTCGACCTCGCGGCGGCGCTGGCGCGAGGTTTGCAGGAGGTCGATCGGCTGTCGGCGTTCTTCGACCTCATCCAGCAGGATCCGGTGATCAGCCAGGTCAAGCTCATCGCCGAGCCCTGGGACGTCGGTGCCGGTGGCTATCAGGTGGGCAACTTCCCGCCGCTCTGGTCCGAGTGGAACGGCAAGTACCGCGACACGGTGCGCGATTTTTGGCGCGGCGAGCCCGGGACGCTCGGCGAGTTCGGCTACCGCTTGACCGGCAGTTCGGACCTGTACGAGAACACCGGCCGCAAGCCGTACGCGAGCATCAACTTCGTCACGGCCCACGACGGCTTCACGCTTCGGGACCTCGTCAGCTACAACGGCAAGCACAACCAGGACAACGGCGACGACAACCGGGACGGCGAACCGAACAATCGATCCTGGAACTGCGGCACCGAAGGGCCAACGGAGGACGCGGCGGTGCTCGCCCTGCGGGCTCGCCAGGAGCGCAATTTCCTGGCCACGCTGCTGCTGTCACAGGGCGTGCCGATGATCCTGGGCGGCGATGAGATGGGCCGAACCCAGCTGGGCAACAACAACGCCTACTGCCAGGACTCGCCGCTGACCTGGTTCGACTGGGAGCACGTCGACCGGGACCTGTTCGACTTCACCCGGCGCCTGGTGGCGTTCCGCGCCGACCACCCCGTGTTCAAGCGTCGCGGCTGGTTCCACGGGCGGTCCGTCCACGAGGGCCAGGTCCAAGACATCGAGTGGTATTCGGCCGCCGGCACGGAGATGACCGAGCCGGACTGGGGCCGGCGGCTCAACCGCAGCATCGGCATGTTCCTCTCCGGTGAGGATCTGGACGGCGAGGACGGCGGACAGGTTCGCGACGAGAGCTTCTTCCTCGCCTTCAACGGCAGTCCCAACGGCACCAGGTTCCGCCTGCCGGAGAGCCTTCGACTGCGCTGGCGCGTCGTGCTCGACACGGCGGCGAGTCCGGCCTGGGTCCGGCGGAAGCACGTCGTGGAGCCCGGCGGACGGCTGGTCGTCCACGCCCACTCGCTCGTCGTGCTCAGGCGGGCCTGAGGCGGGCTGGCCGCCGGCGCGAACTCGCGTGCCGGAGGTTCGGGCGCACCGCCGGAGGTTTGGGTGGCGCTCTGGCGCCCGCCGGCGCGGGTTCGGGCTAGTAGATCGCGACCGGCCGTTCGATCGCCGCGTCCGAGCGGAACCGCCGGTCGACCAGCGCCCGGATGACGTAGTTGATCTCCAGGCCGGCGCCATCGAACGAGGGCGCCGAACCCGCCGGAACCATGAGCCGGACCTCGGCCGCGCCGCTCCGAAGATCGGCCGGAGTCACCGCCGCAGAGGCGAGGATGCCTTCCTGGCCGTTCGGCGCGTTCGTGCGGCGGTGCAGCTCCACGCGAGCCGACCGACCGTCCGGGGCGCCGGGCCAGGTGACCTTGACGACCATCTCCTGGCCGGCCGGCGCAGGCAGGGCCGACTGGATTCCGATCGTTCCACCGCCCGAATCGATCGATGAGAGCAGGCTCTGGCCGCCTTGCTTGCCGACGCCCGCCCGGAGCAGGTCCGGGTGCTGGGCGAGCGGCAGGTAGCATGCCGTGTAGTGGTCGGAGCCCATGGGGACGTCCCAGCGGACCTCCAGGGCCCAGGCGATGATCGACTCGCCGAGGTGCGCGGTGGGCGGCCCGAGCCGCGGCGCGGGGACCATGAATGGCGCTTCCCAGCTCTGGCCGGCGGCCAGGCTCGGCGGGATGGCCGGCTCGAGGAACGCATCCGTGACGAAGAGCTTGCCCGACGTCTCCACCCAGCGCTCCGTCCAGGTCACCGTGCCCTTGGAGTCGCGATGGTCCTGGGAGCGGCGAACCTCGTCGAGTCTCAGGCCTACGAGGCGCAGATAGGCCTTTCGGGCGTTGACGCTCGCATCCGTGGCCGCCGTCAGCCGCAGTCGGCCGGTGATTCCCTCGCCGACGATCGCGGGCTTGTCGAGGGCGAACTCGCCCCAGACCGGCCCGTCGGTCGCGCGGAGCAGCTCTTCGGGTGCGACGGAGTGGAGCGGGTGGCTCCCTTCGCCGCCGGCGAGTCGCGGCCCGTTCAGCGCGTCGAACGGCGCCGGCGCCGAGCCGGTGCGCCCGCCGAGGCCAAGGTTCACGCCGCCGAATCCGAACTTGATCGACATCGCCGCACCTCTCGAGCCCCGGACAGACGCAAGCTCGCCGTCCGCTGCGGCTCATGGTAGATCGGCCGGTCCGCCCGCTGATCCTCTTTCGGGCGTATTGCCTCGGGCGCCAGGCGCGGAGTCATGATCGGCCGGACGCCAGATACACCGGGTGCGGCCGCAGGGAGATCGCCGAATGGAGCGTTTAGATTTCGTCGTCATCGGGGCCGGCGCGGCCGGCGAAGCGGCAGTCCACGCGGCCCTGGAGCGCGGGCGGACGGTCGCGGTCGTCGAGCGGGAGCTCTTCGGCGGCTCGTGCCCGTTCTGGGCCTGCATCCCGTCCAAGTCGCTGCTGCACGCGGCCGGCGAGCACCGCCACGGCTACACGTGGCAGCGAGCCTCGGACCGTCGCGATTACATGATCAACCGCGAGCACATCGACTGGCCCGACGATTCGGGGCACGTCAAGGCAATCGAATCCGCGGGCGGCCGGACGTTCCGGGGCGTCGCGCGGATCGCCGGTCCGGGGCAGGTGGAGGTCCGCGCCGGAGACGGATCAGTCCAGCGGATTGAGGCCCGGACGATCGTCGTGGCCACGGGCTCTCGGCCCAGGATCCCGGACATCGAGGGCCTGGCCGACGCCGAGCCGTGGACCAACCGAGAGGCCACCTCCACTCGCGAGCTGCCACGCAGCGTCGTGTTCCTCGGCGGCGGGGCCACCGGCGTCGAGCTGGCGTCCGTCTACGCCCGCTTCGGCGTCGAGACGGCGCTGGTCCATTCCCACGACAGGCTGCTCGACAAGGACCATCCCCGAAACGGCGAGGCGGCCGCGCGCATCCTGAAGGACGACGGCGTCGAGCTGCGGCTGGGGGCGCGAGCCAGCCGGGTTCGACCCAGAGCCGGCGCCGGCGACGCCCACGTGGTCGAGCTGAGCGACGGCGGCTACGTCGAAGGCGAGCGGATCGTCGTGGCGCTCGGGCGAGCGTTCGATCTCGACGGCCTCGGGCTGGAGAACGTCGGAGTCGACCCGGCGCGGCTCAAGCCGGACGGCCGTTTGCGAATCGCCGACGACGTCTATCTCATCGGCGACCCGGCCGGTCCCGAGCTCTTCACCCATGTCGGCTACTACCAGGGCGGACTGGCAATCCGGATGGCCCTCGGCGAGGACGTCGCGCCGGACTACCGGGCCATTCCGCGGGCGGTGTTCGTTGCGCCGGAGATCGCGTCCGTGGGAATGGACGTGGAGCGGGCCCGGGCCGCCGGCGTCGACGCCTTCGAGCTGGTCGCGGACTTCGCCACGACCGCCCGCGGCTACGAGCTGGAGGCGAAGTTCGGGCATCTGGCGATCGTCGTGGACCGCGCTTCCGGCCAGCTCGTCGGCGCCTCGATCGTGGCTCCGGACGCTTCGGCCGCGATCCACGAGCCCACGCTCGCCATCCAGGCCCGCATTCCGATGGCCACTCTGGCCGGCATGATCCACGCCTTCCCCTCCACGTCGCGCGTCTTCGACGGTCTGTACGCCCAGGCGATCGGCAAGCTCGGGGGCGAGCGGGTCACGGCGTAGGAGCTGCCGCGGACAAATGAAGCGGGGCCGCCCCGAAGGACGACCCCGCCGAATTGCCGGGTTTCGGTGGACCGCGGCGGGTGCCGTGGTGGCGCCCCGCCGGCCCGCCGCCGGCCGACGTGGCGCCGGCCCTTCGATCTACGACGCGAGTCCCAGGTCGCCCCGTCGGGCGGTCGCGGATCCGGTCGCACGTCCCTTGACCTTCGCCACCGTCGAGGGCAGGGCCAGCGCGAGCGCCGCGCCGAGGGCGACCACCGCCGCCCCGGCGAACACGCTCGGGACCGTGCCGTCGACATATCTCTGCGGACTCGCGTACGAGCCGTTCGCGGAGAAGATCGCGCCGAGCACGGCAACTCCAAACACGCCGCCGAGCTCCCGGAGCGTGTTGTTCGCGCCGGAGGCCTTGCCTTCGTCCTCACGCGGAACGGCGGCCAGGACGACGTTCGCGATCGGGGCGAAGAAGAGGCCCATCCCCGCGCCTGCGACGATGAAAGCCGGCACCAGCGCCGAGTACGAGACGGTCGTCGACGAGAGCGCGGCCGTCCACGCGAGACCGATCGCCTGGAGAGCGAGCCCCGCGGCGAGGAGCGGCCTTCCGCCGATCTTGCCGGAGGCCCAGCCCGCAATCGGAGCGACGATGACCGGCGTCGCCGTCCAGGGCAGGATCCGCAGGCCCGAGTCGAGCGGGCTGAGGCCCTGGCAGAACTGGAAGAACTGCGAGAGCAGGAAGATCGAGCCGAACATCCCGAACGACATCACGAACGAGATGCCGTTTGCCGTGATCGAGGCGCGGCGCCGGAACAGGTGGAGCGGCAGCATCGGCTCCGCGGTGCGCGCCTCCCAGGCGAGGAACGCGACCAGGAGGGCGAAGCCGAGGGCCATCGCGCCGAGCACCTGGCCGTCAGTCCAGCCGAGTCCGTTGCCGTGCGTGACTCCCCAGACAATTCCAACCAGGCCGAGGCTGGCGAGGGCCACGCCGACGAGATCCATCGACCGGCCGGGGCCGTGACTCTCGGGCAGCAGCCGGGCGGCGAGGATCACCGTCAGTATCCCGATCGGAACGTTGACCCAGAAGATCCAGTGCCACGACACGCCCTGCGTGATGGCGCCGCCGACCACGGGTCCAACCGCGGTCGCGAGGCCGCCGATGCCGCCCCATGCCCCCAGGGCGAGTGGCCGCCGCTCGGCCGTCACCGCGTCGGAGAGGATGGTGAGCGTGAGCGGCATGGTGATGGCGCCGCCGATGCCCTGGAACGCCCGGGCTGCGATCAGCGTCCCGGCCGAAGGCGCCAGGGCCGCGAAGGTGGAGCCGAGAGTGAAGACGGCCACGCCGATCACGAACATCCGCCGCCGGCCGAACCGGTCGCCGAGCGCCGCGCCCATGAGAAGCAGCGCGGCGAAGGTCAGTGTGTAGGCGTTGACGGTCCATTCGAGGTCGCTCAGGGACGCGCCGAGGTCCGTGCGAATCACGGGCAGGGCGATGGTCACGACCAGGTTGTCGAGGCTGACCATCGCCAGCGCCAGGCTGGTGATCAGGAAAGTCAGCAGTGCTGAGGTTCTTCGGGACATAACGGCTCCTCCATTCCGGCCGCCGGTGCGGCCAACTGATGCAACTAATTGAGCAGTCACTAAGTTCAGCGCACAAAAAAGGGGATCATGCTGGGCAGGGGTCGGACACTCCTCCCATTAGCGAATCGAGGTAGTTCTCGAAGGTGGCGCCCTCGCCGATGCTGGCGACGACGTTGATGAGCATGCCCATCGCGAAGAAGTCGCGAAGAGCCGTCTGATCGGCGCCGGACTGATCGGCGACCGTCTGCCAGAGGGCCTTGTAGCAGCGCCTGACAGACGTCCGGATGACCGGATCGCTGCAGGCCGCGTAGGCCTGGAGCTGCAGCCGAAGGACGTTCGGCTCCGCCTGGAGCAGGCGAATGTAGCCGTGGCCCATCTGCTCGAGTATTCCGGCAGAGGTCAGCCCGGCGGCGGCGGCGAGTTTGCCCGTTTCTTCGAACGATCGACTCGTCCGCCCGAAGCAGTCCTCGACGGCGGCGATGAAGAGCTCGCGCTTGGTGCCGAACAGCTGGAACAGGTACGGCTGCGAGACACCCGCCCGGCGGGCGATCGAGTCGGTCGCGGTTCCTGCGTATCCGGCCGCCGCGAACTCCTCGGTGGCGGCCGCGATCGCTTCGTCCCGGCGTTCCTCGGCTGTCAATCTGGCTGCGCTCATTGGCGTAACTTAGTGAGTACTAACAAAGCTGTCAAGTGGTTGGGGGGCCAGTTCGTGGCGCGAGTTGGTGGGGCGAGTCCCGTGGGGCGAGTTCGTCCGCGCTCGGGCCGCCCAGAACTTGAACAACTTCCACCACACGAAAGTTGTGCGAGATCGAGCGGCTCCGGTGTGGCGGTCGCGCCCTCGATCACGCACGGCCATGCGTGGTTCGGCGGCAATTAGCACTCCCCAGGCGGTCGGAACGGGCAGATATCTCGCACAACTTTCGCCTCATGGAAGTTGTTCAAGAATGGGCCGGCAGCGGCCGCGGCCACCCCGCC
>DAHXON010000131.1 GCA_027364875.1 Chloroflexota bacterium
GAGCAGCGGCGGCGGGTTCCTGGGGTCGGAAGATGGGCTCCCGCTCGGCGGCGATCCGTTCACGGGGTTCTTCCGGCGCTGGAGACGCAGCCATCTCCGGAACCTCGGTGAGGGCCGGCGGCAGCAGTGGTCTCGGAGCGGGGGTTCCGGCGACGGGGTCGAAGGCGAAGATGCGCTCCTGCGGGATCTGCGTGATCTGCGGGATCTGCGGGACCTCGGGAGCCACGGAAAGCTGCTCTGGCGCGGGCGCCACTTCGGCGGCGACGGGCTCGTGCGCCGCCCACCCGGTGGCAACGGGCTCGGCAGCGGCCGGCTCGGCAGCGGCCGGCTCGGCAGCAGCCGGCTCGGGGGCGAGGACCTCAGCCGCGACGGGCTCCGCGACCGGGGCTTCGGACGGCTGCTCCTCGTCGGCCGGTTCCTCGACCGCGAACATGACTTGGACGGGCTCGGCGGGAGTGGGTTCGGTCTCCTGGAGCGCCGCCGGCGCGATCTCGTCGAACGCTGCCGCAACCGGCGCCGGCTCCGCGGGTACCGGTGCGGGCTCCGCGATGGCGGGCGCACTTTCGGGCGCATTTTCGGGCGCGGCAGCCGCGAGAACCTCCGGCCGGGTCTCCGGCTGCGGCTCGAAGACTTCGGGCTGGAGCTCGGACACCCCAGACGACGTTTCCGCTTCGGAAGCCACGGCAAGGATCGGGGCGGCTTTGATGGGGCGTTCGGCCCAGGGGGTCGGAAATGGCCAGAGGCCGTTGCTCGGGTGGGCGGCGGTTGGCTCCCGGAGGCCTTCGTCCGCGGCGGGAGCGTGCTGGCCCAACTGGCCGAAGAGCCGAGCGACCATCGGCAGCTGGGCCGGCCGCTCGGGCGGGGCTGGCTCGGCGACCGGAGCCTGCGCGAGCTCGGGCGTGACTTCGGCAGCCGCTGGCAGAGCGTGTGCGGCCGCCGCCGTTTCGGGCTCGACCGGAGCCGGGCTCGCGTCGGCTTCTGCTTCGAGCGCTTCGACTTGCTCCGGAGCCGCCTCGACGGTCGGCTCGATCTCCTGGGGCAGGTCCTCCTCGGAGTGGCTGAGCTGGGCCTCTACGAGAGTCAGCTCCTCGGGAGTCAGCGTCATCTCCGGCGCGAGAGGATCCGCGATCGGCCAGGACCGGTAGGCTGCCCGAGAGTCGGATTCCTTTCGCGTTTCGCCGTCCGCCGAGACGACGCGCGCCAGCCATTCGGGGGCCTTCCGTCCCGGCGTGGCCTCCACGGTGCCGTGGTCGGCCGGCTGAGACTCTCCGGCGTCCGCGTGATACGGGGACATCGAAGGCGGGATTGGCGGCGTCTCGGTCAGATCGGCCGAAGGCCATTCGGCCGCCTGCGGCTCGCCCGGCTCCGCCGGGAAGGTAGCGCTCCCGGCCGTTTCCGCGAGGGGAGGTCTGGGGGCGAACAGGTCCGGATACGTCGCCGTCGCCTGCATGTCGAACGGAGGCGGCGACTCCACCGGGGCCGGAACGAAGGCGTCGGGGTGAGTGACCGGCGTCCGTACGATGAGGTGGCCTTCCGGGGCCATCGGGCCCGACTCGGGCTCGGGAGCGCAGGACAGGCAGGCGCCCTGCCTGGCGTTCCAGCACTTCTCGCAGGCGTATTGACGGCAGCTCATGCAGAAGTTGAAGGCGCGGTGGAACGCCTCCGTGGCCCGGCTCGTGCCCTCGCGCTCGTCGTCGTGTCTGGCCAGCAGTACCGAGTCGTTCCACGACTGGCCGTCGGTCATCACGAAGTTACGGAAACCCTTGGCGAGCAGGCGGGCGTTCTTCAACGACAGGCCCTTGGGAGGGTCCGGATTGAAGACGTAGTGTGTGCCGCACCGCTCGCAGTACGAGTCGGTCAGGTCCGCCATTCTTGGCTCCGCATGCTGCAGCCCGGAATCGAACGTTGCCGGCAAAACGCTCGAGGCGGAGCGTACCTCCGTAATGGCCTGTGAGAGGTTGCCCGCTGGTACCTGACGGTCAGGCCGAAGGTCCCGGCACGTCGCGCGGCACTGCCGCTCCGCCGTCCGCCGTGATCGAAATCGCTCGACAATTGGGTCGTCCGAAAGGGCCTCCGGAGCGTATTGACGAGTGGGAACGGCTGGCGCGCTTGACACGCCCGGTTTCGTGACGTGGCGATCGCCCGAGCCGTCTCGTCGTATAGTGCCCCCTGAGGAGCGACTTCCGGACCGACAGACGTAACGACGAGGGCTCAGCGACACTTTCGCGGGCCATATCCGCCTTGAGTCCACAAGTGAGTGCCATGACTACGATTCAAGAGACCGGCGAGAAGGTAGCGGCGAACGTAGAGAGAGTCATCGTCGGCAAAGGCTCCGAGGTCCAACTCACGCTCGTGGCGTTGCTATGCCGGGGACACCTCCTTATCGAGGACGTCCCGGGCACCGGCAAGACGATGCTGGCCAAGTCCGTGGCTCGCAGCCTGGGCTGTTCGTTCCGCCGCATCCAGTTCACGCCGGACCTGCTGCCGAGCGACGTGACCGGGGTTAGCGCCTATAACCAGGAGCTGCGCGAGTTCGAGTTCAAGCCGGGGCCGGTGTTCGCGAACCTCGTCGTCGGCGACGAGATCAACCGGGCGTCGCCGAAGACCCAGTCGGCGCTGCTCGAGTGCATGGAAGAGCGGCAGGCGACGATCGACGGGACGACCTATCTGATGCCCGAGCCGTTCATCGTCATGGCCACGCAGAACCCGATCGAGTACGAGGGGACCTTCGCCCTGCCGGAGGCCCAGCTGGACCGGTTCATGCTCCGGATCCGGATCGGCTACCCGGGCCACGCGGACGAGATTTCGATCATGGACCAGCAGAGGATCAGCCACCCGATCGACGATCTGGGCGAGGTCCTGACGGTCGACGAGCTTCGCAGCCTGCAGGCGGCGGTCCGCGAGGTTTACGTGGACCCGGCGGTCGCCGACTACATCGTCAGGCTGGTCAACGGCACGCGGACCCACCCCGACGTCTATCTCGGCGCTTCGCCGCGCGGTTCGCTGGCGCTCTACCGGTCCGGGCAGGCGCTCGCCGCGCTCTCGGGACGCGACTACGTGATCCCCGACGACATCAAGCGCCTCGCGGAAGCCGCTCTGGCCCATCGGCTGATCATCAAGACGAGCTCGTCGATGCACGACATTGATCCTCGCCAGGTTGTGGCGGAGCTGGTCAGCACGATCCCCGTGGACGAGAGCCGCGACGGCACGGTCCGGCGAGGCGGGCAGATTCCGTCGGCGGCCAAGCCCGGAACCACGAGCAGCTCGAGCCGCTAGCTCTTCGAGCGAGGCGAAGCCATGATCCGCCGGCTCCAGTTCCTGATCGTCGCCATCGTCCTGTTGATAGCGGCGTTCGCCACCGGGCTGCCGTTCCTCTTCTTCGTCGTCTACCTGGGCCTGCTGGCCATTGGGGGCAGCTACGTGCTGACGCGCTTCGGCCTGGCGGATCTGGAGGCCGGCTATCGCGTCGATCATCGCCAGGGGCACGTGGGCGACGACCTGCGGACCACCTACAGCATCTCGAACGCGAGCGGTCTGCCCAAGCCCTGGCTCGAGGTCTACAACCCGACCGACCTGCCCGTGCCCATGCCCGGGCGGGCGATCGGCCTGCGCTCCTGGGCCCAGCGGTCATGGATCGCGGTCGTGCCGCTCACCCGGCGAGGCACCTATCGGATCGAGCCGATGGTCGTCCAGACGGGCGATCCGTTCGGCTTCTTCGAGGCGGCCGCGACGGTCGGCAGGCCCACCGTCGTCACCGTCTTCCCGCGGGTTCTCGCCCTGCCTCGCTGGCGACTGCCGAGCGCCAACCTGGAGGGCAACCACTCGACCCCCGAGCGCGCTCTCCAGACCACGCCGCTGGCCACGACCGTCCGGCCCTACGCCCCCGGCGACAGCTTCAACCGAATCCACTGGCGCAGCACCGCCCGTTTCGGCGAGATACAGGTCAAGGAGTTCGACCTGGAGCAGACCGCGGACGTGTGGCTGTACGTGGATCTATACGCTCCGATCCAGAGCGGCGACGGTGACGTCTCCACCGTGGAGGAGTCTCTCCGCGTGGCTGCGTCCATCGCCCATGACGCCCTCCTCGAGAACCGAGCCGTTGGGTTGACCACCAGCGGCCATCGCATCGTCAACATTCCCGCGGACCGTGGCCCGCGGCAGCGCCAGAAGATCATGCAGCTGCTTGCCGCCGTGGACGGCGACGGACGCACCCCTCTCGCGGAAGTCCTGCTGATGGGCCTGCCGCAACTGCGACGGGGTATGACCGCGGTGGTCGTGACCCCGTCCCGGGATCGCCATTGGGTCCGGGCTCTCACGCCACTTCGAGGCAGAGGGGTGACGTCGGTCGTCGTCGCGCTCGACGCCGCAAGCTACGAGCACGTTGGCCGCCGTCCCCGCGAAGACGACGAAGAAGCGTCGGCGGAGGCCCAGGAGCAACGAGCCCTGCGATTCGCCCTGGCCGAATACGGGATCAAGACATACGAAGTCCACGCGGGCGACAGCCTCGGCGCGGTGCTCGCATGAGCACGAGCGAGCGGCTCGTCCGTACGGCCGGCTGCCGGCCAGGATGGTGGTGCTAGATGGCAAGCGCAGGCTGGCTGCCGCAGCAGCGACCCGAGCTGTTTCGATCGCCCGGTGTCGCCGAGGACGAGGAAGGCCCTGTCTCGAGAGCGGTCGAGTTCCTCCGGCCCGACGAGGGCTTCATCGGCCTCGGGCTCGTGCTCCTGCTCGCGGGGATCATGGGCTGGTCTATCGCAGACTCACGCTGGATTCTCGGTCGCGACGAGCTGACCAGCTTCCTGATCTGGGTGGCCCTCGGCGGCGCGTTGTGGGGCTACGCGAGCTCGCGGATCGACATGTCGCCCTGGGTTGCCCAGACCCTAGGCGCGGTCGTCGGCGCGTTCGTGATCATCGAGCTGGTCGGCATGCGGATGCCAAATGCCACTCCGGGGTTGCTCGGCTGGGCTCAGGCCGCGGCCTATTCCGCGACTCAGGCATACCTGGACCTGACCTGGCGCCACCAGGTGTCGACCCTGCAGTACGGCCACTTCTGTCTGATCCTGGGCATCCTCGTCTGGGGCACGGCCCAGGCGGCCTCCTACGATGTCTTCGGCTACCGGCGGGCCGTCAACGGCGTCCTGCTGCTTGCCGTCTTCTTCATCGCCAACATGGCCCTCACGGTTCAGGATCAGTTCCCGGCCCTGGTCATCTTCTGCGCCGGCGCGCTCATGCTGTTGATCCTCACCCACGCGGCTGACGAGCGGTCGAGCTGGCTGGCTCACCGGATCTGGCGGGGACGCGATTTCCACGCCCCCAACATGCAGGGCGGTCTGGTCTTCGCTTCGCTCGCGCTGGTCGGCTCCCTGGTCCTCACGTCGGTCGCCAGCTCCGCGCCTCTGGCCAGCGTGGCCAATCAGCTGGACGTGCAGAACACCTTGAGCTGGCTGAGCGGCTACCTGCCCAACGGCGGCGCCAGCCGCTACCAGCCGACCGCTCGGTTCGGCTCGACCGCGGCCGTGAGCTCCACGTTCCACGCGAGCTCGGACAAGGAATTCACCGTCCGAGTGGCGCAGGGCAACTACAGCTTCCACTGGCGAGTCATCACCTACGACCGCTTCGAGACGACCGGTTGGGCTCTCGGGCCAACCTCGAGCGATCCCATCATCGCCGGCTCCGCGCTGGACCAGGGCACTCTCGATCAGATCAATCCGAGCAGTCCCGGCCGGCAGACGATGACGATCACGATCCACGTCCAGGATCCCGCGATCAAGTACTTGATCGGGGCGAACGAGCCGGACAGCGTCAACGTGGGGGTGACCCGTACGGTGGTGGGCGACACCGCAGGCGGCACCAACGTGTCCTCCTGGACCACCAGTGCGATGGACTACGTCATCTCGGCCGACGTGCCAAACGTTGATCCGGCCGGCGCGGGTCTGACCGAGTGGCGGCTCCAGCACGCCGGAACCGCATATCCGAGTACCTTGCTGGCGCGGTACACGCAGGGCACCGGCGAGGTCGGCGCCGAGGGCCGTAGCCTGCTTGCCGAGATCAAGAGTTGGGCGGCCACGCAGGGCAACACCTTCTCGAACGAGTACGACGTCGCCAAGGCGATCCAGGACTATCTGCACTCGAGCCGTTTCACCTACGACACGGACATCTCGAGCCTGATGCCTAGATGCACGGGCATGAGCACGGTCGATTGCTTTGCCCTGATCCGGCGGGGCTTCTGCCAGCAGTACGCGACGACGATGACGATGCTGATGCGCCTCGCCGGGTACCCCGCCCGCTACGTCCTGGGCTACCTTCCGGGCGCGGTCGCGCAGAACACTTTCGTCGAGCAGGTGACGACTCAGCAGCTCCACTCATGGGTTGAGGTTTACTTCCCGACCTACGGCTGGATCCCGTTCGACCCGACGGGCGGCCCGGGCCAGCCGACGATCCTTCCGCGCGGCCAGGCGGTCGCGCCGACGCCGGCGCCGTCCGCGACGCCATCCAGCGCCGGGGCGACGCTGCAGCCCACTCCAACCCCAGGGTCCGGCGGCGCGGCGGGACCAACCAGCCAGAACAACTCCGTGCCTCCGTTCCTGATCCCGCTGGTCCTGGTGTTGGTGGTCGGACTGGCTCTGTTCACGTTCTGGCGCCGGCGGCCGCGGCGGCCGGATCAGCCGGACACGGTGTACCGGCGGATCGTCTGGCTCGCGTCGAAGCTCGGCTACAAACCCAGGCCGACCCAGACGGTCTACGAGTACGCCGGCATGCTCGCCCGGGTCATCCCGGTGGCTCGAGACTCGCTCGGCGTGGTGGCCACGGCCACGGTCGAAGTCCAGTACGGCAAGCGGCAGTTGAGCTCCGCCCAGCTCACCGTCCTGGCTCGTGCCCAGAGCCGCATCCAGCAAGCCCTGCTGCGGCTGGCCTTGCGGCTACCCACTCTTCGGCGGGGACGGCGGAACCGGAGTTAGGCCTGTCCGGAAGGCGCCCTGACCTGACGGCGTTCCCGGGCTGGGGCAGGGCTATAGCGCCCCGCGGGCGTTTCGGTCGCGTGACTCCTCTTCCGCCGCCGCGGAAGCGCGGCCGAGGTGGGAGTCCAGGTTGAGCGACCGCAGGACCGCGCGCCCGGCTCTGATCTCGACGACGGATATCGCCGCCAGGCCGAAGTCGAGGTTCCAGAAGTGGTCCATCGGCAGGCCCAGCAGGACGCAGGCGACGACGCGGAAGACTCCGCCATGGCCCACGATCAGGGACCAGCGCCGCTCGTCGCTGGCCTTGCCCTCGTAGCCCAGGACCTGGTGTCGGTCGTGGGTGCCGGGTGTGGCGCCCGCGGCGAGATCGGTCAGGACGCGCGATAGGCCTCGCTCGACGCGTGCCTGCACCTCGGCGAGGTTCTCTCCCCCGGGAGCGTGGACCCGTTCCGGCCAGCGCCTCCAGCCCGCCAGGGAATCGCCGAAGCGAGCCGTGATC
>DAHXON010000132.1 GCA_027364875.1 Chloroflexota bacterium
CAGCGTCTTCGCGCCGGACGGCAGCCTGGACTGGGCTCAGGCGGAGGCGCTCGCACTCGGGTCGCTGCTCATCCAGGGCGTGCCGATCCGGCTGACCGGCCAGGACACCGAGCGCGGCACCTTCAGCCAGCGGCACCTCGTCCTCCACGACGCGACCGACGGTCGCCGCTATGCCCCCATCGAGAATCTGTCCGATGCGCGCGCCTCCATCGAACTCCACAACAGCCCGCTCTCGGAGCTTGCCTGCCTCGGTTTCGAGTACGGCTATGCCGTCCAGGTGCCGGACGCGCTCGTCCTGTGGGAGGCCCAGTACGGCGACTTCGCCAACGGCGGCGAGGTCGTGATCGACCAGTTCGTCATTGCCGGGCTGGCCAAATGGGGTGAGACCTCGCGGCTGACGATGCTGCTGCCGCACGGCTACGAAGGCCAGGGGCCGGAGCACTCGAGCGCCCGCCTGGAGCGCTATCTGGCGCTCGGGGCCGAGGACAACATCCGCGTCGCCAACGCCACCACGCCCGCTCAGTACTTCCACCTGCTACGGGACCAGGCCCTCCGGCCGATCGCCCGGCCCCTGGTCCTCATGACGCCCAAGGGACTGCTCCGGCTCCCGGCCGCCAGGTCGAACCCAAGGGAGCTGAGCACCGGCCACTTCGAGCCGGCCCTCGACGATCCGGAACGCGCATCCTCGCGCGAAGCCGTTCGACGGCTGGTCCTGTGCAGCGGCCGCTTCTACTACGACCTGGTCGCGTCGCCTCACCGTTCGGAGGCCGCTGACGTGGCAATCGCCCGGATCGAGCTCCTGTACCCCTTCCCGTCCGAGCAGCTGAGCCGTTTGATCTCCGGCTATCCCGGCCTCGACACGGTCGTCTGGGCCCAGGAGGAACCGCGCAACATGGGCGCCCGCAAGTTCGTGATGCCTGAAATCCAGGCTCTGCTGGCTCCCGGGATCTCGCTCGCCACGGTGTCGCGGCCGGAGCGCTCCAGCCCCGCCGAGGGCTACGCCGCCGCCCATCGCGCCCAGCAGCGGGCGCTCGTCGAGGACGCGCTGGCGGCTCGCCCCGGCGACTGACGGCTCCCGCGCCCGAGATCGACGCTACGGCTCCGCCCGGCAATCGGCGGTCTCAGTCGCCCTGGTCGGGGTGCGACTCGACCACCGTCGATGGCGTGTTGTGCACGGCCGTGACCACGGGAATCGTGCCGAGGCGGCCGGCCTGGTAGTCGGCGACCGCCTGCAGGATCTCGTCGCGGGTGTTCATCACGAACGGGCCCATCCAGGCGACGGGCTCGCGGATCGGGCGGCCGCCCAGGATCAGCACGTCGAGGTTCGGGCTCCGGCTTTCCTGGACCTGGTTCGCGCCGACCACGACCGCGTCGCCGGGCCCCAGCACGGCGAGCTGGCCCGTCTGGATCGGCCGCGCCTCCGCGCCCACAGTCCCGAAACCGGCCATGGCGTAGACGAGCGCGTTGTAGTCGGGGCGCCAGGGCAGCGACACCCGCGCGCCCGGGCTGAGGGTCGCGTGGACCAGGGTCATGGGCGTGTACGTGGAGCCTGGGCCGCTCTGCCCGCCCACCTCGCCGGCGATGATCCTGATCAGCGCGCCGCCATCCGGAGACGTGGCGAGCGCCACCTCCCCGGCCCGCAGATCCTGGTAGCGCGGCGGCGACCATTTCTGGGCGGCGGGCAGGTTGACCCAGAGCTGAAAGCCGTGGAACAGGCCGCCGCTGGTGACGAGCCACTCCGGCGGCTTCTCGATGTGCAGGATCCCCGCGCCGGCGGTCATCCATTGCGTGTCGCCGTTGGTTATGACGCCGCCTCCGCCGTTCGAGTCCGTGTGCTCGAATGTGCCGTCGATCATGTAGGTCACGGTCTCGAAGCCGCGATGCGGGTGCCACGGCGTGCCCTTGGGCTCCCCCGGCGCGTACTCCACTTCTCCCATCTGGTCGAGGTGGACGAATGGGTCGAGCTCGCGGAGGTCCACGCCCGCGAAGGCCCGCCGGACCGGGAAGCCCTCGCCCTCCAGGCCGTGCGGCGCGGTGGTGAGACTCTGAACCGGCCGCGCGCGGCTCACGAGCGGGTCCGGCTCGGGAACGCGCGGCAGGACGGTGATGTTGGGTACGGTAACGGCGGGCATGGAGAGGGATCCTCGTGGAGTCGGTGCGAGCGCTCGATTGGCTCAGCGACTCGATCATGACCGGCGGATCGCCCAAAAGGGTCGACCCGGG
Source organism: Chloroflexota bacterium (assembly GCA_027364875.1). Lineage (GTDB taxonomy): Bacteria > Chloroflexota > Limnocylindria > Limnocylindrales > CSP1-4 > Fen-1039. The sequence continues at coordinate 2,224 of DAHXON010000132.1, forward strand.
CGCTCGCGCCCGCCAGGCGGTGCGCCCCCGGCCGTGCGGGCGGCCGCGGGCCATTCTGGGGAACTCAGGACCTCTGCGGAACTTACGGTGGACTGCTCTGCCCGGCGCACTTCCCTTGCGACCTCAAGGACCAGGGGCAGGCCACTTGGTCGACCGTGTCACCCGTGTAGCCGTCGATGACCAACCGACCAGAGAGAGGCTGACGCAGGGTCACGAGCAACTCTTCGCTCCTTCCCACGCCCGCTTCAGGCTGGGGCCAGGGAAAGATGAACGAGGCGACACTCACGATGACCCGGTCAGAGGTCTCGGTGACGGCGCTGATGCGGGTCCATTGTGGGGAACTCGCGTCGACCTCTACGGCGATCGTCCGGTCGTCGACGACACGGTAGCTCTGGATTGGCTGTGACCGATCGAGCCAGCGACCGAGAAGGAGTAGCCCAGCCAGCACGGCGAGAACCACCCACAGCCGCCTGGACTTCAGACGCTTCACTGGACTCGCCTCCTGACCTCCGCGACCGCGGCCTACCCTGCATACGCCCCAGGCAGCCGGTCGGATCTCGGCCAATCTCCGAGACAGGCGAATTCTTGCGGATGCTTCGTGTGCGAGCCCGGAGTCCCTACCGATCCGCCGGCAGGACGACAGTGGAGCCGGCCCGGTGGCGCTCGCGCCGCGTCCCGTGCCAGATCGTGACCCGGCCGCGACCCTGGACCTGCCAGGTGCCGTCTCGGCCCACCATCGCGGTGTTCTCGTCGATGCCCACCAGGACGGCGCCCTTCGGCGCGGCGAGCGCCAGCGGCGCGACGAGGGTTTCGGGCATGGCGTCGTAGTGGGGCAGGATCACGATCCGCGGCACGATACCCAGAGCGTCCTGCCAGCTGACCGGCGGCTGGAGGAAGCCTCGACCGCCCATTCGCAGCTGATGACCGCCCATGACCATGGCTCCGGCCGAGCAGCCCGCGATCACCGCGCCTCGGGCATAAGCCGCCCGCAACGCGACGCCCGCCGCCGAGCTCCGGAGGACGTCCAGCAGGTGACCCGGCTTGCCGCCCGAGAAATAGACGAGGTCGGCGCCCGAGATCGCAGCTGCCGCGATCGGATCGTCCGCCGAGGCCGGGTCTTTGATCAGGACCGGTATCGGGTCGGCGCCGAGGGCCGCGAAGTGGGCTTCACCCTGGGCGGCCCAGCGCAGGAAGACGGCTTCGCCGTCCGGCCACGAGGCTGCCGGTACTATCGCGACGCGCGGTCGACTGCTGCCAGTCGCCGCCAGCAGGCCTTCGTCAACCTCGACCATCGCCGGGGTGAACTCGCCCGAGCCGACCAGCGCGATCAGCCCGCTCATGCCGGCGTGCCGGCGAATCTGAAGCGGCGCTCGGGTCTGCGGTGGCGCTCTGGCGGCACCGCCGGAGTGTCCCACCAATCGAGGCCGCCGACCGCGCGGTGTTGCACGGGTTCCCGACGGCGGCCATGGTCGCGGACACGAATTCGCCGCACAATGACCCGGGGACTCGAGCCGGCGCGTGCCGCCACCGAACCCCGGCCACCGAACCCGCGCCGGCGAACCAGATGCAGTTCTTCGACCACGCCTACGAAGGCACTCCAACCTGGGACATCGGCCGCCCGCAGGGGGCGATCGCCCGGCTCGCGTCCTCCGGGGCGATCGCGGGCCCGATCCTCGACGTGGGCTGCGGCACGGGTGAGAACTCCCTTTACCTGGCCTCGCTCGGCTACGAAGTGCTGGGCGTGGACCTCGCCCGCGCCGCGATCGAGAAGGCCGGGGCGAAGGCCGCGCAGCGGACCGTGAGCGGCCGGGTGGATTTCCGGCTCTGGGACGCGCTGCGACTCGACGAGCTGGGAGCCACGTACCGAACCGCGATCGACAGCGGCCTGTTCCACTGCCTCGCCCCCGAACAGCGGGCGGCCTATGCCGCGAGTCTCCACGCCGTCTTGAGTCCGGGCGGCAGGGTGTTCATCCTGTGCTGGAGCGCGCGCAATCCATTCGGCCTCGGGCCCGAGCGGATCCGCAAGCTGGACATTCGAGGGAGCTTCCGGTCCGGCTGGTCGATCGAGGCGATCGACGAAGACTCCCTCGAGACCCTGCTCCCGGCGGGCGCCGTCCACGCCTGGCTGGCCAGGATCCGACGCATCTGAGATTTCGACTTCGCGAGCACGAACGGAGGCCACCGATGGCGGGCGACATCTTGCGAGAGCAGCTGCTCGAGCTCCTCGACGGGCAGGGTGCCCACATGCCGTTCGAGGCCGCGGTCGCCGGCTTTCCCGACGGCGCGATCAATCGACGGCCGCCCAACGTCCCGTACACGCCCTGGCATCTGCTCGAGCACATCCGGATCGCCCAGGCCGACATCCTCGACTACATTCGCAATCGCGAGTACCTCGCGCCCGAGTGGCCGGAGGAGTACTGGCCGGCGCGGAACGCCATGGCGACGCCGGCCGAGTTCGCCCGGACCATCGCCCGGTTCGAGGCCGATCGGGAGGCGCTTCACGCCCTGGTCGCCGATCCTGCCACGGATCTGCTGGCCGTCATACCCAACACGCCCGGCCATACGATCCTGCGCGAGATTCGGGTCATCGCAGACCACAACGCCTACCACGTCGGCGAGTTCGCCATCCTGCGCCAGGTCATGGGGACGTGGCCCGCGAATCGCTCCGAGCGGTAGTCAGGCCGCCCGCGAGAGGCTCCTGGTCGCGACTCCAACCCGTTCCGTTGGCCTCGCCGAAGTAGCTTGAGCTTCGAGGGCGTCGAGCGAGCGAACGACCTCCCCGGAAAGCCGCTCGCTCTCCGCCGCGGCCGCCTGCGCAGTTCGCGGGTCACCCCGCTCGTATGCCTCCACGACCGTCCGAACGGTCGCATGGAAGCGTTCGTGCGGTGCCTCAATGGCGGCGAACTCAGGCACGGATCCGAAACGCACCCGTCCGACTCCTTCGTACCACTTGCCAAGGGAGCAGTTGTGGTGACTCGGCACTTCGCCGGCCGTCCAGCGGTCCCGGCCGCCCAGCAGGTCGTGGATGCGTTCGACCCAGCGCAGGTGCGCCTTCCTGAAGACTTCGATCTGCTCCCGGACCCCTTCGTTGCCGGCCAGGGTGAAACGCGCCACCAGTCCGTCGAGCCGGCTTGCCATGTCCGCCAGGGTGGCCGCTGAGGCGACCACTTCCTCGACCTGCGCCGACATCTCTTCGGTAGTCGCCGAGACCTCCTCGGACGCCGCGGAGTTCTCCTGGGAGACCGCGGCGATCGATTCGACCGCGGCCGCGACCAGGCCCGCATCCTCGGTCATTCGCACGGCGGCCTCGTTGGTGCGGGCGGCGATGGCGGCGATCCGGTCCGTGGCGGTCACCACGCCCTCGCTGGCCTCACCCATGGCTCCAACCGCCGTCGCGATCCGATCCGCGGCTGACTGCGTGGCGGAAACCGCGGCGGCAATCGCCTCGAGCGACGCGCCCGCCTGGTCGGCGAGACTGGCGCCGTCCTGGACCTCGGCCGCGCCCGCCCGCATCGCCGTCACCGCGAGAGCGGTTTCTCTCTGGACGTGGGCGATCAGATCCGCGATCTCCGCGGTTGCCCGGCCGCTGCGCTCGGCGAGCTTGCGGACCTCATCCGCGACTACGGCGAAGCCCTTGCCCTGCTCGCCCGCGCGAGCCGCCTCGATGGCCGCGTTGAGGGCCAGGAGGTTGGTTTGCGCGGCAATGTCGTCGATGGTTTCGACGATCGTTCCGATCTGTTCGGACGTGGCCCCGAGCTCCGTCACCCGAGCCGTGCTTGCCGCGACGGCCTCGCGGATCCGACCCATCCCTTTGACCGTGTGGCCAACCGCCTCGAGGCCCGCGGTCGCGGCCTCCGCTGCCTGACCCGAGACGGTTCTGACCTCCGCCGACGCCGCGCCGGCCGCTTCGATGGCACTGGCCAGACGCATGACCGCGGCCGACGACTCCTGCGCCTGGCTCGTGGTCTCGGCGGCGCCGGACCCCACTTCGTCGATGATGCTCGTGAGAGTCGCCACGGCGGAGCTCGTCGACGACGCAGCTTGGGCCTGGTCCTGTGCCCCGGCCGCCACCTGCCCGATGGTCTGGGCTATCTGGCAGGACGCGCTGCCCGACTGATGCGCCGCCTCAGTCAGCCCGTGGCTGGTCTGGGCGACACCCTCCGAGGCTTCTTTGACTTCGCCGAGTGTTGCCGTCAGGTTCGTTCGGGCAGTCTCATAGCTTCCGGCCATCAACTTGAGATCCAGGAGCAGCTCGTTGCTCAACATCGCCGCCCGGCCTATCTCGTCGCCGCTGTCGCTTCGCATCGGCTCGAGCCGGGTGTCGAATTCAGCGCTCAGGTCGTTCTCGGCCAGACGCGCCAGGCTGCTCTGGAACCGCCCGACGTCGGCCCTCATCGCCGCCAGCTGGACCTGAACCGTCACGATGCCGCGGGTAATCCGCCGGCTGATGTAGAGGCTGAGCCCGAGGCCCAGCAGCACCGCGAGGATCAGCGCGCCGAGCACAAGGGCATTGGCGGTGGCAGCACTCGAATCGTTGCTCGCGTTGGCGGCGAGAGCCCTGGCCTGATGGAACGCGACCAATGAGGCCGCGTCGGCCTGCATCTTTTCGCGTACCGCCGATGCCCGCTCACCGGCGACGATAGCCGCGTGCGCGTCGCCGCCGCGCGTGGCCTGCCGGGTGGCCTGGCGAAGAGGATCGTAGGCCTCGAACGACGCCTGCAAGTCGCTGAGGATGGATTTCTGCTCGGCCGGGAGGTCCAGAGCCGCGTAGGCTCCAAGCTGCTCCCGGATCGTCTTGTCGTCGGCCGCGATCGACGCGTCTATCGTCGCCTGCGATTGCGCGTCGCTGATCTGGACGATGCCCTTGTTCAACAGGCGGCCTTCGTCGGCGATGGCCAGGTTGACGCTGTCGATCCGCTCGACGGGGATGAGCGCCTCGGCGTACATGGCGGCACTGCCCGAATGCAAAGCCGACAAGCTGAGGATGGCGATTCCTGCCACGGCCCCCGTCAGGACCAGGAGCCCGCAAGAGGTGGCGAGAAGCTGAGCGCGGACACCGAGGCGCATTTCCGATCCTCCGCTGTCGCGGCTTCGACCAACCTGCGCCCCCTCCGGTCAAGACCGAAGCGATACCCTGAGTATCGGAATGCATAGTCATTAACTTGAGATTCCCGTCCGGCCTCGCCCGCCCTTGCGGCCCCGCCCGAACCTGCCGCAC
>DAHXON010000133.1 GCA_027364875.1 Chloroflexota bacterium
CGTCCACCGGCGGCCCGAGCGCCCTCCACTCCCTGGTCAAGATGCTGCCACCGACGCTCGGAGCGGCCATGGCGATCGTCCAGCACATGCCCCCCGGCTTCACCGCTTCGCTGGCAGCGCGGCTGGACTCCGCGGGCGCGCTCCGATGCGCCGAGGCCAACGCCGAGGACGTCCTGGTGGAGGACGAGATCCTGCTCGCGCCCGGCGACAGGCACATGATCAGCTCGCCGCGCGGCCATATCCAGCTCGTCCACCTGCCGCCCGTGAACGGCGTCAGGCCCGCCGCCGACATAACGCTGCAATCTGTTGCTCCGATCTGGGGCGAGCGGCTCCTCTGCGTGGTCCTGACCGGAATGGGCGTGGACGCCCGCGAGGGCGCCCGCGCGGTCAAGCTGCACGGCGGCACGGTCTACTCGCAGGACGCGGCCACGGCCACGATCTACGGCATGCCGGCGGCGGTAGCCGCCGCCGGACTCTCCGACGGCGTCTATCCCCTCCACGAGATGGCCGGGGCCGTCACCAGCTGGTGCGGCATCGAACGGACGGCCGGCGCCGCCGCCCGCGAGAAGGACGATCTGGCAGGCTCGTCCGACGCCAGCCGGCTCGCCTCATGAACTCGACGGGCCACTTCTGGGGGGCTCTCACCCGCTAACCCATCGTCCCGGGGTGCCGATACCTAAGTCAGCAGCCCACAGCCGGATCGTGTCCGGCCCAGCGTAAGGAGACTATCGTGGCCGAGAAGCCGTTGTCCGGCGGCAGTGGACGCTCCGGCGAGCTGCAGATCGTGGTCTGCGAGCTTGCCGACGAGCACTACGGTCTGGACATCGCCAAGGTGTTCGAGATCATCCGCCACCAGCCCATCACCCCGGTCCCGCGAGCGCCCATGTTCGTGAAGGGCGTCATCAACCTCCGCGGCCGGATCATCCCCGTGGTGGACCTCCGCGGCCGCTTCGGGATGCCCGAGGTCGAGCCGACCAAGGAGACCCGCATCGTCGTCGCCGAGAGCTCCCACACCCGCGTCGGGCTCATCGTCGACAGCGTCTCGGAGGTCCTGCTGGTCCCGGCCGAGTCCGTCGAATCGACCCCCGAGGTCGCCGCCGGCGCGGACGCCGAGTACCTGCGCGGCATCGCCAAGCTGGCCGAGCGCCTCGTCCTGCTCCTCGAGCTCGACGGCCTCTTCGGCCTGGAAGAGCGCGAAGCCCTCGCCGGAGCGGCATAGACATGAGAGTCCAGATAGTCAACCGCTACGTCCAGTCGGCTCTGACTGTCATCAGCAAGGAAACCGGTCAACCCGTCGAGCGCGGCGGATTGCTGCTCGAGGGCAACCCCTACACCACCGAGGACGTCACCGCCGTCATCGGAGTCAGCGGGCAGCTCTGCGGGTCGCTCTACCTGTCGATGGCGGAGACCGTCGCGCTCAAGCTCATCAGCGCGATTCTCGGCCAGGACACGACCGAGCTCGACGACCTGGGCCAGAGCGGCATCGCCGAGCTGGCCAACGTCATCGCCGGCACCGCCGGCATCGAGCTCGCGGACGAAGGCATCGAGACGACGGTCAACCCGCCGCTCGTCCTCGTCGGCCGCGGCGCCCGGCTTTCGACCGTGGAGATCCAGCGGCTGGTGGTCCCTCTGACCACGGCCCACGGCGAGATCAAGCTTCACGTAGCCCTGCGAGAGGCCGCCTGAGATGCAACTGACCTTCGATCTGCAGCCCGGTGACGACCGCCTCTTCACCGACGAGTCGCTGGAGCAGATCGAGCGAATCGAACAAGGCCTGCTCGTCCTCGAGCAAGGCCTCGATCCGTCCGTGGTCAACGAAGTCTTCCGAGCGGCACACACGCTCAAGGGTTCGGCGGCAACGATCGGCCATCGCCGGATGACCGAGCTCACCCACGCGATGGAGGACCTGTTCGGAGCGTTCCGCAGCGGCACGCTCTTCGATGTCCGGCCATTCGCCGACGTCCTGCTCTCGACCATCGACGTGCTCCGCGCGCTGGTGGCCGAGGTCCAGGAGGGCGAGACGCTCACGGATGCGCCCGAGGCGCTGACCAGGCAGCTGCGCGAGCTCCTCTCGACGGCCACGGCGGCAGCGGCCGCTCACTCGTCGATGCCGCGTTCCGCGGTGGCCTCTTCGGCGCCGGCGTCTCCGGCGGCTTCATCGCCCGCGGCCGCATCGCCCGCGGCCGCATCGCCCGCGGCCTCGGTTGACTCCACAAAACCCGGCCCCGACGCCGTCGCGAGCGTGGCCGAAACGGCCGTAGTCGAGGAAGTCGCCGAGGAGGGCATCAGCAACATCGCCGTCGCGCCGCTGATCCACCGGCTCCTGACCGAGGCGCCGGGCGGCTTCGAGGCGCGCTCGATCCTCGTCTGCCGGGTCGATCCGATGAGCGAGTGGCAGTCGGTTCGCATGCTCCAGCTCGCCCTCGAGGTCGAGGATGCCGGCATCTTGATCACGTCGGCCCCGAACCGCACCGAGATCGAGGCCGGCCTGGGCACGACCATGCTCGTCATGCTCGTCCGCGGCCGGCCCGTCGAGCTGCTCGACCTTCGAAAGCGGATGGCCGCGATCGACGACGTCGTGGCGGTCGATGCCGTCGCGGCGCCTCTCGGATCGGCCGAAGAAGAAGTCGTCAAGGCTCCGTTGAGCGTCGACGTGTATGGGCCCGACGATCCCGTCCCGCCCCTTGGAGCCGGGCGCTCCGACGACGCGGACGCGGCCGGACCTCCGTCTGCCGAGCGCCGTCAGGCCGATCTGGGCGCGGAAGCTCGTGGCCTGCCCGCGTCGGATCGCATGACGGTCGCGGGCGATCGCCTCAAGGTCGCCCAGCAAACCATTCGCATCGACGTGACCCGACTCGACGAGCTGATGAACCTCGTGGGCGAGCTAGTCGTCCACAAGACCCGGCTGGCCCAGAGCGCCCAGCTGCTGACCGCCCGCCTGGGCGACGATCCCCTGGCCCGCCAGGCCGACGAGGATTCACAGCAGTTCTCCCGGATCGCCGGCCAGCTCCAGGACCAGGTCACAGGGCTCCGGATGCTGCCGATCGAGACCGTCTTCAATCGCTTTCCTCGGGTCGTGCGCGATATCGCCGCCCGCTTGACCAAGGAAGTCCAGCTCGTCATCGAAGGCAAGGAGACCGAGCTCGACCGGTCCGTCCTCGAAGAGGTCGGCGATCCGCTCGGCCATCTGGTCCGCAACGCCCTGGACCACGGCGTCGAGACGCCCGAGGAGCGGAAGGCACTCGGCAAGTCGCTGCCGGCGACGGTGCGCCTGACCGCGCGCCACTCCGACGGACGAATCCTGATCACCGTGGAGGACGACGGCAAGGGCATGGACCCGGCCGCGCTCCGCAAGGCGGCAGTGGACAAGGGCGTCATGACGAAGGACCAGGCCGAGTCCACTTCCGACGCGGACATCCTGCGCGTCATCTTCGCCCCCGGCTTCTCCACGGCGAAGGTGGTCACGGAAGTCTCCGGCCGGGGCGTCGGCATGGACGTCGTCCGCAACAACATCGAACGACTCGGCGGCTGGGTGGACGTAACCAGCACCCCGGGCCAGGGAACGCGAGTATCGCTGTCCCTGCCGCTGACCCTCGCCATCATCGGCGCCCTGCTGGTCCGGTCCGGAAGCCGTGTTTGCGCTCTGCCGCTGACCGGCGTCGTGGAAACACTGCGTGTGGACCCCAGGTCGCTCGCCCGCGTCCGAGGTCACAACGTCATCACTCTCCGCGACCGTGTCATACCGGTCGAGCAGCTGGACAGCGCCCTCGGAGACGCCCAGCGTCCACTCGTCGCCAACGACCGCGGCTTCATCAACCTCGTCGTGGTCCGGTCGCGCGGGTTGGAGATGGCACTCGCCGTGGACACGTTCGTGGGCCAGCACGAGATCGTCCTCAAGTCGCTGAGCGACTTGACCGGCGAGCGGGGCGGCCTGGCGGGCGCGACAGTGATGGCCGACGGTACCGTGGGCCTGGTGGTCGACATCGCCGCCCTGCTGGATCGCTCGGTCGGTCACGCGGGTTCCGCGGGTTCCGTAGCGGCTTAGGCCCGCGGGCGATCCGCGGGTTGCCCGCGGGGGCCAGCGAGCGGCCTATCCGTGGAGATCGCCGCGGTCGACCGCTGGTCTGCCGGCGGCCCCATCCTCTACTCTTCCCGCGTGAACAGCGACGACCGATCCCGGGAACCGGCCACGACCGGCGACGTGGCAGCTTCGCTCACCGTCCGCCCGGCCACGCGCGACGACGCCGAAGCGATCGCCCGTATCTACAACCAGGGCATCGAGGATCGGACCGCCACCCTGGAAACCGGGCTCCGCTCCGCGGACGAGCGCGCCGAGTGGCTCAACTCGCACGGCGAGCGGCACCCGGTGATAGTCGCGGTCGATTCGACCGGCTTCGTCCTCGGCTGGGGTTCGCTGAATCGCTTCAACGCCAGAGCCGCCTACGACCACGTCGCCGACGTCTCCGTCTTCGTCGAGCGGTCCGCGCGGCGGAGCGGCGTTGGGACCGCCCTGGTGGAGGGCCTCGAGGCAAGGGCGCGGGCCATCGGCTACCACAAGATGGTGCTGGCCGCCTTCGCCACCAACCTGCCGGCCGTGACCCTGTACGTGCGCCAGGGTTTCTCCGTCGTTGGCACCTACCACGAGCAGGGGCTGCTGGACGGCCGCTGGATGGACGTCGTGGTGATGGAGAAGATCCTGCGCTGAGGGCTCGCGATCGCCGGGGCGACGCCGGGCGAGTGGTCCCATCCTCGTCCCCCCAAACCCCAGCTCGCCCGGATCCGGGCCACGACTTCCCCCACGCCTCCAGTAGGTCGATCCGTGCCGGGGGGTGCCGGATCGACGGAAGGCATCCATCTCGGCGAGTTGTGAACCGACGCGCTTTGCGACCTCCTCGCGGGGTGAGGCGGCCATGTCCCGCAGCGCAGAGAGAAGGTCTTCAGAAACCGCCACAGAAAAACTAGACCGGCGGCATGATGTGGGTACAAGGCCTAAGTGACGCAGTCGTCGAGATCAGGCACCGGGGGCTAAGTAGATCTGGTTGTACAGCACTATCACGAGACCCAGGGTCAATACGGCCGTGATCAGGATCCGGCGTATGGGCCAGAGCGCACGCCACAGACTGAACCTGATGCCCAGCTCGCGACGACACTCGACGAGCGGCCGACGCCAGTTCTCATGCCTGAGATCTGCGGCCCCCGCCTCCAGGCTGGCGAGCTGGACCAGGAGTCCGGGATAGCGCACGTCGTCCTTCTCGAAGAGCCTCATCGAATCGCGAAATGGCTGTAGGTCCGGGAGCCGCTTCTCGAGCAGATCTGCTGCGGCACGAGCGTACGCGACCGCCGCGATCGCGGACGGCGACGACGGTTTGATCTGATCGAGCAGGGCGCGAGCCTGGGCCGTTTGCCGCAGCGCCAGGACTATGGCGATGCCCTCGAGGGCGAGGATCTCCGGCTCGGGTTCAGGTGTGCGACGAGCCATACGTGCCCGAAGGTGCCACTCGTAGACGTCCCACACCTCCCACGACCTGATGAAGAGAAGCGGCACCCCGAGGATGGCGGCAACCGGAACCAGGACCCCCGGCAGCAACGTTCTGCTGAAGATCACGAACCAGAAAACGGCAGCCAAGACGCCGACGGCGACAACCGCCTGCTCTAGAGCCCACGATCGTGCCAGGACATCGATGGGAAACCTCAATCGCGGAGCCTTGTTGGATCGCGCCGACCGCGCTTGGGATGTCGTGTTGATCACGGCACGACCACTCCTGCCCCCACGACTGCTCCTGGAGGCCCAGCGAGCGCGAAGCCAACCGCGACCGACACGACCAGTACCGCAGCTGCTGCGTCTGGGCCAATCGTCGTGTCATGATGATGGATCACCTGCACTTCGACAATTACGGGAGCGTTGTTGATCCAGAACACCTTCTGGCCGCTGCTGACAGCTACCTTCGTCTCCCATCCAGGCAGAGGATCCAAAGTTGGCCCAGCGCCCACCCCGACGCCGTTGCTCTCACCAGAGATCTTTACCATTCCGTCGTCGTAGGAGGCTGTAGCGCCGCCGAGGTTAATCCCGAGTCCAGAGATGCCTTTGGGCCCACCAGTGACGTCGACTGGGCCACCCCCGGCCTCGGTGGAGACGGTCACCTTCAGCTCAGTCCAGTCGTGCGTAAGGGTTAAAGCGGCCGGGCCGACGGATCTGTAGTCATCTCCGGTAGGCCAACTCCAACTCTTCGATTGGACGTGGAAATTCACAGGCGCATCACACCTGGACCCTGCCATGCCCACGACGCGGCAGTGCGACTGGGAGTCGTATGCCTTCTTCGCTGCCACCTCATGCTGGAGGCTCTGCGTCCGCGCTTCGCGGAATGCGTTCGGCATTGGTCCATACGAATCGCACAGCGGGTCTTGGCTTCCGACTGGGCAGCTCTTGTGCCCGCTCGGATCCACCGCGTTCACTGGGTTGTTGCTCGTGTAGGCATACAGATCGAGGCTCTGGCCGTCGGTCGGGGTGACGCCCCAGCTGTCGCGAGAGAGGAAGGTGCCCGTGGAGGGGTCGTAGGTGCGGGCGCGCAGGAACTCGAGGCCCGACTCGGTGTCGGTCCGTTCGCCGCTGAAGCGGACCTCGTTGGCGACCGAGCCCGAGCTCGTGCGGGTGGCACCAAAGGCGCTGTAGTTGTAGGAGGAGGCGGAGTTGCCCGACGCGTCGGTGAGCATCCGGACCGAGCCCAATGTGTCGGCCTGATACCAGTACGTCGTGCCCGCCTGGTCGATCTCGAGAGGCGAGCCCGCGAAGGCGTAGGTGGTGGTCGAGGAGCCCTTCGTTTCTGCGATGACCTGCGGGAGCGAGGACGCGAGATCGAGGGTGTAGGCGGTCGTGCCTGACGACGTCGTCTTGGCGATGCGATCGCCTGCACCGTCGTAGGCGTAGGCCCCGATCGAGGTGCCACCCGTCGAGAGGCCGACCAGGCGGTTCTCGGCGATCGCGGACTCGGTGAGGCCTGTTGGGAACGGACGCCGGCTGCTGCCCTACGGACGTCTGGCCAACGCCAGCCCTTGACTGATCGCCTCCTCCCTTCGGGCAACCAGGATGTCAGCTACTCCTCTCACAGGTCGTTCTGATGCCGTTGTGCGGCGGTTAGGCCCTCTCACTAGTAGCGGAACCGGCAGTGATCATCCTCGACGTGGAGCGCGAACTCTTCGATCTCCGTGCCGGAATCGCTCGGAACGAGGCGAATGCCGGACGCTCGTAGCTGCTCCCAGAGCATCTCCCACTCGTCCCACTTCTCGGCGTCCACTAGCTCCTTCTCCCGCAGGAAGAG
>DAHXON010000134.1:0-233 GCA_027364875.1 Chloroflexota bacterium
GTTCGTCCTCGATCACGATGGCGACGCTGCCGAGCCGTTCCCGAAAGGCATCGGGCAGGGCGTCGAACGCCTTCCAGACGAGGGTCTCGAACGGATCCGCCGGCTGATCGGCCTCGCCGGCCTCGAACTGGCCCTCGCCCGCCTCGACCTGGCCCTCGCCCGCCTCGAACTGACCCTCGCCGAGCTCGCCGGCTTCCGTCCGGCCGCGGTCCGCCTCGCTCTCGCCCGGCTCG
>DAHXON010000134.1:243-7316 GCA_027364875.1 Chloroflexota bacterium
TGGCAAGGGCGGGCAGGTGTTCGAGGGCAAGGCGCCCATCTTCGACACCGTCGCCCAGGCGGTGAAGGCCACCGGCGCCAACGCCTCGGTGATCTTCGTGCCGCCCCCGTTCGCCGCCGACGCGATCCTCGAGGCGGACTCGCGTCCAGGCGGCGCCGATCAAGAGAATTTGGAAGGCCAGATGCAGCCAGGCGAGAGCGGCGAAGACCGTCGCAACGCCGCCGAACACCGACAGGGCACCGGTCAGCAGAGGCGCGATATAGACCAGCAGCTCCGCGAGCAGCGTGAGGATCACGCCGGCCACGAGCGCCGGAGCCCATAGGACAGAGACCGGCACGTTCGTGTTCGGGACGACCCGGTAGACGATGCCAACCGCGGCCACCACGACCGCGGCGGTGACGAGCGGAAACGCGACGTCTTCCGCGGCCCGGACGAGGTCGCCCTGCGCGCCGCCGCTGATGCTGTGCGCAACCGTCGCCTGGATGGCCAGGATGACGACTCCCGAAACCAGCCCGCCAACCAGGAGCAGAAGCGAGACGAAGCCACGCACTAGCCGGTCCAGCGTGCCGCGCGCCGGCGTCCGATTGAACACGCGGGAGATCGCCTGGTCCAGAGCCCCGTAGAAGTGGCTGGAGCCCCACGCCAGGCCCGCCAGGCCGACGATCGAGAAGGTGCCGGCGTTCTCGGCGATCTTGGACAGGCCGCCCTGGGCAATCGAGGCGAAGGGAGCGAGCTGTCCGGTGAACGAATCGATGATCCGCTGCCGATCGGCGGGCGAGGGGACCAGGTAGCCCAGCAGGCCGACGCAGAGCAGCAGGCCGGTCAGGCCGGCGAAGAGCGCGCTGTAGGCGAGACCTTCGGCGAGCAGGCCGCCCCCGGCCCTGTTGTAGATGTTCATCACCCTGCGCAGCCGGAGGGCGGCCGGATGGTCGAGCAGCCGGTTCAGGTGACGTCTGACCGGCCCGAGCTCCTTTTCGACCTCTCGGACGGTAGCCTCGCTCGCCCGGTCTTGCTCGGCCATGTGCCTCCCTTCAGTCACCCGACAAAGATGAACGCCGCGGGCAAGCTTCGCCCGCCTCTCGCTCCTCGGTTGCGCACCCTGTCGCCGGACAGTCTGACACCGGCGGGCCCGAATGCCGGCGCTCGGCTAACATCGGGGTCCCGGCTCCTGGGCGGACGAAGTGCCGCTCGTACCGGCAATCCGCGAGGTTCCATGTCCGCTCCCATCACCGCCGTCACTTTCGATGTGGGCGGCGTCCTCATCGACTGGAACCCGCGCTACCTCTATCGCAAGCTCTTCGGGGCCGACGAAGCGGCCATGGAGGCCTTTCTGGCCGGGGTTTGCACCCCTGAGTGGAACGCCCGGCTGGACGCGGGCCGGCCATTCGCCGAGGCCGTGGCGGAGCTCGTGGCCGCGCACCCGGACCAGGCCGACCTGATCTCCGCTTACCACGTCCGCTGGCCCGAGATGCTCGGGCCGGCGTTCGAAGGCACGCTCGAGATCGTGCGCGAGTGCAAGGCCGCGGGGCTGGGGACTTACGCCCTCAGCAACTGGTCGGCCGAGACGTTCGGAATGACGCGGGACCTGTTCGGCTGGCTCGGCGAGTTCGACGGCATCCTGATCTCAGGCGAGGTCAAGATGTCCAAGCCCGATCCGGCGATCTTCCACGAGTTCCTGCGCCGGTTCTCGCTCGATCCGACGGCAACTGCCTACGTCGACGATTGGGATCGGAACGTCGCCGCGGCCGCCGGCGTCGGCATGGCCGCCATCCAGTTCAAGGACGCCGGCCAGCTGAGGCGCGACCTGCGGGCGCTCGGAGTCCCGCTCGCCGAGAAGGCGACCGCGTAGCCGGCGATCGGGCCTCGCTGCTCAGCTCCCGAAGAACGAGACCAGCTCCGGGCAGAGGACGTCCGGCGCGGGACTGTGCGCCTGGCCGGGCAGGATCCGGAGCTCGGCGCGCGGCACCAGACCCGCAACCGTTCGGGCCGTGGTGACGATCCAGGGAAAGCTCGCTCCGCCGGCGAGCACCAGCGTCCGGATGCCGATGCCGGTCAGCCTCGTCCGCGGAACCTCGTGCCGGTCGAGCAGGAGCGCGTCGTATCGAGTGGAGGGCGCGAGTTCGAGCATTCGCGGCCAGCCCGGCGACTGCTCCATCTGCCTGACGGCTGCCCCCGGCAGACCGACCTCTTCGCGAAGGAACAGCTCGACCATGCCGTCCCGGTCGTCCGCCTTGGCGAGAAGCGCCAGCTGGCCGTTGACCTCTGGGCCCGGCAGCGGCCGCGTGCCGGGCAGGATGTAGGGCGGCTCGTTGACCGCCAGCTTCGTGATCGGCAGCCCGTGCATCGCCGCCTCGAGCGCCAGAACGGCCCCGCTCGAGTGGCCGAAGACCATGGCGCCAGGCCCGTTGGCCGCGATGACGGCGGCGACGTCCTCGACCTCGCGCTTGAGAGCATACGGGCGGGTGTCGCCGCTCTCGCCCCGGCCGCGCCGGTCGAACCCGACGACGGTGAAGTGGGGCTCGAGCAGCGGCCGAAGCACGTCCGTGGTCGTGTGGTCGGACAGCGCGCCGTTCACGATCACGAGCAGCGGCCCGGTGCCTCCTCGCTGCCACGCAATCCTGGTCCCGTCCGCCGAACGCGCGAACTCCATTCGGTCCTACCGCCGACCCGGCCGTGCCTTTTGCCGCCAACGGGAGCGTACCGCCTGCAGCCGCGCAACTCATTCTAGGAGGCGCCCTCGACCCGCCCGCGCAACGCCACGCGGACAGCCGCGATGTCGGTTGGACGACACGGCCCCGCCGCGGCGTGTTCATAGGATGGTCCGGGGTCCGGCAGGCTCGGGCTGAGGCGAAGCCGGTCGGCGAGAGGGAGGGCCACGAATGCCAGACGGGGAACTGGACCGAACGGAGCTCGAACAGCTGCTGGCCGCACTGCAGGGCCAGATACGGGATCTCGAAGGGCGAATCGTCGACCTCGAACAGCGCTCGGCGAGCGCGTCGATCCAGGTCTCGCCGGCCCCACCACAACCGGCACGGCAACCCGTGGCACCGCCGCCCGTGGCACCGCCGCCCGTGGCACCGCCGCCCGTGGCACCGCCGCCCGTGGCACCGCGGCTCGTGGCACCGCCGGCAGGCCCGAACCCCAACGATCCGTGGCGCGACGCCACCTTCGAGAGTCCGCCTCCGGCCTACCAGCAATGGCCGCAGCAGTGGCCGCGGCCCCAGCCGACTCCGCCTGCCGCACCGGCCGGCGCGATGCCCAAATCGGAGAACCGGAGTATCCACCCGGCCGGGGGGCCGGCCCCCGCCGGTGGAGCGACGGCACCGTGGCCACCGATCGCCGACGTCATTCAGCCGGGCCCGCGGGCCGGACGCCGCCGCACCGTTCCGGCCGGCCCTCCGGACACCGCCGCTGCCGCCTCAACCGGCCATTCCCGCACCGTCGCGGCCGCTCCAACCGGCCCATCGCTGAGCGAGGAGCTGGGGACCTCGCTGGCGTCGCTGCGCGATCTCGAGTCCCGGATCACCGGCCGGCTTCTCGCCTGGGTCGGGGCCGCGGCAGTCCTGCTCGGGTCCGTGTTCTTCCTCAGCCTGGCCTTCAGCCGTGGCTGGATCGGGCCGGAGGGACGAGTGGCTCTTGGGATCGTGGCGGGCACCGCCTGCGGCGAGGCGGGATTGCTGCTCCTCGGCCGCCGGCAATGGCAGCTCGGCCACGTCATGGTGGCGCTCGGCCTGGCGATCGCGTCGCTCTCGCTCTTCGCCGGCACGCGCTACTACGACCTCTATCCGCCGGAATGGGCCCTGGCCGGGTCGTTCCTGGCCGCGGTGGCCGCCGCCGTCGTCGCCATGCGAGTGAACTCGCAATCCATCGCCGTCTACGGCCTGCTGGCCATCGCCGCCGCGCCTCCGATCATGGGCGCGGGCGCCAACGCCGTCACGATCGCGTTCCTGGCCGTCACCGTGGTCGGCACCACCGCCATATCGCTCAACAGATCGTGGCGCTGGCTGCCGCCCGCCGCCTTTCTCATCACGGCGCCGCAACTCATCTACTGGCTGGCGGCGAAGCCGGACGCAGGCCTCGCGCTGCCCGCGATCGCCGGCTACTGGCTGCTGCACGCCGTGGCCTCGTCCGCCGATGAACTCCGAGAGAGAACCTCGGCCTCCGTGGCTGTCGCCGGGCGAGCGGAATCCCTGTTCCTCGCCAACTCGGTCCTGGCTGCCGCCGGCGGGCTCTGGGTGCTGTCCGGTGACGGAGCCGGCTGGCAGGGCGTCTTCATGGCCGGGGTGGCGCTGGCGCATTTCGCCTTCGGCGCCTACATCGTCTTCCGTCGCGGCGAGCTGAATCCGTTCGGGCTGTTCGTCAACGCCATCGGCGCGACGGCCGTCGCGATCGCCATCGAGCGTCAGTTCGACGGCGCGGCGGTGGTCATTGGCTGGTCCGTGGAGGCCACGCTTCTCGCGGCGGTCTTCGGCCTTCGCAGGAACGTCTACGCCGGCGGAGCGGCCGCACTCCTGGGCGCGATCGAGATCGCTCACTTCTGCACCTTCGAATACGACTGGCTGGCCTGGTCACTGCAGGGCCACTCGGGCAGCGGGCCGGTTCCGTTCGCGGATCCGGCCGGCATCGCGCTGGCAGGTCTGCTGATCGCCGGTTTCCTGGCCGCCTGGATGTCGGAGAGTCAGAAGATCCGGCTCGGCCTGCTCGTCGCCGGCATCGCCCTGTCCGCCTACTCGCTGCCCTTCGAGCTGTCGGGACCCGCGCTCGTCGCCGCGTGGGCGATCGAAGCGGGTGCCCTCGTGGCGCTCTGGCCGTACCGGCGCGTCGACTACCTGGCGGTCGTGGGTGTCTGCGTCGGCGGCCTCGCCGTCGCCCACCTCGCAGCCTTCGAGTATCCGCTCGCCCGCTGGACCCTGGAGGGCTCCGCGGGAACCGGGATCCTGCCCTTTGCGAACAGCAGCGGCCTGGCGCTCGGCGCCCTGCTCGCGACCAGCTTCGTTTCGGGGTGGCTTTCGAGAAACCGCGAGATCGGGCTGAGCCTCCTCGTCGTCGGATCGTTCGTCCTCGCCTACGCCATCCCGTTCGAGCTATCGGGACCTGCGCTGGTAGGGGCCTGGTGCGCCGAGATCCTGGGTCTGGTGGCGATCTGGCGGTTCCGCTCGACTGTAGCGGTCGCCGTCACCGTTGCCGTGCCTGCCGGGAGCGTCGCCGCGATGGTCCTCGCCAACGTCCTGGCCTGGCAGTATCCGATCCACCACCTGTCGCTCTACGGCATCAACGGTTCGGGCTCGATCCCGTTTGCCGACTCGGCCGCGCTGACCGTTGCGATCGCGCTGGTGACCGCGCTCCTGGTCGGCGTGCTGGTACGGAGCCACGCCCTCCGCTGCGGCCTCGCGACGGGCGCCCTGTTCGTGGCCGCATACGTGCTTCCCTTCGAGATCGCCGGAGTGGCGCTGGCGGGCGGCTGGCTGGCTCTCATGCCGGGCTCGATCGCGGCGGAGGGTCTGCTCGACCGGCTGCCCGGAAGGCCTGAGTCACGGGCCCGGTTGCGTCGTGTCGCGGTGATCGAGATGTCGGAGGTCAACTGGCCCGACGCGCCGCTCTTCTCCGCGGCGCTGGCGGCCGGCCTCGCGATCGGGCACATGCTCGCCTACGAGCTGCCCGTCTCGACGCTCGGCGCCACGGCGCTGCCGGTGACACCATTCGTGGACATCGCCGCGCTCTCCGGGGCGCTCGGCATCGCGGCGTTCCTCGCCGCCGCAGCGATCACGGCCCGGCCGGACGTTCGGGTCGCGGGCATCCTCGCCGCAGCCGCATTAGCCGCGTACACGGTCGTGTTCGAGCTGTCGCCTGCGTACGCCGTGGTCGCCTGGTGCGCGCTGGCCGTCGGGCTCGGCGTCTGGGCGGTCCGGCGGACGTACGGCGGGACCGCGTACATGCTGTCGGCCGCGGTCTGCGTGGGCCTGGGGATCGGCGCGATCCTCGGGGTCGTGGTGCCGATCCAGAGGCTCGGCGTGCAGTGGGGCGTCGTCCGGACGGGCCCCTGGTTCGCCGTCGACGCGATCGTGTCGATCGGCTCGGTGGCCGCGGTGCTGTTCCTGGCCTCTCGCAACATGAAGTGGCCGCGCTACGCCCGGTCGGCGCTCGAGCTGATGGCCGGCGTGGGTCTGGTCTATCTCGCTTCGGCGCTCGTCGTCGACTTCTTCCAGGCTCGGCAGTCCGGCTCGATCGCCGTCGAGGAGCTCCAGAAGCAGGCGCAGGTCAGCCTGTCGATCCTGTGGGGCGCCATCGGCATGGTCGTCTTCATCGCCGGCACGATCGGCTGGCGGCAGGGTGTTCGGGAGGGCGGCCTGGGGTTGCTGACGCTGGCCACGGTCAAGGTCTTCCTGTTCGACCTGAGCTACCTCGACGTTTCGTACCGGGTGCTCTCACTCGTCGGCCTGGGGTTGCTGCTCCTGGTCGCGGCCTTCCTCTATCAGTCCCTTCGCCCACGCCGGCCCGGCGCGGAACCGGTCTCGGATTCGGACTCCGGCTGATCGGTGCCGAACCCCTGCCAGACTGACGCCACTACGTTCTCGATCCACTCGTCGGTGATCGGCTTGCCGAGCATCGAGCGGGCAACGAGCGTCCCGAACAGCACTTCGTGGAGCATCGCTCCGGTCACGGATGGACGCAGCTCGCCGTTCGCCACGCCGAAGTCCACCAGACTCCGCACCGCCTCGACACCCGGTTCGATCACCTGCCTCGATACCGTCGGCAGCAGGCCGCCACTACCGTGGTGGTCCGACAGCATCGCCCTGAGGATGGCGGGCCAGGCCGGATTCGACATCGCGACCCCGGCCATCTTCAGGATCGCGGTCAGATTCTGCCGGGCGGATCCGCCGGGAAACGGCACGCCGGGCGGAGGGGGGTCTGTTGTGGCCAGGATCGTTGCCGCGACGACCTCGTCCTTGTCGCGGTAACGCCGGTACACGGTGGCCTTCGAAACGCCGGCCCGCGAAGCCACGGCTTCCATCGACAACTCGGCGTAGCCGACGTCGACGAGAAGCGAGGCGGCCGCCGCGATGATCGCGGCG
>DAHXON010000135.1 GCA_027364875.1 Chloroflexota bacterium
TCCGCGGCATAGCGGCTGCCCGTGTCAATGACGCCGCCGAGGAACTGCTGGCCAGTCGCGACGGCGCTCTCGGCGCAAAAGAGACCTTCGATGCCGATGCAGTGCCCGCTCGGATCGCTGTAGGTCACCGGGTTGCCCCCGGTGTACATGTAGTGGTTGAGGAGACCCGGATCCGCCGGCGAGCCGTTGTAGGTGTCTAGGGAAGTGAAGGCACCCAGGCTCGGGCTATAGGAGCGGGCGGAGAAGTCGTACAGGTCGGGCGCGCCAGGCGCGGACTCGAGGATCCGGCCCTGGTATCGCCAGGCGATCGATGAGCCTGACGGCGAGTACGAGGCGACCGTGTTGCCATAGGCGTCGTAGCGGTAGGCAACGACACCGGGTCAGGCACTTCGCCGTAGGCTCGTCAGTTCAGCGCTTGCTCGAGCATGGCGAGGATCCGTTCTCGAAGCCCAGGAATCTGCCCGTCGGTGAAGAGCCTCCGGTCGAGCCACAGTTCCCGTTGCTCTCGGTAGCCTGGATGGTCGACCATGCGAAGAATCAGCAAACCCGACTCGCGAAGATCCCTATCTGGCCAACGCGCGATCTCGGCGCGCACCCGGTCTACGCGCTCGGTCGGCCGGTCCAAGCGACGATACCGATCGCTCTCGGGCAGGAGCTGGGCGTCGAGATCGATGCCGTAGACGAACATCACGGCGTCAAGCTCGGCCTCGCGGAAGTCGTTGCCGTGGAACTCGTTGTGGTCCCGTCCGGTCGCACCCGCCTCGTCGGTCCAGGGGCGACCGGCGAATCGGCAGTCGTACATCCGGCCCGAGAAGACGCAGTCGATGAACTCCGCGCGGTCGGCTCGCCATCCCTCCATTCGAGTGCCGCGGAAGCTGCAGCGCTCGAAGCGGGCGTTGCCGATGTGGGGCAAGGCGCGCATATCGGCTCGGTCGAAGCGGCAGTCGCGATAGAGCGCCTGACCGTCACCTCGCCCGAGGTCTCCAAGGGTGCTGTGGCGAAACGCCGCCCGGCTGAAGTTGCATTCCATGAACCTGGCCGGCCCAACGGCCAGCGGGTCGAACTTGCGACCGGAAAAGTCGACGCGTTCGCATGTCGCGTGTTCGACGACGACCCACGACTCGGTCTGGACGAACTTCTGATCGCTCAGCGTCCCGTCGACTCTCTGAACCTGACGCGGTTTGCCCTGCCTTGAGGTGACTCGTATCTCCATCTACTTGACCCAGCTGTACGTGGCTATCTGGTCAATGGGTATGGATCGGGGCGCTCTCGTATGACGACCGACAGATCCTGCAGCGGTCAGTTCGATCTGGTGGATGCCGCCAAAGGTGAAGTCGATGCCGTTGTTGCTCGAGTATGTGACAAAGTCGCGGCCCAAGCGGTGCTGAAGAGCCGCGAGAGTCTCTTCGTGCACGATGGAGCCACGATACTGCCAGATGCGCCAGCGCTCCTTCCCGACAGCGCCCCATTGCGCAGACGTAATCTGAGAGTCAATCCGGCCGAGGCCCCGGTCCGCGACACCCTGGGCCTCCTCCCCGACGATGCCCCGAAGCTGAGCCTGAGTGTAGCCACTGCTGATCGTCCGACCGCTTTCGGGAACGCTTCCGGAAACGCGCCATTGATCGACGTCGGCCAGGTCGCTGGCTGCCTTCTCGCCGCCGCGGACCCAACCAGAGACCTTGGCCTTGGCGGCCGAGACGACCTCGTGGACGGTCTGGCCGGCGCGGTCGAGGCCACGGAGGACCCGGGAGCCCTCCACGGCGGCCCCGAGATCCTTGGCCCCCGCACGAGCGAAGGTGCTGAGCTCACGGAGGCCCTTGGCACCGGCCCCGAGGGCGAGGACGGCACCACCGGGTACGAACATCGTGGCCGCGAGGGCGGCGTTGGTGTAGTCGCCCTGGTAGATGTAGAGGGCCATGTCGGCCGCGGCGGCGATCTCGCCGAGACCCGGGACCACCGAGAGCATCCCGAGCATCATGTGGGGGTCGGAGAGGAGGACCTGCCCGAAGACTTCGATCGCGGAGACGTCGACGCGGAACGAGGCGAGGCTCGAACGGACCTGGGCCTGAACGCCCGCTGCCCACTTGTCGACGCTCAGGGCGAAGTGGTGGACATCGGTACTGATGTCGTTGACGCCATGCCCGAGGTCGGCGGCGATGTTCTGGTAGGTCTGGACGTTGGTGAGCGTCGACCAGCCACTCGCGATCGATGAGCCTGACGGCGAACAGGAGCCGTGCAGGACTTCGGACAGCGGCCGTCAGGTCGGATTAGCTAACTCCGAGGCCTGGCTTCGGTCTCGACCAAGATGGCCAGGTAACGATGTGCGCTAGTCATTTGACGGTGGCCTGATCACCGGACCCCGGTGGCACCTGCACGTCGTCCGCCTCGGCAATTAGGCGTCTACAAAGGGACGATAGGGACGACTAGCCTCAACGGGATCCTTGAGTTAATACAGCTGGCGACGAAGACCCGCGTCACCGTCGATACCCCGCGAGCAGCTTCCGGTGGAACCAGTCGAGGACTTCCAAGCCTCGTCACGGCTGCGAGGGAATGGATCATCTGGTGCGCTGCAAAAGGCCCGCTACTCCTCGGCCGCCCACTGTTCCCACTCAGCCTCGATCTTCGCCAGTCCATACCGGCTGGTCGAGATCGAGACCTGTGAGACCGGCCTCCTTGATCGCGTCGGCGACGGGTTCGGTGAAGTACATGACGCTGTCGGCTTCCTGCGGAACCGTGAAGCACCGCCGGCCCTGGATGGGATCGCGATGGAACACGGGAGTCAGAACCGACGCGACGATCGCGTAGTACCCAAGAGAGGGCATGTCGACTTGCTTCAGGACGATGCGACCGTCCGGGTAGCGGCGGATCTCGGAATGCTCCTCATCCAGGGCGTCAATGACCTGGAGGTTGTTGACGAGCCAGAGTGGCATATCGGGGCAAGCGAGGGGAAGGAACTCGGCCTCATCGGCCAGAACGGGCTCCACAACGGCCTTTGCTCGGGCCGTCATGAGGCGTCCTTGATTTCGCTTGTGGAGGACCACCGGCGGAGGCGTCCAATCTGGGTGCCGTCTGCCCTGCAGTCCCTTGAACACGCGGTACGCTCTAGGCGGGTCCGCCGTGACGACGTATGGGTACTGCAACGGCCGTGGGAGCCAGACCCTCACGTTAGCTGCCTCCTGTCACCAGTGAATCCCGCCGGCTTGGGGTTCGCTTCTGATCCAATCGAGGGTGTCAACTACGTCTCGTTGGGAACGCGCCCCGCTCAATTGGCTGTTCACCCATTCCGTGTACTTGGCACCATAAGTCTGCGGACGGGTCACGAACCCTAGGTGTTCTCGACATGGTGGGCGTAGAGGGCGTCGAGGATCAGATCTCGCTCCGGTGCGGCTTTGAATCTGTCGGCGCGAATGGCCGTGAACTCCGAACTGGTCACCGCCTTGTCGAAGACTCGTAGCGACCCAGGGCTCAGCCTGGCTTCAAGCTCCGTCCTGACGAGATCACAATCTCGGCCCCGCACGACGAATGCAGACCTCCCCGACGGAAAGACCATCCGGCCATCGTTCTGAAGGAAGGCATAGCCGGTGAACGAGCACCGGCTAAGATCAACGTCCTCGCACTTGCAGCCGGCGACGACCCCCATGGTCAACGAGCCGCTCAGCCGCACCCCCTTCAGGACGCTGTCCGTCCAGCTGGCATCGCCCGACAAGCCGTACTCGACCCGTTCGACTGTGCAGTTCTCGAAAACGATGTGGCCTGCTCTGCAATCGATGAAGCGGCAGTCGCGGAGGATGCAGCGCCGAAACTGGACCAGTTCGAACTCGCAGCGCTCGAACGTCACGCCCTCAAGCACTACATCATGGAGGGGCATGTTGACCACGCAATCGGTGAAGGTGCTATCGGAGATTGTGAGCGTCTTGCGGAACATGGGCGTTCCGAAGCGCACCGCTCGAAGGTCGACCTCCGCAAAGTCGACTCGATCAATCCGGTTCGCTTTGATGCGGACCCACCAAGGAAACCGGGCTTGGGAGACCTGGAGTCGATCCGCCCGACCAGCGCGCACGATCTCTTTTCGAATCGCGTCGGCATCGGACTTGGACAGATCGCGATAATGCTCGCGGCCCTGACGATCACGGGCGCTCATCGCCGCGACCTCGGTCTCGGACAGGGTCCGTTTTCCAACCCTGGCGTCGACGCCGTCGGGAGCTCGTGGGTCTCGACTCATTGCGGTGTCACCACTTGAAGAGATGCTGCATTAGACTGCCGGGCCCCCAACGATAGTTGTACTGGATCCCGGTCAGCGAGCGGTACATCCCATCGTAGAGTTCCTGGTGGCCGCCGAGTCTCCACGAGAGCTGCGTGGTCACATCCCAGGCTCGCTTGGTCGCCGGGTTCACAAAGTCCGCGCCCGTAGTGAATGCCGGCGTAACGTCAAGCGAGTCTAGGAAACGGTAGCTCGGCGCACGGTCCTTGACCACGCGGTCGATCAGGTTGCCAAGATCGCGCGCAGAGCCGTCGATGGCGTTCTTGACCCAACCAGGCGCGTTGCTCATCCGCTCGAGCGCGGCTGAATCGCCGGCTCGAACGAGGTCCTTAATCTCGACCGCGGTCTTGGTCGTGACGCGCTGGAGCTGCACGGTCCTGGCCTGGTCAAGGACCCAACCAGAGACCTTGGCCTTTGCGGCTGAGACGACCTCGTGGATGCTCTCGCCGGCGCGGTCGAGGCCCCGGAGGACCCGGGAGCCCTCCACGGCGGCCCCGAGATCCTTGGCCCCCGCACGAGCGAAGGTGCTGAGCTCACGGAAGCCCTTGGCACCGGCGCCGAGGGCGAGGACGGCGCCACCGGGTACGAACATCGTGGCCGCGAGCGCGGCGTTGGCGTAGTCGCCCTGATAGAGATAGAGAGCCATGTCCGCGGCGGCGGCGATCTCGCCGAGACCCGGGACCACCGAGAGCATCCCGAGCATCAGGTGGGGGTCGGAGAGCACGACTTGCCCGAACGCTTCTAGGGCGGAGACGTCGATGTGGTACGAGGCGATCGTCGAACGGACCTGGGCTTGAACCCCTGCCGCCCAGCGGTCGACCCCGACCGCGAAGCTCTGGACCTCCTTTCTGAGGTCGTTGACGCCGCTCTCGAAACCCGCGGCGAAGTTCTGGTAGGTCTGGGTGAGGCCCGACCAGGTGCTCGCGATCGTGCTCGTCGTCCAGTTGGCGGCGTCCGCGGCATAGCGGCTGCCCGTGTCAATGACGCCGCCGAGGAACTGCTGGCCAGTCGCGACGGCGCTCTCGGCGCAAAAGAGACCTTCGATGCCGATGCAGTGCCCGCTCGGATCGCTGTAGGTCACCGGGTTGCCCCCGGTGTACATGTAGTGGTTGAGGAGACCCGGATCCGCCGGCGAGCCGTTGTAGGTGTCTAGGGAAGTGAAGGCACCCAGGCTCGGGCTATAGGAGCGGGCGGAGAAGTCGTACAGGTCGGGCGCGCCAGGCGCGGACTCGAGGATCCGGCCCTGGTATCGCCAGGCGACCGAGGCGCCCGAGTTCGAGTAGGAGGCGACCCTTGGATGGCCCCGAGATCAGCCCTTCAGCGAACGACCACCCTCGAGCACTTGAGCACCCAGACGGCGTCCGAGCCGAGCCGGCGAAGCCGCGGATGGAGGCGGTTCAGGGCGACCTCGGCGTCCGTGCACTCGACGTACGTGATCCATTCGCCCTCGCTGACCTCGTTGCCTTCGGCAGCTCCGAGGCCGGCGAGCAAGTCATCGAGCTCGGACTCGAACTCGAGCATCGCGTCGTAGGCCCGCTGCTCCTCGCTTTCGTCGATACGGGTGTGGATTTCGAGACGCTCGGGCCAGCCGTTCACCTTGCCGTGCCTTTGATGTCGACCCGGGTCATTGGGCCGTCGCGCTTGCCCATGAGCACGTACACGAAGCCGGGCGCGCGCAAGGCCTCGATCATGGGTCGCAGGCGCTCGAGTACTCCTGCGCCGTCTAGGCAATCGAAGTAGGTGACCCATTCGTCGGCTCGGACGTCGTTCGCCCAGAACGCCCCGAGCCCTTCGAGGATCTTGTCGCCGTGCCACTCGATCGCGGCCAGCTCCGAGTCGGCGAAAGGTATGTTCCAGGCCTGCGTCATCTCGACGTGGATCTCGAGCCGCTCGGGCCAACCACCCGGCGGCGACGCTGGTGCGAGCTCGAGCCATTCCTCGTTCGCGAGCCAGCGATCGATCCGCGCGATGGCTGCGGTACCGTCGAAGAAGAGCTTTCGTTTCGCAAGCGCCTCGAGCCCGAACTCGATGCCTTCCTTGGACAGCTGCCCCCACCTGGGCCCAACTTCGTCGTCCGGCATGGTGGAATCGAACCCAAGCTTGATCTCGAGGGCTTCGGCTTTCCGATCGAACCGCCGCGCCTTGATGGTGCCCATCACGACGTCCTCGGGCGGTCCGATCGCCAAGCCCACGTACAGGTGGGTCGTCCTGCCGTCCCGCAGGGCGGCGAGGGCTCGATCGAGCGAGCGCTCAACGTGGTCCAGGCGGTGCGTCTGGACGCGACCCGGCACCCGGCGGAGTAGGCGCCAGTCATCAATCCCACCGACGCTAACCGTCAACTCGACGCTGTCGTGATTCATGGCAATGGCAAGGTCAGTCGGTATTTCTTCAGCCATCCCTCGTTGTTGAGGGAGGCCCAAGGATGCTGTTTGATCAGATCGATCTCGGCGTCGAGCGCTTCTCGCCGAGTAGCGTACTCGGCCAGACGAATGGGCCGTTCGGCGTTGTGCGCGTCGAGCCACGCCTGCGTGTACCTGGACTCGGGGTCCCAAGATACCCCGTGCTTGAGGATTATGGTTGGATCGTCTTTGCTCACCAGCTTGTAGGTGTATGTAGGCACAGGCGAGTCGAGCGAGTTCTTCGGGTGCGCGACGTGATTGTTCCGCACCTTGGCGGCGGCCTCTTCCGCGCCACCGACGCTCGCAGCCGCATGTTCGCCGGCACCGGCTGCCTGCTCGCCGCCACGGGCGAGCTCGACCTCGTCCTTGACGGCAGTCTCGACTCCACGGACGGCTGCGCCGCCATGCTCGAGGCCTTCGACGACCCGGGCGCCATCGCGAAGGGCATCGACATCCTTGGCTCCCGCTCGCGCGAGCGTCGCGACCTCACGGAGGCCCTTCGCACCGAGGCCAAAGGCGAGGACGGCGCCACCGGG
>DAHXON010000136.1 GCA_027364875.1 Chloroflexota bacterium
GGACTCTCTGACGGCGGCGGACTGCCCGTGTTGGACGTGCATGACGTTGTGGGAGGGAACGGAGCGCCCCATGTCTGCCCGAAGGGCGTCCAGAAGCCGGTCTGGTAGAAGTACATGGTGGCCCCATTGTTCGGACCGCCCCTGATTCCCACGCCCTTCTGGGCGCGCTGTATCCAGATCTGGTCGTATTTCTGCCAGGTGGGGTTGTTGGCGTCCACCTGGCTCAGATCCAGGTAACCGTTGGTGACCTTGGTACCCGGACAATCCCAGGTCCACAGGGTGTTCGTGGTGCTGTCCACGTCTACCGGCGTCTTGGTGTTGTCGACCTGGTTCGGCACGGTGCCGTCGATGAAGACCTCTTTGACGGTCTGAGTCGTGTACGGGCCCGGCAGCATGCCGCTGTTCGCGTCGACGGTCGCCCAGGTGACGCCGTCGGGCTGCCTGAAGTCCGTGACCGGAGTGCCCGCCGTGGCGTCCTGCATGAAGGCGTGCCAGATGGGCGCGGCGAGCTCGAGCGACATGACGCTCTTGCCCGGTGCCCGGTCGCTGTTGCCCGCCCAGACTCCGGCCACGATCGCATGGCCGGACTGGCCCGCAGGCGGCGCGGTGTACCCGACCGCGAACAGGTCCTCGGTCTGGTCGCTGGTGCCCGTCTTGAGGGTGGCCGGCCGGCGGGTCTTGCCCTCGGTCAGCTTGTACTGGCTCCACCAGTTGTTCTGTGACGGATCGGTATTGCCGGCAAGGATGCTCGTCATCACGTAGGAAGCCGCGGGTGTGGACGGATGGCTGCTGATCGGGACGCCGAGAGGAACCGCGTTGCCCTGGGCGTTGGTGATCGACAGGATCATGTTCCGCTGGACCAGGGTCCCCGAGTTGGCGATGGCGCCGTAGGCTGAGACGAGGTCGGCGGGTCTGACCTCCACCGTGCCTATGCCGATCGACACGCCCGGGTTGGCGTCCTGGGGGAATTGGAGGCCGAAGTCCTGGGCGCGCTGCATGACGTGAGCGACGCCGTTGATCGAGGCAGCCTTCACGGCGGGAATGTTGAGTGAGTACTGAAGGGCCTCGCGGAGGCGCACCGGGCCGCGCTCCAGGTTGTCGGCGTCATGAGGCGTGTAGTTGCCACCGAAGTTGGTGGCCACGTCCATGAACAGCGAGGCGGCCGTCAGCTTGGTGTCCTGGATGCCGATGAGGTAGTTGATGGGCTTGAAGGCGGATCCGGGCTGCCGGCCGATGCCGGACGAGAGCACGTCGTACTGGGGATCGAAGTAGTTGGAGCCCGGCTTGCCGGGGTCCTTGACCGGATCCTGGTAGAAACCGGCACTGCCGGAGTAGGCGAGCACCTGGCCCGTGGTGTAGTCGACGGCAATCAGCGCGCCGTTGTGGATGTTGCCGCTCTGCAGGCCGTTCTTGCTCGTGGAACTCGGGCCGATGATGCGGCTGTAGTCGTACGCGTCGGTCTTGGGCGTAATACCCAGGTTCGCAAGGTAGGCGATGTTGGCCGCCTGGCTGCCCTGGTTCGGGCCGAAGATGTAGGCGTCCAGCCACTTCTCGGAGGACTGCTGCATCTTGTAGTCGAGGGTGGTGACGACCTTGTAGCCGCCGGTGTCGACCTGCTGACAATCGACAGGATCGGTGCCCTGGCCGCACAGCAGATCGGCCAGCTGCTGGCGAACCTGTAGGTCGAACTGCGGGGCGATCATCTGCTGCGCCGGCGCGGGGTGGAGGATGACCGGCTCCGATTCCGCCGCCAGCAGCTCGGCGTCCGTGTACTTGCCGCGCAGCAGACCTTCCTTGTTGTTGCGGCGCATGTCTTCGAGGATGCCGTTCCGACGCTGCACGATGGTCGAGCTCATGGGCACGACCCACGTGCCGCCCTGGTCGTCGGCGTTGGCGAGGAGGTCGTAAGCCGACGGTGCCTGGAGGATGGCGGCGAGGATCACGGCCTGGGCGATGGTCAGCTTGGACAGGTCCGTGATGCCCCAGTAGCCGGACGCGGCGGCGGCGATCCCGTAGCTCTGGTTGCCGAAGAAGTTGAGGTTGAGGTAAGCGGTGATGATCGCTTCCTTGCCCGCTTCTCCCGGCAGCTCCTCGGTGAGCTTGACCGACTGGATGATCTCCTTGATCTTGCGGTCGACGGTGCTGGTCGTGGCCGGGAGCAGCCTCATCCTGACGACCTGCTGGGTGATCGTGGAGGCGCCGCGTGGATGGCCCGAGAGGGCGTCACGCAGCGACGACAGGACCGCGGCCGGATCGAAGCCGGTGTTGGACCAGAAGGTCTTGTCCTCGGTGCTGGTGGTGGCGTCGAGAACCGTGTTCGGGATCTCGGAGAACTTGAGGACGCGCCTGTTCTCAGAACCGAAGGCCGCGAGCTGGTAGGTTCCGGTGCGGTCGTAGAGCACGGTCTGCTGGTTGTAGTTGATGCCCTCGAGCAGTGTCTTCGGATCCTGCAGGTCGCTGCTGTACGAGGAATAGACCTGGACGGCACCCGCGAAGGTGACGAGGCTCAGGCCGAAGAAGGTGGCGAGCAGGAGGAGCGGTAGAGCGACGGCGACTTTGCTTCCGGCACCGCCACCCCTCCGGCGGCTGCCCGATCCATTGCGCCGGCGCCGTTCGCGTCGGGCCAGGCTGGTCTGCATGACGGCTCGCAAGATAGCATACGTAGACCGGCGGCCATTCAACCCCTCCCGCCGGGCCATGCGACGGCCGGGTCCACCCGGGCGTTACGGAACACGTCACGGCAAAAGGGAGCGATAGCGGCGATGGCC
Organism: Chloroflexota bacterium; assembly: GCA_027364875.1. GTDB lineage: Bacteria > Chloroflexota > Limnocylindria > Limnocylindrales > CSP1-4 > Fen-1039. Next base: position 2,769 of record DAHXON010000136.1, read on the forward strand.
CTGACCGGCACAACCGAAGGACGCGATCGGCAGCCATCTTCGGGCCTGCCGGGACTGCTCGACGAGCTGCGCTGGCGCGGCATGGTCCACCAGTACAGTCAGGGCCTGGAGGCGCGACTGGCCACCGGCGAGCCGATCCGCGGCTACAACGGCTTCGATCCCACCGGTCCCTCTCTGCACATCGGTTCGCTGGTGCCGATCTTCGGCCTGATCCATCTCCAGCGTGCCGGCGGCATCCCGGTGATCCTCGTGGGCGGCGGGACGGCCATGATCGGCGATCCGTCCGGCCGAACGAGCGAACGGCTGCTCCTGAGCCGGCCCACTGTCGAGGAGAACATCGGCGGCATGCAGGCCCAGCTGACCAGATTCCTCGATTTCGAGGGCACTTTCGGCGCGGAGCTGGTGGACAACTACGAGTGGCTCAGCTCGTACTCGCTGCTGCGGTTCCTGCGCGACATCGGCAAGCATCTGACCGTGCCTTACATGCTGGCCAAGGACTCGGTCCAGATCCGCCTCGAGGGCGACGGCGGCCTGAGCTTCACCGAGTTCAGCTACATGCTGCTCCAGGCCGCCGACTTCCTGCACCTCTACCGCACGGGCCACGTCGAGATGCAGATGGGCGGCGCTGACCAGTGGGGCAACATCACCGCCGGTCTCGAGCTGATCCGCAAGGAGTTCGGAACCCCGGACGGGCAGGACCTCGCCTACGGCCTGAGCTATCCGCTGCTCACCAACGAGAGCGGCACGAAGTACGGCAAGACGGCCGCCGGCACGAGCGTCTGGCTCGACCCGAACCGGACCAGCCCGTTCGCGTTCTACCAGTACTGGCTCGACGCGGACGATCGAGACATCGGCAAGTACATGCGGACTTTCACCTTGTTTCCGCGCGAGCGGGTCGAGGAGCTCGAGGCGGAGGTCGCGGCTCGTCCCGAGGCCCGCGTGGCGCAACGGGCGATGGCCTACGACATCACCGCTCGTGTTCACGGCGAGGACGAGGCCCGGAAGGCCGTGCGCATCAGCGAAGCGGCCTTCTCGAAGGAGCCGATCCGGGACCCGGAGACCCTTGAGCAGCTGTTCGCCGCGATCGACAGCTTCGAGTTCACCTCGGAGGACGCGGCTGCGGGAGCTCTGCGGATCGCGGTCGTGAGCGGGCAGTACACCTCCAACGGAGAAGCGAGGCGGGCGATCGCGCAGGGCGGACTTTCGCTCAACGACCAGCGTGTGGCTGGGCCGGACGCGGCCGTTCCGGAGCTGCTCGCCGGCCGCTACCTGGTCATGCGCGCGGGCCGCAAGAACCTCCGGATCGGCCGGCTGAAGGGCTGAGGGCGGCCACTCTCCGGCGGGCGGCCACTCTCCGGCGGGCGGCCACTCTCCGGCGGCGCCATTCTCTGGCGGGCGGCCACTCTCCGGCGGGCGGCCCGGCTACGGCTTGTGGCGCTCGCGGAGACGGGCAATCACGGCGGAGGGCGGCAGCCCGCGCTCGCGCAGGACGACGAGGGTGTGGTACAGCAGATCCGCGACCTCGCCGGTGAGCGCGTCCCGCGTGGCGCCACGGTCGCCCGGAGCGGTGAGAGCCGCTACGGCGTCGTCCTTGGCGGCCATAAGGACCTCTACCGCCTCTTCGGCGACCTTGCGCGCCGGCCCGTCCACGCCCTTCGAGAGCAGGAGAGCGGTGTAGGAGGCGCTCGGTTCCGCCCCGGCCCGCGACTCGATCGTCGCCCAGAGCGTCTCGAGCCACTCGAAGCCCTGGGTGCTCGAGGTCTGAGGCCGAACGGCGAGCGGTAGCGGGGCTCCGGAGGCCGTCTCTCCCCGTGTACCGGCGCCACCAGACCCGGCAGGCGCGGCGGAGGCGCGTACACCGGGCACTGCCGTCCCTTCGGCCGGATCGAAGCAGCTGCGCGTGCCCCGATGGCAGGTCGGGCCGACCGGCGCGACCGCGAAGAGAAGTGCGTCGCCGTCGCAGTCGAGCGCGAGGTCGACGAGGTGCAGCGCGTTGCCGCTGGTCTCGCCCTTGCGCCAGAGGCGATCGCGAGAGCGGCTGTGGAAGTGGACGTCGCCCGTCGCGAGCGTCGCCGCGAGCGCCTCGGCGTCCACGTACGCGACCATGAGGACGCGACCATCCGCGACATCCTGGACGACGGCGGGCACCAGCCCGCTCGCTCCCCAGGCGACGTCTTCCTCACGAACCTGCGTGGCGCTCATTCGACGGTCTCCACGATTGGACGGACTGGCAGGCCCGCGGCGGCCATGGCCGCTTTGACCGAGGCGATCGAGTGGAGCCGGCGGTGGAATATCGAGGCGGCGAGAACCGCGTCGGCCCGGCCCTCGCGAACGGCGATGACGAAATCCTCGGGCCCGGCGGCACCTCCGGAAGCGATCACCGGGACGCGGACCCGCGTCGCGATCGCGGCGAGCAGCTCCGTGTCGAAGCCGGAGCGGGTCCCGTCGCGGTCCATCGAGGTGACGAGGAGCTCACCCGCGCCCAGCGCCACCACGCGCTGGGCCCAGCCGACGGCGTCGAGCCCGGTGGGCCGGCGGCCGCCGTGGGTCACGACCTCCCAGCGCGGTTCAGCCGCGGACGACCCGGTGCCCGCTCCGGCCGGTTCGCCGACTGAACCTGCTCGGCGAGCGTCGATGGCGCAGACGACCGCCTGGCTCCCGAATCGCTCCGCACACGACGTTAGCAGCTCGGGGGTGGCGACCGCCGCGGTGTTGAACGAAACCTTGTCGGCGCCGGCGCGCAGGACGTCGCGCATCTCCTCGACGGTTCGCACGCCTCCGCCCACGGTCAGCGGCACGAACGCCCGGCTGGCCGTCCGCCGGACGACTTCGAGCATCGTTCCGCGCCGTTCGTGGGCGGCCGTGATGTCGAGGAAGACGATTTCGTCGGCGCCCTCGCGGGCATAGCGCTCGGCCAGTTCAGCCGGATCGCCCTCGTCGGTCAGGTTCACGAACTTCGTGCCCTTGACCACGCGGCCTTTGTCCACGTCGAGGCAGGGGATGACACGTCGAGCGAGCATCAGCGGGCCTCCACGATGCCCACGAAATTGGAGAGAACGCGGAGGCCGGCGTCGGACGACTTCTCCGGGTGGAATTGCACGCCGAGGACGTTGCCGCGTGCGGCCGCGCTGGCGAACTGCCGGCCGTGGGTCGTCCGGCCGAGGATCATCGACTCGTCCGCCGGCTGCGGGACATAGGAGTGGACAAAGTAGAAGTACTCGCCGTCGGGCACGCCATCGAACAGCACGTGCGGCCGAGCGAGAGTCACCGAGTTCCAGCCGATATGCGGAAGCGTCGGCGCGTCGACCAGCTCGACAGTTCGGCCGGGCAGCAGGCCGAGCGCTTCGGCGTCGCCCTCGTCGCTCGCCTCGAAGAGGATCTGGAAGCCGAGGCAGATGCCGAGGAGCGGGCGGCCAGCCACGGCCCAATCGAGGATCGGCCGGCGCAGGCCCTGCGCGTCGAGCTGGACCATTGCCGCACGAGCGGCGCCGACGCCGGGCACGACGACGGCATCGACGTTCTCGAAGCCGGACGCGTCGAGGGCCACCGAAACCTCGGCTCCGACGGCGGCGAGGGCCCTGGTGATGCTGACCATATTGGCCGCGCCGTAGTCCACGACGGCGACGCGGGCACGCGTCCCGGTCATTCGAGCACGCCCTTCGTGGATGCAGGGGCTCCCGCCCGACGGGGATCGACTTCCACGGCTTCGCGGAGGGCGCGGCCGAATGCCTTGAAGGCGGCTTCGGCGAGGTGGTGGTCGTTGCGGCCCCGGCCCTTGACGTTGAGGGTGACGCCACCGGTTCGGGCGATCGATTCGAAGACGTGGTCGATCAGCTCGAGCGGCAACTTGCCGGCGCGCTTGCCCCGGAACGGAACGTCGACGACGGCATACGGCCGGCCGCCCACGTCCACCACGGCCGTGGCCACGGACTCGTCCATCGGAACGGAGGCGTCGCCGAACCGGACGATCCCGGACCGATCGCCGAGAGCCCGGGCGAGGGCCGCGCCGAAGACGAGGGCAACGTCTTCGACCGTGTGGTGTTCGTCGACGAGGAGATCGCCGGTCGCGGCCACTTCCAGGTCGAACAGCGCGTGGTGAGCCATCGCGGACATGAGGTGGTCGAAGAAGCCCACGCCGGTGTCGATCTCCGTCCTGCCCGAGCCATCGAGGTGGAGGGTGACCGTGATCGTGGTCTCGCGGGTCGCGCGCGTGATCGTGGCCGAGCGATCGCCCGAGGCCACGACGGTGCCGAAGTTGCTGGTCACGACTGGATCCCCCTGGCTGCATCGATGAGGCGGCTGTTCTCGGACTCCGACCGGACGGTCAGGCGGAGGCAATCGGCGAATGGATGATCGGCGTCGAAGGTGCGCGGCACGAGCCCCTTGCGAAGGAGGGCTTCGGGCGCGGC
>DAHXON010000137.1:0-253 GCA_027364875.1 Chloroflexota bacterium
GTGCTGAAGGACGGGAGCGTGTTGATCGCGGGGGGCGTTATCGGCGGCGCAGACGAGCGGTCCGCCGAGCTTTACCTGCCGTAGTCGCCGGCACCTACCGGCGGCACCCGACGCAGCAGCCGCTGATTGTCACGTGCGAGAGATCGATCGCGAAGCCGCGGTTGGTGTCGAACTTGCCCGTTATCACCGCCGCCTCGTCGTCACGGATCTCCCACATCCCGCCGCAGACCTGGCAGTAGAGGTGGCCGTGGGG
>DAHXON010000137.1:263-6817 GCA_027364875.1 Chloroflexota bacterium
CTCCGGGACGGACGTGATACTCCTCGCGGCCCGCCGGATCGTGCCCGTGGCAGACGAGGCCCAGGTCCTCGAGCACGTCGAGGGTCCGGTAGACCGTCGAGGGCGTGGTGGTGGAATCCCGCTCGCGGCAGCGTTCGATGAGGTCTGCCGCCGACACGTGCCCGTCGATCTCGCGAAGGACTTCGACGAGCGTCCGGCGCTGCGGCGTCCAGCGCATCCCGGCCGCCCTCAGCTTGGCCGGGACCTCCTCCCAGCCGCACGGGCCCACGGTGCTCGCCGGATGGTCGCGGCTCATCGAACCGTCCTCGAGGCCATGCCTTCGTCCTCCGGCTCATCGTCCCGGTGGAGCTCCGCCACCGGGTGCGGATGCGAGTGGCGCAGACCGCCGTGCTCGTGAAGGTGCTCGTGGATCAGGTTAGCCCGAACCAGGAGGGCTCGGTCGTCGAGGATGACATCGGGCGATCCGTCGGCGAGCACGCGGCGGTCTTCTCCGAGGACCACGACGCGGTCCGCGATGATCGGCACGATGTCGAGCTCGTGCGTGGCCGTGACGAGCGTTCGTCCGGCGGCCCCGAGGCGGGCGACCAGATCGACGAGCAGCCACTTCGTCCGGGGATCCAGCGACGCCGTCGGTTCGTCTAGCAGGATCACGTCTGGATGGAGCGAGAGGACGCAGGCGATCGCGGCGCGCTTCTTCTCACCGCCGGACAGCTCGAAGGGCGCCCGGTCGGCCAAGTGGCGGATCTCCATGGCGGCGAGCGCCTCGTCCACCCGCGCCCTGATCTCGTCTTGCGGCAGGCCGAGCTGCAGCGGTCCGAAGGCGACGTCGTCGAGCACCGTCGCGCTGAAGAGCTGGACGTCTGGATCCTGGAACACGAGGCCCACTTCCCGATGGAAGCGGAAGGCATCCTCGCCCGCGGCGACGGCGGCCACGTCGCGCCCCAGGGCACGCATCTTCCCCGCCGACGGCGCCACGATCCCGTCGAGGAGCTTGAGCAGCGTGGACTTGCCGGACCCATTGGCGCCGAGCAACACGACACGTTCGCCCGCGCGGATGTCCAGGTCGATGCCGTCGAGGGCGAGGTTTCGGCCGGCGTACGAGTAGCGGACGCCCCGAAGGCTGAAGAGCGGCTCGAACGTGGTCGCGCGTGCCGGCGGCTCGAGTGCGGTCGCGGGCGCCGGCGGCTCGAGAGCCGGCGGCTCGTCCGGCAGCGGTTCGTGCGTGGTCGCGATCACGGGACGACTCGACCGGCCAGGATGACGGCGACGCCGACCGAGGCCACGGCCGCCAGCAAGGCCACGTCGGCCCTGCCCATGCGGCAGTCGGAGTAGGTCCGCATCTCGCCCCCGAAGCCCCGGGCCAGCATCGCCGCGTAGACGTCGTTGCTCATCTTGAAGGCCCGGCTCATGAGGTTCCCCATGGCGCCCGAGATCCAGCGCCGCTGCTCGCCGCCGCTCGTCCGCCCGACGACCCGGCTCTTGCGCGCCAGGAGCATGCCGTTGGCGGTGTGGAGGAAGAGGAATATGTATCGGTAGGTCATCGAGAGGATCAGCACGAAGACCTGCGGGACCCGGAGAGCCCGGAGGCTCTTGAGGATGTCCGCCCACGGCGTCGTCACGACCAGAAGGATCGCCAGCGACACCGACACGCCGACCCGAGTGACGAGCAGGGCGGCGCTCGCGAGGCCGTTCCAGGACGGGGCAAAGTGCAGCGGTCCTATGCCGGCGTCGAAGACTCGCGCACCCGACGTCATGAAGATGGCCGGGATCACCACGATCCCCGCGAACAACGGGATGCCGAGCCAGACTCGCTTGACGAAAAAGCCGAACGGCACCCGACTCCCGCTCGCCGCCGCCAGAGTCGCGACGTAGAGAAGCCCGAGGCCTGTGATCGAGCTTGTCAGGCTCGCGGCTACGATCGCCGCCAGCGCTCCGACCACCTTGGCCCGGGGATCGCGCCGCTGGAGCCAGCCTGCCGAGCGGGCATGCCGCTCGCTGAAGATGGCCTGCTCGACATTGGACGTGAGGGCGCCGAGCGTCTTCTCGAGCCAGCCGATCCGGCCCTCGGGCGCGGGTTTCCGACGAAGGGCCAGCATTCCGCTCGGCATCGCGCTCATCGGCGCGCCCTCATCCGGCCGAAGCCGGAGCCAAGCCCGGCCCGACGGTCATTCCGATCAGCCGGGCGACGACCAGTGTTGCCGCGCCAACCGCGAGGATGCCCAGGATGCCGGTGATCTCGTAGCCGATCGCGGCATGCCATAGCGGTGCGCTCGCGTCCGAGAAGAACGGCAGCGGTACGTTGTACTCGGCCAGTGGCGCGCTGAAGAAGCTCGAGAAGTCCGAGAGCCCGCTCGGGACGTAGCCGAACGCGGCCCGGACGTCCTCCCCGCTTCCTTCGCCGTAGGCGAAGCCCGGGGCGATCAGCCCGAGCGGGGCGATAACCGCGAGCACCGCGAAGAGCGCGCCGATGCGTTTCACGCCCCGCGGCAGCACGAAGTACGCGCCCGGCACCAGCACGAAGCCGATCGACGCGGTCGCGAGAAGCATCGTCGCGACGGAGGGCCAGTCCACGGCCGACCAGTCCGTGCCGAACATCCGCCCAGGGTTTCCGCCCCCCTCGACGAGTCCGACGGCCGCGATCAAGACCATGGCCGCGCCGATCGCCGCCAGCGCCAGCTGCCAGAGCGGCCGCTTCGAGACCGCGCCATCGGTGCCGACTTCGGGCGCGAATACGCCGCGTAGGCCCGCGAGATACTCCGGGTGGCGGCGCTGCAGATAGGCGACGCCGAGCCCGGTGATGAGCCCTTCGACGATTGACGCGGCGAACAGATGCGAGATCAGCATCGCCGGGATTGCCGCCTCGAGGCCGTACGGGCTGTAGAGCGCTCGGCCTCCGTCCCTGAACAGCATCGGCTCCACGCCCAGCTCCACACCCACCGCGAGCGCGGCCGCGGTGATGCCCACGTAGCCGCCGACGCCGGCCGCAACGGCCCGACGCGTCGAGAGAACGGGCGAACCCGTCGCCAGGAGGCGGTACGTCCAGTAGCCCGCGAACGGCAGGATGATCGCCATGTTGAGGCAGTTGGCGAAGATCGCCAGGATCCCCCCGTCGCCGAAGAAGAGAGCCTGGAGGATCAGCGCGGTGCTGACGGCTATCACCGCCGCCCACGGTCCGAGCACGACCGCGATCAGCGTCCCGCCCACCCCGTGGGCCGTGGTCCCCCCGGGAACGGGGATGTTGAACATCATGATCGTGAAGCTGAGCGCGGCGAAGATGGCCAGCAGCGGCACGGTCCGGTTGTTGAGGACCTTCTTCACCCTCTGCGTGGCGATCGCCCAGGTCGGGGTCGTCACGACCGCCAGGCCGATGGAAACGGCGGGCGCCAGGTAGCCGTCCGGTATGTGCACTCCAGGCCTCCGGGACGCTCCGGTTCTGCCGTTGATGCCGCGAGTCGCTGTTGCAACGCGTTGCAGCAACCAATTCTGAGGCACGGCTGACTCCGCCGCAACGCCCCGTGGCCGCGGCTCGGCCCCGGCTCGGCCCAGTCCGGGCGGGTCCAGCCCGGCCCGGAACTTGAACAACTTCCGCCACACGAAAGTTGTGCGAGGTCGCGCGGCTATCCGTTGCCCGTCGCGACCCTGATCACGCCCGGCCACGCTCGGCCACTCGTGGAAAGGCGGCGCTGTAGGTCCCCAAGACGCCGGAGCGGGCCGGATTCCTCGCACAACTTCCACCTCAGGGAAGTTGTTCAAGAATCGACCGACCCGGCTCAGGCCCGGCCCCGGCTCAGGCCCGGCCGCGCCACTCCGCCCCGCGGCGCCCCGGCTGCGCGGCCCACCACGCGCAAACTACTTGCGTCCTTGCGCAAACTGCCGTACACTTGCAGCATGCTTGAAGTCGGAGATCTGGAAACGGCCAGGAAGCGGGCGGCGGCAGTGGCGAAGGCCCTCGCTGATCCGAAGCGTCTCTGTGTCCTCCAGTCCCTCGCAAACGGAGAGCTTTCGGTGCATGAGCTGTCCGAGACGGTCGGCTGCCACGTGCCGAACATGAGTCAACACCTTGCCGTCCTGCGGAACTCCGGACTCGTCCTGACGAGGAGAGACGGCAACGCTATCTTCTATCGCCTCGCCGACCAGAGGGTCCTCGAGGCGTGTCGATTGCTCGAGTCCATCGCGGGCTGAACGTTTCCGCGGCGTCCCACAGAACCGAAGAACCGAACCACGGAGAAAGGACCATCAATCAGATGGCCGACGTAAAAGCAGTTACGGACGAGACCTTCGAGGATGTCGTCCTGAACGCGGAACGCCCGATCATCGTCGACTTCTGGGCCGCCTGGTGCGGACCGTGTCGAATGGTTGCCCCAGAGCTCGAGAAGATCGCCGAGAAGTACGCGGGCGCGATCGACGTCGTCAAGATGGACGTCGACGCCAACCCGGCGGTCTCGCAGGCACTTCAGATCATGACCCTGCCCACGATCGCGTTCTTCCGCCCTGGCGAGCAGCCGATGGCAGTCATCGGAGCCATGCCGGCCGAGCAGGTGGAAGCACGATTCGGGCTTTCGCAGTACGCTACGGCCAAGACGAACTAGCCCGCGGGCACAACTTCGAATACCCACCGGAGCCACCCCCTCGGCTCCGGCACTACGACCCCGGCCTCCCCCCTCGGGCCGGGGTCGTGCTATGTCCGGGCCGGATCAGTGAGGCCGGGGCGCGCCCCAGCCGCCTTCGAGGGCGATCCGCCAGGCCGTCTCGAACCAGGCGACCGTGCGATCCACGGTGAAGGTGTCGCCGGCGGCGGTGTCGAGAGCGATCCAGTCGGCTCCGCGCGTCGAGCGAGACGTGGCCGTCGTCCGCAGGCCCGCGGCGGCTATCTCGGCTCGAAGCCGGAACTCGACGCGCGTCCCCTCCTGAACCGCGAAGACCGTCGAACCACGCAGGAATTCGACCGTTTGGCCGGACGCCCGACGATGGACGCCATCGAGCTCGCCTGCCAGCCGTTCGATCGCCTCGGCCGGGCTTTCGGCCGGTTCATCCTTCGGAAGCGTGCCGTTCGGGTCGTCGTCGGTCATCGAAGGAACTCCTCCCGGCGGAGCCGGTACAGGACGTGGCGCCGCAGCGGATGCCCCGGCGCGAAGCTCGGATAGTCGAAGTCGTCGGCGGGGTCGCGGTGCAGGCCGATCTTCTCCATCACGTGCCGGGAGGCGGCGTTGCCGGTCGAGGTGAACGAGAAGATCTCCGGGAGCTGCGCGACCTCGAACCCGAAGCGGAGCGCTTCGCGGGCGGACTCGGTGGCGTAGCCGTGACCCCAGGCTGAGCCGGCCAGGCGCCAGCCGATCTCGGTACAGGGCGTGAACGGCGCCTCGAAGGTCTGGTAGGCCAGCCCTGTGAAGCCGAGGAACTGCCCGTCCGACTTGCGTTCCAGGGCCCACAGCCCGTAGCCGCGCTCGTCGAAGCGGGTCTCGATCCGGTCCACGAAGGCGTCACTCTCGTCGCGTGTCAGCGGCCGCGCGAAGTGGGCCATCACTTCCGGGTCCGCGTTCATCGTTGCGAACGGCTCACGATCCTCTGCTCGCCAGCGCCGCAGGATGAGTCGTTCTGTCAGGAGTGTTGGGCCGTTCATCGGGGCTGGACCGGGCAAGCCTACCTGCCCGCGGCCGCCAGGATGGCCCGCAGCTCGGCCTCGTGCTCGGCGTAGTGCTCCGTCGTGTTCCAGAGCAGCGACTGCAGCCTGTCCGGCTCCTTGAGCCAGCGCGTCTCCGGCACGACGGTCAGGTAGCCGCGCAGCTCACCCGGGATCGTGGAGAAGCGACGGCGCACTTCTGCCATCGGTAGCGCGGCCCATTCGGCCTGGTATCGGGCGTTGAGCTCGTCGCCCCGAGCGTCCCATTCGGCGTTGATCTTCGAGAGCTCGCTCCAGGCCGGACTCTGGGGGTTGACGGCCAGTTCCCGGGCGATGTTGAGCCACCACTCGGCCCAGGTGCCGATGTGAGCCATGAGGTCGCGCCCCGTCCAGCCGTGAGTGCCCTCGGCCGGCCGCTCGAGCTCCTCATCCGAAAGCTCTAGCAGCGCCTCGTACGGGCGGAAGGCGTCGCGCTCTTCTTCGAGGAAACTCAATCCGTCGGCATACATAGCCGAATGGTAACGCCCGAGCCATGCGCCGAAGTGGCCGTCGGTCGAACCACGAAGAGCGGGAGCTCCCGACCGACTCGGTTTGCCGATATCGAGCCGGGTGGTGCGCCAACGCGCCTGACTTCATGGCTGTCGGGCAGGCGTCCATGAGGTCATGGCATCTTCACGGCGCCGGTATACGGTGATGGTGCCGCCGGTGAACACGGCAGAAAGCGAAGGCCAGGGCATCGGACACGGGTCGAATTCGCTCCGGCTTCCACCTGGAGGCCAACTCGGTTGGCGCACGGAGGCCCGCTCGAATTCGGCCACGACCCGAGCAACCAGGAACAACCGGCCCGTATCCCCTGTCCAGACGTGGACGCGGGTTCCGGCCTTCGGTCGGCGGAGTGGTTTCAAGGCAAACCAGGTAGTGGGGGGGGGGGGCG
>DAHXON010000137.1:6827-7143 GCA_027364875.1 Chloroflexota bacterium
CCCCCCCCCCCCCCCCCCGCCGAGTATCTGGCGGTCTCCCCTACCCGATCCCCCTCGTCCAGCCGCTCTCGTTGGGCGCGCCGTACCTGGTCCGCCTCACGAGCCCTTCCCGCTCCAGCGCTCGCAGGACGACCCGCGCCGCCAGGGTCAGCTCCGGGTCTCGGTCGATCGTGTGGACGATCCAATCCACGTACGTCGGCTCGATCTCCGCCACGTCGCCCAGGGTGTAACCCTCGAACTTGCCGAATCGCAGGCGAGTGTCCATCGCCTGGGCGAGGCTCGGCAGCTCCGAATCGAAGTTGGGCCCCTGCCGGAC
>DAHXON010000138.1 GCA_027364875.1 Chloroflexota bacterium
CGCCACGCCACCCGCCCCGCCCGGACCGTGGCAGGACTCCGGTACGGGTGGTTTCGGCGATCGGGCGCCCTATACTCGGCCCGAATTGGCCCGCGGCGGCGCCGCTCGCGAGGGCGCATGACCCCGGCGGGGAAGGGCACGCACCATGAACGACCACCGAGCGCGAAGGATCCTCCTCATCGACGACGATGCGAATCTGCTCGTCGTCCTGGCCGAGCAACTCCGCGACGACGGGTTCGAAGTAACCACCGCACGTGACGGCATGGAGGCTCTGCGGCGCCTCGAGGCCGGCTGGCCCGACTTGATCGTCATGGACCTGCTCATGCCGCGCCTCGACGGCCTGGCCCTGGCGCGACAGATCAAATCGGAAGCGGACCTGCCGATCATCGTGCTTTCGGCGGTCGATACGGCGGACAGCAAGGCTCGGCTGCTCGACGAGGTCGCCGAGGACTACGTCGCCAAGCCTTATCACTACCCCGAGCTTCGGGCTCGAATCCAGCGCGTCCTCCGGAGGCTGGGCGATCGAATCCCGCGCCAGTCGCTCGTGCTCGGACCGGACCTGACGCTCGACCTCCACCGCCGCCTGGCCAACGTGAACGGCGTCGAGGTCCAGTTGACGCCCACCGAATCGCGGCTCCTTCAGACCCTAGCCGCCAACCTCGGCGAGATCGTCCGGACGGAGACGCTGCTGGCCCGCGGCTGGTCGGAGATGGACGAAGCGGACCCGTCGTACGTCTGGGTGATGGTCCGCAGGCTCCGCCAGAAGCTCGAGACGGACCCCGATCGGCCCGCTCACCTGATCACCGCCCGAGGCACCGGCTACCGGCTCGTGGCCACCGCACCGAATGGCTGAGCCGGCCGGGCAACGACCGGACGAGGCCCAGCCCGGGCCGGCGGTCCCATTCCGCGTCTTCCTCACGGCGGCGGTGATCGTTGCCGCCGTACTGCCACTCGCATTCTTCGGCGGCGTGGTGATGATCGCCAATCTCGACACGCGGCCGAGCATCGTCTGGCCGTTCCTGATCGCCTCGCTCGTGGGCGGCGGCCTGTTCGGATTGCTCGTGGCCGCGATCGCGGCCTCGCGACTGACCAGGCCACTCCGTCGCATCACCACGGCCGTCGAGCGCGTGGCGTCCGGAGAACCCGGTCCGCCTCTTCGCGTCGAAGGCGACGACGAGCTCGCCCGCCTCGCCGAAAGCCACAACCGGATCGCCGGCGAAGCCCAGCGCCGCAACCGCGAGCTCGCCAGGCTCCTCGAAGCCGTGGCCGCGTACGCGCCCGCCGCGGGCGTGGAATCGCTCCGGATCCGCGCCGAGAAGGATGGCTGCGCAATCTACGGGCTCATCGACTGCACGCTGCGCCTGGTCGACCCGGCTTCGGTGCCCCAAGAGGAGCGCATCCCGGGCGATCCCCGTCCGGTTCGAGCCGAGCTTCGCGCCGGCGGCGAGCCCATCGGCGTCATCGCCGGGCACCTGCCCGCGACACGCGGCTGGGAACGCGCGGACCAGGATCTTCTCGACCTCTTCGCCAACGAAGTCGGAGTGGCCCTGCGCAACGCGGATCTCTTCGGCCAGATCGAGAAGCAGAACGCGCGACTGGTCGAGCTGGACGCGGCGAAGGACGAGTTCCTCAGAGGCGTGAGCCACAACCTCCAGACGCCTCTCACGAGCATCCGCGCCTACGTCGATCAGCTGCGGTCAGGCTCGTCGGCACAAACGGGCGGCGAGAACGGAGCCACGGACCGGCGGCTCGACATCGTGGCCGAGCAGACGGATCGACTGACGCGACTCGTTCGCCAGCTGCTCACGGTCACGCGCCTGGAAGCGGGCGTGCTCAAGGCCCAGCCCGAGGTCATGGCGGTGGCACCGCGGATCCGGCGGGCCTGGGAAGCGCTCAACGCCACGACGGTTCGGTTCGAGCTGCACGACCAGGCCGGCGGCTGGCTCGCCGTCGCGGACGCGGACCAGCTGGACCAGATCCTCTGGGCCCTCCTCGACAACGCGGTGAAGTACGGCGGCCGCGAGGGGCGTGTTGACGCGGTCATCCGAGCCAACGAAGGCGGCCAGCTCGACATCACCATCGCGGACCAGGGCCCGGGCGTGACCGCGGTCGACCCCGAGCGGTTGTTCAGCCGCTTCACGCGAGGGGCGGAGCAGGCCAGCGGCGAGGGCACGGGCCTGGGTCTCTACGTTTCGCGCCAGCAGGCGCGGGCCATGGACGGTGACCTGTGGCTCGAGCCGCCGGTGGCCGGTGTCGGGGCCGCCTTCACGATCGCCCTGCCCGGCGAGCGGGCCGAGGCCGAATAGCGCCCGCAGCCGCGCCCGGCGGCGTCGCCCGGCGGCGTCGCCCTCGCCCTCGCCCTCGCCGCGCCCTCAGCCGCGCCCTCGCCCGCCCCGGCCGCGCCGCCGATATTCCGCTTCCGGGTAATGCCCGAGACCCCGAATGGAGGGTTCTCCCGCGACCGGACCGTCTGTTAGGTTGAGATAGCCAACAGTTGCGTTCGCGCCGGAGTGGCATCCGCCGCTACCGGTCCGGGTTAAGTTTGCAGGCCAAAAGCCGATTCTTCCGGCAGGTGCGGACAGGCGCATCAAAGAGGTAATGAATCGGCAATGGCTGGACGATCGGGATTTCTGGGTGGTTTGCTGCAGACCGGCGCCCCGGAATGGGGAGCCGAAAACGGGCACGCCCAGGAATCCTTTGGCGGCGGATACGGGGCAAACCCGGGCGGCAACGGATTCCGTTTCGCCGGCTCCCAGAACGACCCCAACGAGATGCCTCCCGGGTTCGACCCGGTCTGGGGAACCCTTGGCGCACCCGCTGCACAAACGATCGACCCGTGGAGCGCGGGGCCGGTCGAAGAAGACCTGGAAGGCCGGGCCCTCGAGGTCGAGGTATTCGGCAACGGCTTCCAGATCTCGGGCCAGATTCGCACCGGTCAGTTCGACCGCCTGTTGGACTGGCTGAACATGCAATCCGGCTTCATTCGCGTGTCGGACGCGAGGCACGTGCACCTGGGCCACGACGACATGCTCGAGGAGGAAGGCGACAAAGGAACGCTCTGGATCCGAGTCGACCAGATCGTCCTGATGGCCGAGCGCGCCACGTTCCAGCAGGCCGCGCCGGGCGCGCCCGTCGTCCAGAAGCAGCGCCGCAAGGTGTCGATCGTGACGCCCGGCTACAACCTCAGAGGCAGCCTCCACGTCCACGTCAACGGGACGATGAAGCAGTTCCTGCAAATGAGTGAGCCTCACTTCCTGCCGATCACGGATCTGACCGTCCGCTGGCTCGACAACCCGCGGCTTGCGGCGCGCTTCCCGTTCGCGGTGGTGAACCGGGCGCAGCTGCTCACGATCTTCGACGAGCCGACCGCGCCGACGGGCGATTCGGTGCCGAGGACGGGCAACTCGCAGGGCGAGCTCTCCGAGGCGGGCCTGCGACGCTGGGGCGCTGCCTAGCTCATCCGGCGAGAACCGACCGCGGCCGCCTGGTGCCTACGATCCGGGCTGGGTCGGCAGCTGACGTCTGACGGCGCGGACGCGGTCGAGGTCGAGGTCGGCGACGACGACCCCGGGGCCGTCGGGCGCCTGGGCGATAACGACGCCCCATGGGTCCACGATCATGCTCCGCCCGTGGCTCGCGACTCCCCCGCCGGTGCCGCATTGGGCGGGAGCGATGACGAAGGCGCCGTTCTCGATGGCCCGGGCTCGAAGCAGCACTTCCCAGTGGTCGCGGCCGGTCGCCTCGGTGAAGTTGGCCGGGACGGAGAGGACGACGGCGCCGGCCGCGGTCAGCTCGCGATACAGCTCGGGGAACCGGAGATCGAAGCAGATGCTCATGCCCAGCCGCACATCCGATTCCTGCGCGGCACCCTCCAGAACGGCCACCACGCTGGCGTCCCCGGGAGTGGTTCGCGCCGATTCGTGGTCCGAAGGGCCGTTGTCGATCGAGACGTCGAACAGGTGGCGCTTGCGATAGACGGCGGCCACGTTGCCCCCCGGGTCCAGCAGGACGGACGTGTTGTAGGGCCGGAGGGGATCGACCGAGCGCTCGGCGATGCTGCCGAGCAGGATCCAGGTGTCGAGCGAGTGCGCGAGGTCCTGGAAGGGAGCGGTCAGGGGCCCGGGCACATCCGTGGCCGATTCGCGGAAGCCGGCCACCGGTCCGCGATAGTGGAAGACCTCGGGCAGGGCGATCAGCGAGGGAGCGCTCTTGCCCGCCTTGCGGACCAGCGCCGCCGCCCGATCGAGGTTCGCGGCCACGTCCGCGTCGGCGGCCAGCTGGACGAGCGCGACCCTCAGTGTGCTCATGGTTGGATCGTACCGCGGGCGTCGGGCGGCCGTAACGCCCGAAAGCGGACGGGGGGATGCGCGAAGGACGGCCGATGCTACGCTGGGGCTCGACTCGAGACTACCTGGCGAGGTGCACATGGCATCCCCGACTCGCGAAGACGCCTGGCGGCTGCTCTCGGAGTGGACGCCGAGTGAAGCTCTGCGCAAGCACGGCCTGGCCGTGGAAGCATGCGTCGCCTGGTACGGCGAGCACAGGTTCGGGATCGCGGAGCCGGAGCTGGGCGTCTGGCGCGCCGCCGGCCTGCTCCACGACTTCGACTACGAGCGCTATCCCGAGACGCATCCCATGCGCGGAGCCGAGGAGCTGAAGCGGCTCGGCTATCCGCCGGAGGTCGTCGAAGCGATCCTGGGCCACGGCGACCACACTGGCGTACCGAGGATCAGCCTGCTCGCCCGGACGGTCTACGCCTGCGACGAGATGAGCGGCTTCGTCATCGCCGTCGCCTACGTGCGGCCGAACCGGAGCCTGGACGAGGTCGACCCGCGGGCTGTCGCAAAGAAGATGAAGGACAAGAGCTTTGCGCGGCCGGTTCCGCGCGACCAGCTCGTCAGGGGTGCGGAAGAGATCGAGGTCCCGTTCGAGGAGCACGTCGCGAACGTCATCGAGGGCCTCAAGACGGTCCGCGAAACGCTGGGGCTGTAGGAGCGGCCTAAACGGCCGCACGCGGCAGGCCCGACAGGGCGTATCGCGGCCTCGCCTCAGATACGGTCGGTCAGGACCGGGACGCCCGGGAATGCGAGCGCGTCCGTCTCGCCGGCCCGGACCCAGTCGAGCAGCTCCCGGTTCACGATCAGCGCGCCCACGTCGCGAAGCATCAGTGCGCCACGCTTGGTGAAGCCCAGGGTCACGTCCGTGAGGGGAATCATCGGACCGCGCTCGTGGATGGGGAGCGGGATCTGGCCGGGCACCGAGTGGAGCAGGCCCAGGGCCGCGTACGGGCCCAGCTGGACCTGGAGCCGCTGGCGAACCGTGTGTATCCGCCTGGCGCCGTCGCCGCGACCGCCGGCCGCCTCGACCGCGTAGATGGTCGACCGGTCGATCTCGCCGTCGCCGAGGTTGGCGACCGTCTCGTCCTCGAAGCTCTCGACGAAGGCCTCGCGAACCAGGATCGAATCCGAGCGGTTCATGGTGTCGGTCAGGCGCCCGCCGTCGCACTCCACATACCCGATGAACCGGCGACCCAGGGCATACCCGATGAACGGGACCAGCACGCGCACTCCTGGTTGGGCTGAGAGGGGCGATTGCCCTGGAAGTGCTCGGAGGGTACGCCCGGCGACGCCGCTCCCGAACTCGGCCTTAAGTACCGCTGTGGCCGGCGCGCACCACCGCGTTTCACGAAGGCGGGCCGGGGTCCTGCTCGAAAGGATGACGATCAGCGGACTTCCGCCGCCGTGGTCGCGGGCCGGGTCAGGCCGGGGGCGTCACGGCCGTCTGGCGCCGGCCGCGGTCGCGGCCTCAACCGTTGCGCAGCCCGCTCGTATCCACCACTTCGAAGTCGGAACCGTGGAGGTTCTGGAAGGCGTGGAACTCGTCGTCGTTCCAGCGCTTGTCCGGCGTGCCGGAGACGAACCAGGGCGAGCCGTTGTCGGCGAGGATCATCCCGTACTTCTTTAGGGTCGTGAGCACGATCTGGGCGTTCGGCCCGAAGCCGGAGATGTCCACGGAGACCTTGAGCCGGACCCGCAACCCCATCGGCGGCAGATTCGAGCAGGCCGGCGCGGTCAGGTGCGTTGCCGGGTAGATGTAGCCGCAGGTCTTGGGCGCGGTGAACCGCAGCGCGTGGTCTATCGATCCGGTCGCGACCTCCTCGTATCGAACGAGGCCCGGGAAGATGGGCAGGCCCGCCGCGTCGGCGCTCGTCCAGCCGGCCGGCCGAAGCGCGTTGGATCGAAGGTCGAATACGGCGCCCGAGCCCGCGCTCCAGCTCGAGCCGGACTTGCTCGCCGCGTAGAGCTCCCAGAGCATGCAGCGGCTCGTGTCGATCGCGAGGAGGTGGCGGTCGGAGCCGCCCTCGATCCTGGGGCTCGAGGGGATCGGATACGGCCCCGGATCCGACTCGTCGGCGTACTGGAAGGAGACGTTGTACGTGGGCGTGGACGAGGTGACGATGTTGTACGGAATGCCGTCGCCGACCGCGTCGAAGTCGGCATGGAGGTACGAGTCGAGGCCGATCGCCTGGATCATCGCCGCCGAGTTTGAGGCCACGGCCCGACCGTTGACCGGCTTGTTCCACACGTTCGACGACGGGAAGACATAGCAAGGCGCGCTCGGCGGCGCGGTCGGCTGGGCGCTGATCCTCGGCGCGGGCCAGAACGCGGCCCTGGGCCTCGCCGTCTTCTTCACCGCGGCCCGCTCGCCGAACGCGGCCGTGGCG
>DAHXON010000139.1 GCA_027364875.1 Chloroflexota bacterium
CCCGAAGTCCCGCCCGCTCGTCTCGTCGACGAGCCGCCCAGGATCAACTGGGGCGACTGAACCGGGGGCTCGTCGCCGCGGCCGAATACCTCGCCGCCTCGGGCTTCGCACGCCGCTAAACTCCCAGGTGTCCATCGACCGCAACGGAAGTGAACCGTGACCGAGCGAACCCTTGTCCTCGTCAAGCCCGACGGCGTCCAGCGACAGCTGGTCGGCCGCATCCTCGCCCGCTACGAAGAGCGCGGCCTCAAGATCGTCGGCCTCAAGCTCGTGAAGGTCGATCGGGCCCTCGCGGAGCGCCACTACGCCGTCCACAAGGGCAAGCCCTTCTTCGAAGGCCTCGTCGAGTTCATCACGTCGGCGCCGCTCGTTGCCGTGGCTCTCGAGGGTCCCGACGCGATCGCGTTCGTCCGCACGATGAACGGCGCGACGCGACCCACCGAGGCCGCTCCGGGCACCGTTCGCGGCGACCTCGCCGTGGAGATGGGCCAGAACCTGGTCCACGCCTCGGACAGCGCCGATACCGCTGAAACCGAGCTAGCGATCTGGTTCCGGCCCGACGAGCTGCTCAGCTACGGCCGCGAGATCGATCGCTGGGTCCTCGGCCCGAAGGCCTGAGAAGCCGCGTCGGCCCCAAGACCTGATCTGCCATAACGCCGACTCCGACGGCCCGGGGCGAATGCCGCTTCCGGGCTGCGTCTTCTGTGTGACCTACCTGATCACCGGCGTCGGCTGACCCGCGGTCCTCACCGGCGCGGCGGACGTGCCCGGCGAACCGCTCGGCTCCGCGCCGCCGGAAGCCTCGGGCCCGGGCGTCGGCTGGGGCGTGCCCGTCGGCAGTGGCGCCTGGGTGGGCGGCAGCGACGGCATCGGGGTTGCCGTAGGAGTGGCGTGCGCGGCGGTTCCGAGAGGTATGCCGGCCTCGGCCGCGTTGGAGGCACCGAACGAACCTGCCGCGACCACCAGCGACAGGACGGCGGCCGCGACGACCACGAGGCTCACTTCCAGCGTTCTGTTGAGCCGCCAGACGACGGCCACTCGGTGGCGAAGGCTGCCGCGCGGCCTCTTCGGTTTCGGAAGCACGAGATCCTTGACCTCGCCTCCGGACCCGGACTCGGCGGCCGCGGCGTCTCCAGCGCTCCCACCGCTCCCACCGATCGCGCCTTTCGCGCCCGGAGCGGTCTCGGTCGACGTCTCGGCGATCGGCACCTCCGCCGAGACCGTCGGCGGGGTCTCCTGAGCGGCCGCCGCGCGGGTCCGCCGCTTCCGTTTGGGCTTGGTCTCTTCGGTCAGGTCTACAGGCGTGGCCGCCGCTGCCTCGTCGAGTGCCGCCGCCTCCGCCGGTACAGCCGTCGCTTCGGTCGCCGCTTCGGCCGGCGCGGTCGCCGCCCCCTCGGCCGCCACACCCCCCGAGCCGGCCCTCGCGCTGGCTGCGGCAAACCCGAAGCGAGGCCGCTCGCCCCGGGACTGGCGGACCGTCTCCGTCGGCGCGAGGACGCCGATCAGCAGCAGCCGGGCGTAGTAGAGGATCGAGAGCAGCGTCACCAGGGCCGTCAGGAAGCCGAGTTCGCCCGGCAGGCCCAATCGAACCAGATCGCCTCGTACCCGCGCCACCTCGCTGCCGGGCCAGCCGAGCGAAGCCACCGCGATCGCGACGAGGCAAAGCCCCAGGAGCGGCGTGCGGCGCAGCCAGCCGCGCAATCGGCCGAGGTGCGACGAGCCGAACGCACGGGCAGTGGCACCGGCCCAGACCACCAGCGCGGTCTTGGCCGCCACGAAGACGAGCAGCCACAGGCGGGCCGGCTCGGCGGCGTCCTCACTCCGAGCCGCCAGCGCGAGCAGGATGAAACCCGCGTCGGAGATGATCGAGTAACCCGTCACTTCCTCGAGCTCGTCGTGGACGAGGGCCGCCAGGGCTCCGAGGACAATCGTCGCCACTGCGACGATTTGTATGGCGGCGATGCCTGCCGAGACCCAGTCGCTCTCGACGTGGAACGCGAGCGGGCTCCACGTCAGCGCCAGCGCCGCCAGGCCCGCCGGGATCCAGACCAGGAGCAGCGCCGGCGCCATCGAGATGGCGTTGCGCGCGAGATGGGCCGCCGGGATATGGAAAGGGATCGCTCCGCCGCGCACCGCGATCGCGAGGGCCAGGCCAAGGTAGGCGAGGCCCAATGCTCGGCCGTCGCCGCCGCTCCAGACCGGGCGCAGAGCCGCCGCGGCGGCGAAGAGGAGCGCGCCGGCCACAAGGGCGAGCGTTCGGATCTCAACCAGGCGACCGTCACGCTGCCCGGAAGAGGGCAGGTGGACGAGCGCCACCGCGCCCGTGGCTGCGCTCGCCGTTCCGGCCATCATCGAGACGCGAGGATCCATTGAGGTCAGGGCGATGCCCATGCCGCCGAACGTGGCCAGGGCTGCGATGGTCATGCGCGGAGCTGCCCCGGTCGTCAGCCCGACGAGACTCAGCAGCGTCGCCGCGCCGAGGCCAACCACCAGGAACGCGCTCGCGTACGCCGTCACGGAAAGCTGGACGTCGCCGATGGTGACGGGCTCGCCGGATCCGAGGGCCAGCGCGGCAGCCAGCGCCGCGGCCAGGAAGACGATCCCGGTGACGGCTCCGAGCCTGGCCTGGGTTCGCAGCGCCGACGCGACGACGACCCCGACCACGCAAATGACCAGGAAGACGGACAGGATCATCTGAGCGGGCGCTTGAACCGCGGATTCCTCGGGTCGGCGCCGTTGCGAATCCGTCCGGGGCCACGCTGGCCCGAGTCGGTACCGGCCCTGCCCGAGTCGGCGGGCCCGCCAGTGCCGGCCTTGCCCGAGTCGGCGGCTGCGCCAGTACCGGCCCCGCCCGCGCCGCCGGCCGGGCTCTCGCCCAAACCGGCCGAGCCGTCATCCGGCGCTCCCTCGGCATCCTGGCCGCCGCCCAGTCGCCTGGCGTAGCGGAACGCGCCCGGCGAGCCCGTGCGACTGTCGTCGCCGCGCCGGACCTGGGCCGCGCGACCGAAGAATCTGATCGAGGGTCGCGGAGCCGACGGCCGGGGGGCTACGGATGGCTGCTCTGAAGCCGCATCCGAGCTCGCTTCGGATCCACGACCGGCCGCGCGTTCGGCCCCTCGGGCGGGCCTGGACGAAGCCGCCCCCGGGACTCCAGCCACTCCGGATGCCGCCGGCCCGGACTCCACCGGCTCGGCTTGCGCCGCCGCCTCGACGGCCGGAACTCTGGACTCACGCGGAACCACCACGGTGGCCTCGGGCCGCACCTGTTCAGTTGCCGGGATCACTCGAGCGACAGGGTCGTCCACGTCGACGAGCAGGGCCACGACCGCCGGAATGATCAGCAGCAGCGTGGTCAGGCCCAGCTGGACGAGCACCGACGGTTGTCCCAGCCACGTATCCATGACGAAGCCCGCGCCGAGGACCACGAGCATGACCCCAACTCCGGCGCGCAGAACGTTGGAACCCGCCAGCGGCAGCGCGGCAAGGGCGATGATGGCGAACCCGGCCGCTTGCTCTGCCACTGGACCCTGAAGCGGATCGACGGGCCGGATCCACCATCCGGCGACGTACGCCGCCGCCGCCACCGCGACCTCCGCGACGATGCCGATGGCCGATCCCTCGCTCTTGACCGCGCCGCCCTTCATCACGATCCAGAGCACGTAGGCGGCGAGGAGTGCGGCCACGAACCGGGCCGCGATCTGGAGCGAGCCGGGTAGGGGAGAGGCCAGGAACGGCGAGGCGGCCAGGGCCACGAAGACCGCCACGGCAACGAGCCGGCCGTCGTTGGCACATACGGCCGCGACCGCGGCCGCGACGACGAGGACGCCGAGGACGGTGGCGAGCGAGATCATGCGAGTGCGGGGGTGCAGCCCCTCGAGCCCGGCCGACGGGTCATGATGCGGAGGCGGCCGGGGATTGGACCGGGCCGGTGGTCGGCTCTTCCTGGGGGATCACGCCGAAGTCGTTGACCGGCCAGTAGCGCAGCCAGGCCCTGCCGATGATCGATTCCTTCGTTATCGGCCCGAATTCTCGCGAATCCTGCGAGGCCTGGCGGTGGTCGCCCATGACGAAGTACTGGTCCGCGGTGAGCTTCCACTTCGACGTGCTGCCGGGAACCTGCGTGGGCTGGTTGCCGAAGAGGTACCCCTCTTTGAGCTGCTCTCCGTTGACGAACACGGAGCCGTCTCGGATTTCGACCGTGTCGCCCCCGACGCCGATGATGCGCTTGACGTACGGGGTGCCCGTCGGATCCTGTTCCCACCCCGAAGGCGGATTGAACACGACGATGTCGCCGCGGTGGAAGCTGTCGAACCTGGGCGTCAGCTTGTCCACGAGAATGTACTGATCGGGCATCAGCGTGTTCTCCATGGATTCCTGCTGAACCTGGTACGGCTGCGCGACGAACAGCTGCACCACGACGAAGACGATCAGGGCAAGCAGGAGCGTTTCGATCAGCTCCAGAAGACAGCCCAATGCGCGACGGTTCACAAGTTCGCGAGTATAGGGGCTGTGCTATCGTCCTGCCCCGTGGAACTTCCTGAACGGCTGGCCTGGCTTAAGAGCGGCCGCTTCCTGCGGACCATCTCAGCCCTGACGGCGGTCGCCATTCTTGCGGCCGTCCTGTACAACGCCATCGCGGTCGATCGCCTTCCGCCGACCTATTCGATCAAGGTCAACAGCACCGCGACGACCGGTCAGGCAATGACGCTCACTTCGATCGAGGTCGATTTCAGCGAGGACGTCCTTCACGACACCGCGCAGAAGGCTTTCTCGATCACGCCGACCGTCGCGGGCTCGTTCCACTGGCAGGGTCGCAAGCTCATCTTCACGCCGTCGGACAAGCTGCCGGTCTCGACGACGTTCAAGGTGCGGGAAGCCGCCGGCGTCCAGGATCCCTCCGGCAATACGCAGGGCGGGGCCACCGAGATCTCGTTCACCACGGTCGGTCCACCCACCGTCGTCTCCGTTTCGCCGGCCACCAATGCGGATCTCGTGAACGTCGGGTCCACGATCACCATCACTTTCGATCGCCAGATGGACACTCAGAAGGTGGCGAAGGGCCTGACGATCGATCCCGCCGTCGGATACCAGGTCAGCTGGAATGGACCCGTGCTGACCATTCGGCCGGACAAGCCGCTCGCGTACGGGACGACCTACACCATCAAGATCGGAGATCCGGCGGTCGATACCGATGGAACGCGACTGGCCGCGTTCGTGAGCGTGTTCAAGACTGCCGGCATTGGTCTCCAGGTTACGGATCTGGTTCCCGCGCCCAACGTCGCCGGCGTGAGCGTCCGCAGTCAGGTGGCGGTCATCTTCGACAGCCCGATCGATCCGAACTCGATCGCGGGGTCGATCAAGCTGACTCCGCCGGTCTCCGGCTCGATCAACGCCGTCTCGCTTCGCGACGACCGCACGCCACCCGCCGTCCCGACGCCGACCGCCGGTGGATCGGGGACCAACGTGCTGCTCTTCACCCCGGACAATCCGCTGGCGGCTCACACGACCTACTCGGTCTCGGTCAGCTCGACCGTCAAGCGAACCGACGGGCAGGTCGCGCCCGCTCAGGCGTGGTCGTTCACCACGGGCGAGCCGACGACGAGCGCGCTCAATCAGATCGCGTTCCTGTCGGACCGCGACGGCATATCGAACGTGTGGCTGATGAACCCGGACGGCTCAAATCAGCGCGAGCTCACCACTGAGCTCGTGCCCGTCAGCGGCTTCGACATCAGCGGCGACGGGACGACCATCGCCTACTCCGCGGGCGGCGTGGTCAAGAAGATGAGCATCGGTGGCGACGGGGAGCAGACCCTGACCCCGAGCAACGACTTCGAATACGGCCCCGTCTTCACGCCCGACGGGCTGGGCATCGTCGTGGGACGGCGCGACGGCACCGGCAACGACCTCGGCTACTGGCGCTACCCGCTCGCGACCGGCACCGACATAAAGCAGCTCACGCCGGACGGGGCCCCGGGCATCGGCAGCGTCTCGCTCCGCGGCGAGGGCTTGACGGGATCGATCGGCGTGCCCTCATGGGCAGGCCGAGTGGCGTTCTCCGCGGACGCCACGTCCATGCTCGTGGTCCGCGGCTCGGACAACATCGTGGAACTCGTCGACACGACCGGTGCCAACCCGCCGATCATGTTCAATCTGACGGCCAATTCACGACCCGTGTTCGATGTCAACGAGGGCGTCTTCTTCGTCACGGCCAGCGAGGACAAGGGCGAGACGTGGTGGTACTGGCGAGTCACGCTCGACGGCAAGGTGACGAAGATGGGCCCGGCGGCGAGCGATCTGGCGGCCGCGGGAACCAGCACCGACAGCCTCGCCCTGATCGTGAAGTCGGCCGACGGCGCATATCACCTCGCCTACGCGGCCAGTCCCAACACGCTCGCCAGGAGTATCACCAGCGACCCGGCCTGGTCCGAGATGTCGCCCTCCTTCTCGCCGGACGGATCCGAGATCGTCTTCGGCCGCGCGATCGCCACGGACGCCACCATCTCGGCGGGCATCTGGACGATCGGCATCTCCGGCAACAACCTGGTGAATCTGGCCACCGACGGTGCCTACCCCCGCTGGATCCCCTAACGTCCGGCCGCGTCGGCGTCGGGCGGCCGCTGGCGTTGTTGGAGCGTGTGCTCCTCGCTCACGGGCGTCTGAG
>DAHXON010000013.1:0-24869 GCA_027364875.1 Chloroflexota bacterium
ACACCAGGGTGGGCGTGGGAAGCCCGCCCGTAATCCTGGCCAGCCTGTCCGCAGCCCTCGAATCGAGGTCGATGTCCAGTTCGGTGAAAGGCACCCCGGCAATCTGGAGCCGGCTGCGTACCAGCGCGGTGTCTTCGCACGTGGTCGCGCCCAGGATGGTGAGCGCGGCTGCCGGCCGGGGTTCGGCCGGCGGTTGATCGATTTGGCTGCGTGTCTGCATCAGAAGGGATCCGGTTCTCCGGGCGGGCGGTGCGAATGCCCGGAGCTCCATCTTCCACCCGTCGCCGGGCCAGCCGATCGCGGCCGCGTTCGGGTTCTGTCCGGCGGCTCAGGAGCCCGTCTGGGGCCGGCTGCCATCGGCGCGACCACGTTCGGCCCGTCCGGCCTGGGCGGCTATACGGCGGTGGGAGAATGTGCTGCGTAGCGGGGGGCTGGACACGCGGCCCACACACTGGCCGCCGGGACCGCGCCGAGCCACTGGCGAGACCGACCCGCCTGCTGCCGCCGCCCGAGGGGCGACGGGAGGAGGAGGTCATGAAACGAGTAGGCCTTGCCATGGTGCTCGCCGGCCTCATCGCCGCTGCCGCGGCTCCAGCCGCACTGGCGTGCTGGAAGATCGCGGTTCACGATTCCCAGACCACCATCGCTGTGATTTCCCCGGGAGTGGCAACGCAGAATGGCGGCGTGCTCTCCATTCGTGGGATGGTCCAGACCAGCGCCGACGCAGCTACAAGTGCGTTCGTGACCGGAACATCGACGGCCGTCATCAATCTGGACCTCGATCAGGCAACTGGCGGCGGCAAGATTTGGGGCACCGAGACCAAGCGACCCACCGCCTACCCCCACGGCAGCTGGCGATGCCACTTCAGCGGCACGTTCGTGAACTACCAGTGGACGGGCAAGGGCTCCTGCGACGGCATCGGGACCCTGAGGGGCTGGCGATACACGGCCGATCTCGCGCAGATGGACCCATTCGTGATCGCCACGGGCTACATCTTCCGGGTGGGCCGCTGGTAGGCACGCAAGCGCCCGCTTGGGAGCAGGACGCGATATGCGACACCGCTGAATCAGCGGGTGCCTCCGAACCTCGACGGCCGGGCCTCGCAGATCGCGAGCTTGGGACCGGACGGCCGCGCTAGAACACCAGGCGCTCGATGCGCATCGGGTTTCCGCCGCGGAGGACGGGCACCGTGTCCGTCCTGTCCACCTCGGCGCAGAAAGGTATGTCTTCCTCCTCGCCGATCTGCTGGAGCACCCGTCCCCCCTCCGAGTCGAGCAGGGCCGTCAAGGTGTCCGGGTAGCCGTCGCGCAGGCGGACCGCGGCATGAGCTGCGTCGGTCAGCGTCGTCGCTATGCCGCGGGAACTCGCCGCCTCCACAATGCGTTGGACGATGACCCCGGCCGCAACCGCGTCCTCGATGTTGAAGCGGCGCTGACGCCCGGCGCAGATCACGCGGATTCCCGTGCCCCGAGTCTCGGCCAGCCGGACGGCAGCCGCGCCGCAAGCTCGGGCGTTGCGCAGGCAACCCACCAGAGCGCTATTGGAGTGGCGGACCATCCTGAGTATGGCCGTGCCGTTCGTCGTCGAAAGGACCGCGCTCTTGCCCCGCACGCCGGCCCGCGTGAGCGCCATGGGGGAATTGGGGAAGTCGAAACCGGCGGGGCGGAGGAGATGCCGTTCGCCGATGAGGATGCTGCCCGTCTCGCGGCCCAGGCGGCGGGCCGCCGCGAGCGACCCCTCGATGTAGACGCCGGAGCAGCCGATGTCGAGCAGGGTCGTGAGCGTCGTGCTGGCCCGGATCTGGTCGGTGACTATGAAGACGACGGGATCAGCCGGCCGGGCAGCCTGCGGCACGAGCGCGACGTCGATCTCCATACCGTGTCAACCTCCCAACCGTTGCGCGCCATCGGCGCCGCTGGCACATATGCGGCGGCGGGACACCGTTCGTCCTGGTGGTCCCGCCGCCGCAGAGAACGTCCTCGTGCCTGGGGCCTGGATGGCCTAGGCGAGCTTGAGCTGCTTGAACTCCTGTACCTGGCCGCGGATCCCGCGCTCCGTGGGGAGACGCTCGATGCTCGAGGCGCCGAAGAAACCCTGAACTCCAGGCATCCGCGCCAGCGCCTTGCCGACGTTCTCGGGCTCATCGAAAGGACCGCCGTGGCAGATGACCAGGATGTCCTTGCGCACCGAGCGCCCTGCCTCGGCCACCGCCATGACCCTGTCGATTGCCTGATCGAGGCTCAGAGCCACCCCGGCACCGATCGTCCCGGCGGTCGTCAGCCCGACGTGGGCGACCAGCTGGTCGGCACCGGCCCTGGCCATCGCACGGGCGTCGTCTGGAGTAAACACGTACGGCGAGGTGTAGAGGTCGATCTCGTGGGCCAGGCGGATAGCCTCGATCTCCTTGTCGTAGCCCATGCCGGTGGCTTCCAGGTTGGCCCGGAAATTGCCGTCGATGAGCCCGACCGTCGGGAAGTTCTGCACGCCGTCGAACCCCATGTCCTTGAGCTGGCGAAGGAAGACGGGCATGAGACGGAACGGGTCCGTGCCGTTGACTCCGGCGAGGACCGGCACGTCCTTGACGACGGGCAGAACCTCCGAGGCCATCTCCACGACGATGCCGTTGGCATCGCCGTAGGAAAGGAGCCCCGCCAGCGAACCGCGACCGGCCATCCGGTAGCGGCCCGAGTTGTAGATGATGATCAGGTCGCAACCTCCGGCTTCGGCCATCTTGGCCGAGATGCCGGTGCCGGCGCCGCACCCGACTATGGGCCTGCCCGAGTCGGCCTGGGCGCGAAGCCGGCGCAGGACTTCGGTGCGCGGAATGAATGGCATGGATTTCCTCCTTCGAGATGATGTGAGGTCCGGTCGCCAGTTACGCCCTGGCTGTGATCATCGACTGCAGGCGATCGGCCATCGCGTCGGCGAACCTGGGATCGTTGATCGGCATATCGAGCTCGATCAGCTCGACCTTGGATCGATCGAGGTGCTTGCGGATCGCCTCGAACAGCGCCGTGTCCGCCGCGGGATCGTAGAAAGGCATGCCTTCGACATCGATCGCGCTCACACCCTTGAGGGGCACGAACAACGCGGTTGGCCCGGTTGTGGCGTTGAGCTTCTTGGCGATGATCTCGCCCAGCTTGGCGGTCTCCTCGGGCGTCGTCCGCATGAGGGTTACCTGCGGGTTGTGGACGTAGATGTTTCGGCTCTCGTACTGCGGAGGCAGGGTGTCGCGAGGACCGAAGTTCACCATGTCGAGCGCGCCGAGCGAGACGATCTGGGGGATGCCAGCACGGCCGGCGGCATCGAGCCGCTCCGGTCCCGCCGACAGCACGCCGCCGACGAGCTCGTCGCACCACTCGGTCGTCGTAACGTCCGCCACGCCGCTGAAGTAGCCGCCCGCGATCAGCGCCTCGAAGGATCGGCCGCCACTGCCGACGGCATGGAAGATGAGCACCTCGTAGCCGGCCGCCTCCATCCGCTCCCGGACGCGGTCGAGGCAGGGCGTGGTAACGCCGAACATCGTCGCGCCGATCAGCGGCTTGTCCTCGACCTTCGGCATCTCCTGCTCGACCATGCCACCGATCGCGCCGGCGGCGTTGGCGAAGATGCGACGCGAGATCCGATTCAGCCCGGAGACATCCACGACGGAGTGCATCATGGTGATGTCTTTCACGTCGACATAGGGGGCGACGTTGCCCGAGGCCATGGTCGAGACGATCAGCTTCGGCATACCAACGGGCAGAGCCTGCATGGCCGTCGAGCCGATGGACGTGCCGCCGGACCCGCCCATTGCGATGACGCCGTCGAACTTGCCCTGGGCCAGGAGATCAAGAGCGATGGCTCGCGCGCCCAGACCCATGATCTCGAGAGCGTGGCCGCGGTCTCGCTTCTCTCGCAACTGGGCCAGCGATTCGCCCCCGGCCTCTGCCGTGCGTGCGGCAGGGCTGTCCGGCGCAAACACCGGCTCGCCGAGCACGCCGCAGTCCAGGACGAACGTGTTGAGGCCCCGGCCCTGGATGAGGTCGCGGAGGTAGGCGTACTCCCGGCCCTTCGTGTCCAGTGTTCCGATCAACAAAACGGTCTTCGACATAGCCTCTCCTTCAAGCGACCTGGCCTGATCTCCTGCGCCACTCGCTCGGGGCTCCGGCCAGAGCGGTCGGCTCGTCGCCGCCGCTCGGTCAAGTCGAGCGTGAGCTGGCGCAGGGGTGGTCTTCAGATTGGCTGCCGCCGGCTGAGCTTCACGCCCTCCGGTGATTCGGATCCTTGACGAACGCGGGTTCCGTGCGCCTTCGAATCGAAGACGCCGACTGGCAGGGCGGCACTGGCGCCGGGACCGCCTGCTCCGGCATGCGGGTCGTCCTCCCCCGGCATCGAGGGGATGCCGGCAGAACGCCCCGGAGCCGTCTCAGATTTGCGCCTGCGCCTCCTTCGACCTCGAGCCGAGAAGCGACCGCACCTGATCTGCGACGCGCGCCGCAGATAGGCCGTACAGCTCGAGCAACGCCGCATTCGATGCGGACTCGCCGAACACGTCCTGCATGCCCAGCCGCTTCACGGTGGTGGGTCGATGCTCGGACAGGGCCTCGGCGACGGCGCCGCCGAGCCCTCCGATGACGGTGTGCTCCTCCACCGTGACTACATAGCCGGTCCTGGCCGCCGCGGCCACGATCGCCGGAACATCCAGCGGCTTGATCGTCGGCACGTGGAGGACGTGGGCCTCGATACCCTGCGCCGCCAGAAGCTCGGCGGCATCGACGACGCGCGGCGTCTGAGTGCCAGTGCTGATCAAGGTGACGTCCCGGCCCTCCCGCACGACAACGGCCTTGCCGAACTCGAACCGGTAGGCGTCGTCGAACAGGCGCTGTGTCGCGTCACGGACGAGCCGTACGTACACGGGCCCCTGGTAGGCGGCGCACCAGCGCAGGACGCGGTCGGCCTCGACGTCGTCGGCCGGGCAGACGGTGACCATCCCCGGCATCGCCCGCATGATCGAGACGTCGTCGACGATCAGGTGCGTCTTGCCGGTCACGCCGGTGAAGAGACCGGCATAGCCGGGCGTGATCTTCACGTTGAGTCCGGGCTGGGCGATCAGGACGCGGATCTGATCGAGGGGCCTCACTACCGCGAACGCGACGAAGGTGCTCACGAATGGGATGAGCCCCGTCGTCGCGAGGCCGGCGGCTACGCCAAGCATGTTCTGCTCGGCGATCCCCATCTGCAGATAGCGTTCGGGATGGCGGTGCTCGAATGTGTCCGCCTTCGTGGAACTGCCCACGTCCGCGTCGAGCATGACGATTCGCGGATCGTTGGCGGCCAGGTCGCTCACCGTTTCCCCAAATACCTCGCGCATGGCGCGACCCATGGGGAGCGTCATCGGGCGCCTCCTTCACTCGCGGGCGCCGGCTCGCCGAGGTCCGCCATGGCCCGGGCGAACTCGTCTGGGGTCATGGGTTTCGTGTGCCAGTAGTAGTGACCCTCCATGAATGACACGCCCTTGCCCTTCACCGTATTGGAGATGACCACCGTGGGCCTGCCGTCCCCGACGCAAGCCCTCTCGAGGACGTCGACCACGGCCGGCATCGAGTGGCCGTCCACCTCGAAGACTCGCCAGCCGAAGGCGGTCCACTTGGCGACGAGCTCGCCGGGGACCTCCGGCGGAAGGCGGCCGTCCGGGCCTTCGCCGGACCAGCCGTACTGCTGGAGCTTGTTGTGATCGACGATCGCGATGAGCGTGTCCAGCTTGTACCTGGGGGCAACCATGGCCGCCTCCCAGACCTCACCCTCCTGGCACTCCCCGTCGCCGAGCATGACGAAGGTTCGGACCCCAGTCCGGCCCGTCAGGCGGGCCCCAAGGGCAATCCCGATTCCGGCCGAGATGCCCATCCCGAGCGAACCCGTTGACATGTCCAGTCCGGGCAGCTTGGTCATGTCTGGATGGCCCTGCAGCCGCGACCCAAGGGAGTCGAAGGTGAGCATCTCTTCGACGGGGAAATAGCCGCGCAGCGCCAAAGCCGCGTACAGCCCGACCGACGAGTGGCCCTTCGAGAGGATGAAACGGTCCCGATCCGGCCACAGGGGCTCGTCGGGCCGGACCCTCATCACGCGGAAGTAGAGAGCGGCGAGAACGTCCGCGGCCGACAGCGGCCCGCCCAGATGCCCCGCCTTCGCCTCGTTGACGGCGCGAATGATCTCGACGCGGATGCGCCGCGCGCGCTCTTCGAGCTCTCTTATCTCGGCGGCGGTTGCCGCCATCTGCCCGGCCTTGGGACTCCCATCCGCGCCCACGGCAACACTGCCGGCGCTCGATTTGATCATCGGAAACCTCTTGCTCGTGACGGAAGAGAGGCTCGCGGAGACCTGCTCCAGGGCCGATCTAATCGATTATCGATTATACTCTCCCGCGCGTTTCCCGCGAGGCCGACTCCCGGTTCGGCTTTCGCCCGAAGCTGTTGTGCGACCCGGCCGGGACCGGGATTCCCGGAAGGTCGAGCGTTCCCGCTGGTCATGACTTGCCCGTCTCAAAGGCGCGCGGCGCGAGCCGGCGCACCACGAACTCCACCTGGCTCATGCACGTCCGGCGCCAGACGCCGCTATCCATGAAGTCCTGATGCTGCTGGGCCGATCGGATGTCGCGCCCGATCAGCGACCGGCAGTCGACCGCCCCGTACTCCTCGGTGAACTCGTCCATCACCTGGGCGACGGCCTCCCGGGCCGTTCGCTTGGCGAGGGCATGGTCGGCCTCGCGACTCGCCTCGAGAAGCCCAACGGCAAGCGCGGCGCCCGTGATCGCGCCGCAGACGCCACCACCGAAAGCGACCCCTCCGTTGAGGACCATGGCCGCGGACGAGTCCTGCGGATCGGGCAGTCCGTAGGCTTCCTTGAGCACCATGAAGGCGGTCTCGGCGCAGCCGTGGAGATGGGCGTCATCGAGGTAGATGGCCCTGGCCCGAGCGGCAGCTTCGTCCGGGGTCATTTCCCGTGGCCCGAGGAAGTTGACCTCAACTCCGTCCTCCTGTTTGAGCACGTTAGGCCGCCCGGATGACGGCCGGATCGACTCAGGCTTTCGATCTCTTCTCATAAGAGCCCGGAACCACGGGCGGGGTGAAGATGCAGAGCAACTCGAGCTGCTCAGGGCCGTCCGATTCGGTTGAGTGGAAGGTGCCGGCCGGGATGAACACGGCCACGCCCGGCTCCAGCTCGGCTGGGCCTTCGGCGCACACGAGCCGGCCACGTCCGGAGATGCAGTAGACCGTCTCCTCTTCCAGCTCGTGTACATGGCCCGCGGGCTTCGCGCCGGGCTCGTAGACGGACACGCCCATGGAGAGGTGCTCGGTCGGCGCCGTCGCCGGGCCGACGTAGGAGTGCCAGTCCCGGCCCGGCATGGGCGTGACGGCTGTCTCGCTTCTGGCAATACGGGTGAACATCACGGCCTTACCTCGTCGTGCGGCGGGTTCCATCCGCCGTGCTGGCCGACCATGGAAGGTCGGGAGGTCGATTTCATCGCGGCCTCATGCTCGACCCGCGGCGGTTTCGTCGGCACGCCGGCGGCCGCTGAGCCGGATCAGGTCTTCGTGAAGTTCAAACCAGACGCCGTGGTAGCTGTCGACACGCGGCGACGCGACGAACCTGGGGTCTCCCTCCCGGGCGCAGGCAAGAGCCCGGTCCAGCCGCACTCGATATGCCTCGTAGCGGCCAAGCCGCGCACTCAGTGGCGCAATCCAGGCGGCCGTATCGGAGTGGATTCCGGCCAGCTGATCGAGCACGCCGGCGTCATACGCCGCGTCGCTGTGATCGTTGTAGGTCTGCTCTCCACCCGCGTCGCGCATCTGCCAGGCCGTCACGGTGTCTTTCATCCTGCAGTCGATCAGGAGGAACTTGTCCAGCGCTGAGACGCAGGTCGCCTCGCCTCCGGCCTTCTCGCGGTCCAGGTCGAACAGGGAGAGGGCCCGAAGCTTGCCATCGCCGGTCAACCGGAAAGCGCCGGCCGTCGTCTCCGCCAGGCCCATCGAAACCAGGCTGTCAGCAACAGGCCGGACTGCCTCAGCCGTACTCGACAGGGCAACCGCCAGGCTTTCGGGCGCCACCAGTCCCTTGACCATGAGGACCTGCAGCACGTCCTCCGAGGTAAGCTCGGCAGAGCCTGGGGGCGCGATGTCGGCCGGCGCCGGGGCAACGGAGCCGGCGGCGTCCTCGCCGATGGGAATTCCCAGCTCCGCGGCCCAGGCCAGCAGCGTCGCCGCCTCGGGAGCGACCTCGCAGCTGCCCGCAACTTCGCCGGCGAAAACCTCGCCGGTACTGCCGTCTATGGTGATGACCTCGCCGCAGGCGAAATGCCGGCCGCCGGCGGCGATGCCGTCGGCACCCACCTCCACCCCGTTGGCCCCAACCACAGCGGGAATGCCCCAGCCGCGGGCCACCACGGCCGCGTGGCTGTTGAGGCCGCCCAGCGACGTCAGGATGCCGGCCGCCCGCGCCATGCCGTGGACGTCGTCCGGCGATGTTGCCGGGCGCACCAGGATGACCGACCGGCCCGCGTCCGCCATCTTCTCGGCCTGCTCGGGCGACGTCGCGATCTCACCATGGGCTACGCCCGGGGAGGCCGCCTGGCCCTTCGCCAGTGGCGCGGGCCCGTCCTCCCGGCGGGTCCAGATGAGCGGTGGGTGGACAAGCTGCGCGGCGACCCGCCGGACGGCCTGTTCGCGCGTCAGCGGGAAATCGGGGTCTTCGGCCATGTCGACCGCAATTCGCAGCGCGGCCTGTGGAGTGCGCTTGCCGACGCGAACCTGGAGCATCCACAGCCGGCCCTGTTCGATGGTGAACTCGATGTCGCACATGTCCGCGTAGTGATGCTCGAGCTCGTGCGCGTACCGTCGAAGCTCGGCGCTGACAGCCGGGAGGCGCGCGTCCAGATCGGCGAGCTTCTGTGTCTGGTACGTACCGGCAACGACATCCTCGCCCTGGGCGTTGAACATGACGTCCGAGTAGACCGTGGGTGCTCCGGTGAGGCTCCGGGTGAACAGCACTCCCGTGCCCGAATCGTCACCGCGGTTGCCAAAGACCATCGCCTGGACGGTGACTGCCGTGCCCAGGTCGTCCGGGATGCGCTCCTTCTTCCGGTAGTCGCGGGCCCGCTTGCCGTTCCAGGAGCGGAACACGGCCTCTACCGCACTCCGGAGCTGGAGCCATGGATCGTCGGGGAACTCGCGTCCCAGCGTGTCGTTGACGATCTGCTTGTACGTGGCGACGAGCGCCTTGAGCTCGTCGACGGTCAGGTCCGCATCCCTGGCGACTTCACCCGCGGCGCTCCTGCCATGGGCCGCTCTGGCGGCTTCGAGCGCGTCGTCGAAACGGTCGTGCTGAACCTGCGAGCCGCCCTGGCCCTCCTCCACTCTCGGGGGCACGTCCATGACGATGCGGCCGAACATGGAGATGAACCGGCGATAGGCGTCCCAGCCGAACCGCTCGTCGCCGGTGCTGGCGATCAGGCCCGCGCGGGTGGCTTCGTTGAGCCCCAGGTTCAGGACGGTGTCCATCATTCCGGGCATCGAGAACTTCGCACCGGAGCGCACCGAAACCAGGAGAGGATCCGCTGCATCGCCGAAGCGCCGGCCGGCGACCGCCTCGATGCGAGCCATGTGCTCGCGCAGCTCTTCGTCCAGGCCCGCCGGCCAGCCGGCCGCCAGGTAGGCGTTGCAGGTCGAGGTGGTGATCACGAAGCCTGGAGGAACCGGGAGGCTCAGCTCCGTGGCCATGACATTGAGTCCGGCCGCCTTGCCCCCGATGAGGCCCTTGAGCTCATCGAAAGGCAGACCGTGTTGGTGGTCCAGGTCGAAGACGTGAGTCACAGTCGCGGGCTTCCTTTCGTGCCCGTCGCCGGTTTTGCGGCGACGTCTGGTGGCATGATCGAGCCGCGGTCGCTCGGCCATGCCTGTGTTCACGTGCAGCAGGCCGCCTCAGCGCGCCCCGTCCGGCGGGGTCGCGGTGAGCTTGTCCCACAACGAACCCGCGTTGAGCGTCTGGATGTAGCTCATCATGTAGCCCTGGCCGACGTCGACCGGACCGCGGTCCGAGAAATCGACTCTGGCCACAGTCTCTTCGCGAGACCAGCCCTTCGCCAAGGCACAGGCCACGGCGGTCTTCCACTCCAGCAGGACCGACCGCTGCATGTTGATGTAGTCCTTGTCGGTGACCGGGCCATGGCCGGGAACCACCCTTTCGACGTCGAGGGCGCGGATCCTGTCCAGAGACGCTATCCACTGGTCCACGTCGGAGGTCATCAGCCACGTCTGGCAGCCGCTGAAGATCGTGTCGCCCGTGAAGACCGTGCTCTCCTCGGGGACGTATACGGCCACCTGTCCGGGGGTGTGGCCCGGCGTATGGAGAAGCTGGAAGGTGTGATTGCCAACGTGGATCGTCAGGTCGCCGGTAAAGACGATGCCGTCCTTGTTGGGGTCTTTGTAGTACTCGTCGCGATCCGGCCACAGGGCGACGCCCTCGGGATCGTCGAGATCCGTGCCCTTGCCGGCCGGGGTGGGAAGGGCTTCGTAGGCGTAGGCGAACGGATCCAGCTCGGGGTAGACGACCATGAAGCGGTCGTGCACACCCTGATGATGGACGACCGTTCCGGCACCTTTGAAGTAGTAGTTGCCGAAGATGTGGTCGACGTGATGCTCGGTGTTGATGACGTAGCGAATCGGGCCGTGGGACTCGGCCTCCTCGCGCATCGCCAGCGCCTTGGTAGGCAGCTGCGGCGTGTCGATCACGACGACGCCGTCGGTCGTGGCCACATAGCTCGGATTGCAGCCGCGCCATTTCGTCGTGGTGAAGATAGCGTCGGTCACGCGCTCCATCGACATGCTCCTGGTTCTGGCTACTGAGTGGCGGTCAGGCCGCCGTCGATGCCCAGGATCTGTCCGGTCACGAACGACGACGAAGCCGAGGCGAAGAAGACGACGGCGCCAACAAGATCGTCGGTCTCGCCGACTCGACCGAGCGGCACCCGGTTGACCAGGCCCGCCTTGAAGGCCGGGTCGCCGAGAAGCATCGCGACCTGAGGTGTGTCCACGAACGTCGGGGCGATGGCGTTGACGGTGATCCCGTGCTTGGCCCACTCGGTCGCCCACTGGCGGGTCAGCGAGCTGATCGCTCCCTTGGCGGCGACATAGGCGGAATAGCCGGCGTTGATGCCCAGAGTGGCCCGGACGGAGCTGATATTGATGACACGTCCGCCCTTGCCGGCCTTGACCATCTCGCGGACCGCCGCCTGGGTGGCGATCAGGGTGCTTCTGAGGTTCAGCTCCATGATCCAGTCCCAGGCGTCGCGGGGATACTCCTGGGCGTCGAAGAGGACCTTGCCGGCGCCACCGCCCACGGCGTTCACGACGATGTCGAGGTGGCCGTAGCGCTCGACGATCGCGTCGACAATCCGCTGGGCCTCCGACTCCCTGGTGATGTCGCCGGACAGCGCAAGGCATTCGGCCCCGGCCGTTCGGACCTTCTCGGCTGCTGCTTCGGCGTGGGCCTGGTCTATGTCGGCCACTGCGACTCTGGCGCCGGCACTGCCCAGCGCGACGGCGATGGCCGACCCGATTGCGCCGCCGCCTCCGGACACGAACGCAACTCGGCCATCAAGCCGGAAGGAGGCCAGTACATCCATCTTGCGACTCCTTCTGATCGACTTCTTGATCGTGGGCGTACTAGTTGCCCGGAAAGACGAGGCTGAGCGGACCGTGCTTTCCCGGTTGGGGCCAGCGCACCGTGACTTCCTTCTGCTTGGTGAAGAAACGGACCGAGTCTTCACCGCGCATCTGCAGGTCCGCGAACGCCGAGCCGCGAGTGCCGCCGAAGGACATGTAGCCGGCAGGGACCGGGATCGGCACGTTGACCCCGATCATCGGTACATCGACCTCGAGCTCGAAGCGGCGCGCAGCGCCGCCGTCGTTGGTGAATATGGCGGTGCCGTTGCCGTACTGGTGGTGGTTGATCAGGTCGAGGGCCTCGTCGAACG
Source organism: Chloroflexota bacterium (assembly GCA_027364875.1). GTDB lineage: Bacteria > Chloroflexota > Limnocylindria > Limnocylindrales > CSP1-4 > Fen-1039. Next base: position 12,012 of record DAHXON010000013.1, read on the forward strand.
TGTGCACGCGGACCATGCCCAGGACGGGCCCGAAGATTTCTTCGTTGTAGATCTTCATGTCCGGCTTAACGTGGTCGAACAGAGTGACGCCGAGGTAGAAACCGTTCGGGTGCTCGGGATGCCTGAATGGCCGGCCGTCCACGACGAGTTCCGCGCCCTCCGCGACGCCCTTCTCGATCCACTCGATGACCGACGCGCGGTGCTCCGCGGAGTAGATCGGCCCCATGTCGGAGCCCTTCTCCATACCGGGGCCCACCTTGAGCCTGGCCATGCGCTCCACGATCATCGGTCGGAGCCTGTCGGCGACATCGCCGACGGTCATGACAAGGGTCTGGGCCATGCAGCGCTCGCCCGCCGAGCCAAAGCCCGAGGCGACCGCCGAATCGGCCACGAGCTCGAGGTCCGCGTCCGGCAGCACGAGCATGATGTTCTTGGCGCCGGTGTAGGCGCCGACCCGCTTGCCGTGGGCTCGGCCCGTCTCGGATACGTGCTTGCCAACCGGAGTCGAACCGACGAACTGGATGGCGTCGATGCCGGGGTGCACGAGGATGGCGTTCACAGCCTCGCGACCGCCGTAGACGACGTTGAAGACGCCGTCGGGAAGGCCGGCTTCCTTCCAGAGCTCGGCCTGGAGCTGCGTCGCGCCGGGGGTATGGCTCGACGGCTTCCAGATGAAAGTGTTGCCAGTCATCATCGCGATGGGGTAGATCCACATCGGGACCATGCACGGGAAGTTGAACGGGGTGATACCGGCCGCCACGCCGAGAGGCTGACGGAGTGTATGCGTGTCCACGTTGGTGGAGACGTTGGGCGTGTTCATTCCGGCCATGTTTACCGGCAGGCCGCAGGCGAACTCGACCGTCTCGAGACCGCGCAGGGTCTCGGCCAGGGCGTCGGGGAAGGTCTTGCCATGATCGCGCGTGATCAGCCTCGCCAGGTCCTCGCGGTGCTTGTACACGAGCGCGCGGTAGTTGAAGAAGATGTTTGCGCGAGCGATGAGCGGCATGTCGCGCCAGGCCGGAAACGCCGCCCTGGCCGCCGCGACCGCGGCGTCGACTTCCACGGCGCCGCCGCGAGGCACGCGAGCGATGACCTCTCCGGTCGCGGGATTGAAGACGGGGCCGGTCTGCTCCAGGGCGACATCGACCGGCCGTCCATCGATCCAGTGGCTCAGGATCGGCAGGGCGCCGACGGATTCGGATTCGCCGGCATGGGGCAGTTGCGTTGTCACGAGTTCGTCTCCTTGGTGCGGCTCGACCCGGCGTCAGCGGGGCCGGATGTCGGGATCGGGCAGGACGATGTCGCGGATGACCGCGACGAGGTCGTGATAGGCCTTGATGAAGCTGCGCAGGGTCCGCGCCGTGGGTCCGAACGAGTCGAACTCGGCAGCCGCGAGGCCGTCGGGTTCGTAGGCGCGGGCGAAATCGGGGAAGCGCGCGGTCAGCTCGGCGATGATCGCCGGCTCGACCGGGATTTCCATTCGGGGCTGGGGATCGATGCCACTGCCATTGAACCGCACTTGCCACTGATAGGGCATGGTCAGGGCAAGGTCGCCGCCAACGAGCTCGGTCCAGTGCAGCCGGTGCCGAAAGGCGGCCACGAGAAGACGACTGCGGTAGCCGCGTTCCCGGAAGATGCCGTAGGTGCGCTTGAGGACGGCAATCCCGGCCCAGTTGAGGGCACCGGGTTCCGCGGCCACGTTGTCACGGTCCATGATCACGCGCAGCCAGTCGTCGAGCCGCCCGATCATCAGAGTGCATATGGGCATCATCGAGGCAACGTCACCGCCGGCCTCCGCACGCCGGGCGAGGCCCCGCTCCACGGCCTCGGCGGCCGCCACGGCCTGGGCCACCGTGAACGACACGGTGGCGTTTATGTTCACGCCCAGGGCGGTGGCTTCTTCGATCCCCTCAATCCCGGCGGCGGTGGTGGGGAACTTGACGTGGATGTTTCGGGCCAGGCCGTGGAGGTGCACCGCCTGCTCGACCATGCGACCCGGATCCCGGTAGTTCGCCGGGTTGATCTGCACCGACAGGCGGCCTTTGCGGCCGTGGGTCCGCTCGAAGACAGGCTCCAGCGCGGCCGCGCCGCGGACGGCCATGGCTTCGATAGTGGCCCAGGTGAGTTCCACTTCGGACCAGTGCGGGTTGGATACCCCAAGCTCCCGGACGAACGGAACCCAGACAGCCTTCTCCTTGCCCATCACCTCCAGCACGATCGACGGGTTGGACGTAGCGCCGGTGGCCCCCCGCTCGATCGCGTAGGCGAGCTCATCCGTCGCGCATGAGTCGTTCCAGTAGTCCGTCTCACCCAGCTGAGCGGTCCGCGCAAGCGGGCAATCGACCAGCGCCATCGGCACCTCCAAGCCATCCAAAATGGATCACCGCCAAGCATCAATAATCGATAATCGATGAAAAGTGCCATTTGGCTCTTGATCACGGGGAGTCACGGCTGGAGTGTTCCCACCCGGCAGACCGTCTCGTTCCAAGCGTCTGACGGCGTCCGTGAGCCCCCGCGGCCATGCCGCGACAAACGGGCGTGCGCTCTCCGGCGAGCGGACCTGCACGAGCTTTGCTCGGTCGTCCAGCCGGCCTGGCTGGCAGGAGATGGAGGTTCGGTGTGGAGACAAAGAACACGATTCCGCTCTGGCTGGCCGTTGCAATCACGGTCGTCGTGAGCCTGCCGTTCGGCATCTGGCTCGGCAAGTTGAACTTCCCGCTCTGGGCGGCGTTCATCGTGTGGGCCGAGTACTTCGCCCTGGGGGCGAAGCCGTCCATTCTCAAGAACATGGTCCCTGCGTACGTCCTGGGCGTTGTAGGCGGCGCGATCATCTGCGAGGTCTACGCAGCGCTCAGCAAGGCCCTCGGCTCAGGTACCGTCCTAGACTTCGGCCTGCAGCAGCTGACCAAAGACAACACGGCGCTCTACATCGCGTTCTTCGTTGGCTTCTGTGTGCTGATCTACGCGATGAAGTGGATGCCGGTCAACGGGGCCTGGTCACTGCCGTTCTTCAATGGCGTCTCAGTCTTCCTGGGCGTGTTCTTCACTGGGAGTGTCGTTAGCGGGTCGGCGTTGGGTTGGTTCAACGACTTCGGTTTCAGCTCCGACGTGGCCCTCTACTGGAACATCGCTTTCTCGGCCATCGCCGCCATCATGGGCGGACTCCTCGGCGCGTTCCTCGGATGGTTCAACATCGTGATCCTGTTCCCGCGCCAGGTGACCAAGAGCACCGTCGCGGAGCAGCCGGTTCGGCCGTAGAACCGTCGAGCCGGTTTTCCGCGTCGTTCGGCTTCTTGACGCCCGTCAGCTCTCATGGGCCGGCAGTCGTATTTGTCACGCCGCCACAACCGTCAGGGACTCTCGCTGCCCGTCACAGCGAGAGCTCCTCGGTCGGCGTAGTGGAACCACCAGGCCGACGTCCCGCGACGAGCACCACTCATTGCGTCGAGAACGTGCCCCATTCGCCCCCCATGGCAGGCCGAGACCGAACCATGGCAGGGCCCGAATCCACCGCAACCTGTTTGTGGAGGCAAGGCAATGGCGGAAGCCATTAAGGAAACCACCAAGCTGGTGGGCCCCGGAGAAGAGATCCTGGGTCAGTTCCTCGGTGACGCCGACTTCCCGGTCAAGTGGGAGTCCGATACCGAGAAGGAGCTGTTCTGGGTCTACGACGACCTTCACTGCCCGCATCCGATCAGCCCGATGTACTACGACATCGGCGGGTGGTGGCTCAGCTGCGATCACATGTTCCGCCGCTTCGGCACCCCGTTCGCGACGGACTGGATCGCGAAGATCGTCAACGGCTACCTCTACACGGCCGCCATTCCGGCCCAGGCCGGCCTGACGACCTTCGCCGATTGCGAATACGACTACACCACGACGCCGATCGTCCCGCAGCAGGCCGACTACGCGGCCAAGATCGGCACGTACCTGGGCTTCGTGCTCCCCACCTACGGCGACGAGTTCGCGACGTGGTGGAAGGACCGCCTTCGCCCGGAGATGGAGCACAACTTCGCCTATCTCGAGTCGAAGTTCGACGAAGCTCCCAAGATGAGCCTCGCCCAGCTGGCGGTTCTGCTCGAGGACGCCCTCGACATCCACGACCGGCACTGGAAGATCCACTGGATGCTCAACTTCGCCCAGCTCTCCGCGACGCTCAATCTCCGAGCGGTCATGGAGAAAACCCACGGCAAGATCAACGAGCAGCTCCTGGGACGACTCCAGAACTCGGCCAGGGACCGCAACTGGGATTCGATCGAGGCGCTCTGGAAGATGAAGGAAGAGGCCAAGGCCGACAAGGTCTTGAGCGCCGCCTTCGACCACGAGACGGCTCAGGAGATCATCGCCGCGCTCAAGACGACTCCGCGGGGCAAGCAGTTCATCGATGAGCGCGTCGTGCCCTACCAGAAGGAATACGGCTGGCATGCGGTCTGGAGCCACGAGTTCCGGTTCCCCACCGTGCGTGAGCACATGGCGCCGGTGATCGAGCTCGTCCGCGGCTACATCCAGACGAACTACGACTACCCCAAGACCATCAAGGTTCTGGCCGACGACATCGCCGCCGCCGCCAAGGAGATCCTCGAAGGACTCCAGGGTGACGCGCTCGAGGAGATGCGGAAGGCCAACGACATCAACCTGAAGATGGCCCCGCTTACCCCGGACCATCACTTCTACATCGACCAGGGCGCCAACGCTCACGTTCGGATGGCCCTGATCCTGTGCGGCCAGAAGCTCGTGGAGATGGGCGCCCTCGACTCTGCCGAGGACGTCGTCTACTTCAAGTACAACGAGTTCCGGGTCTTCATAGGCGACCCGAAGGCCATGGACGGCAGGGCCCTCGTGGCCAAGCGCAAGGCCGAGCAGGAGAAGGCGTACACCGTCCGCCCCAAGGAGTGGATCGGCACCTGCACGCCCAGCCAGCTCGCCTTCCCGTACCTGAACCTGTGGGGCTTCCCCGACAAGTTCCACCGCAAGGCATCGACGGTCAAGGGCCAGATCAATGGCCTCGCCGCCTCGCCGGGCGTGGTGGAGGGCACCGCCAAGGTCGTCCTCACCGAGGACCAGTTCGACCAGGTCAAGTCCGGCGACATACTCGTCTGCATCATGACCAACCCGGCCTGGGTGGTCCTGTTCACCAAGATCGTCGGCCTCGTGACGGATGCCGGTGGCACGGTTTCGCATCCGGCCGTCCTGTCGCGCGAGTTCAGCATCCCGTGCGTCGTCGGTTCTTCCGTGGCCACGCAGCAGATCAAGAACGGGGACCGGATCCGCGTCAACGGAACCACCGGCCTCGTCGAGATCCTGGAGTCCGCTGCGAGCCTCGGCGACCGGGCCAGCGACGCTCCGCGGCTCTAACAACTCGCGTAGAGACTTCTAGACTTAGGACCATGAACGACGCCCCGATCTCGCGCAGTGTCCTGAGCGACCAGATCAAGGACCACCTCATCGAGGCGATCCTGACCGGTCACTACCCGCCCGGCTCTCGCATCGTCGAGACCCGAGTGGCGAAGGAGCTTGGCACCAGCCAGGCACCCGTTCGCGAGGCACTGCGCGACCTCGAGGCGCTCGGAGTCCTTGAGATCACCGCGTTCCGCGGGGCCCGCGTCCGTCATCCATCCAAGGCAGAGCTACTGGAGGCGTACGAGATCCGAGCCGAGCTCGAATCTCTCGGCGCTCGCCTGGCAATGCCTCGGATCTCGGACGCGGACCTCGAGGAGCTCCAGAGCTACCTCGACGAAATGCAGACGGCCGCCGATGCCGGCAAGACCCACATCGAGGCCGCTGCCGACGTACGTTTTCACTCGCGTGTTATCCAGCTTGCGGGCAACAAGACGCTGGAGCGAGTCTGGCGGTATCTGGAGCCGGGGTCGCGCACCTACATCACTCTCGTGGTGCCGGGCGTGAACGCTCGTCAGATCGCCGACCTGCATGTCCCGATCCTCGAGGCCCTCCGTGGCCGAGATTCGGATCAGGCCGTAACGGCCTACCACCAGCATTTCCAGACCGCCAGCGAGATGTTCAACGGCCGGTGGGTGGACGAGCCTGAGCCTGCGGATTCGGTCACTGAGGCGAGCGCCCCAACCGCGATCGGTCGACGACGAGCCACCCGCCAGGCGGCAATCGCTACCACCACCGACGGGAATCGGTCGACTCCGGCCACGACGTCACGACCGTAGGCAGCCCCGGGTGCCCGGAAGATAGCGACACAACCGACGATACCGACACAATCGGAAGAAGGCGCGTCCGAATTCCGCGTGAGTGGCACGCTCCAGCGCGTGCAGACGCGATCGGCCCACCCAGCGCCCACCTCGCCAGCGCGCGATGGCGACATTTGCCGTCGGCAGAAGGAGATCATGAACGAGCAACTGCAACTGTCGGAGGAGATGTCCGCCGAGACCGCGCGACTGCGTGTCGACGTGTACGGCACTGAGCCGCGGGCACACGTGCTCGAGGACCTCAACTTCCTCAACTACAGGCTGGCCGATGTGCGCATCTCGCCACGGGTTACCGTGCCGGAGCCGGACATCGTCTGGCACGAGGGCGGAGAGAAGTCCATCTCCTACGACGGCCGAACGATGACGTTCCGCGGTCCCTGGCCGGCCGGACCGATCCAGAAGGTCGTCGTGGCGATGCTCGCGCTCCGCATGGAAGAGGTGGGGCTCCATCCGTTCCACGCCTCGGCGGTCAGATACCGCGGCAAGACCGTGATGTTTCTCGGCGGCGAGTCGAACCATGGCAAGAGCATGGGCCAGCTCGAGGCCTGCCGCCGCGGCGCCAGGCTCGTTTCGACGGAGACGACCGTGGTGGACGATGATGGCCGCGCGGTCAAGGGATCCAAGGAGCCGTTCATCAAGAAGCGCACCGAGGGTACCGAGCGGGCGGACAAGGCCGCGCCGGAAGCAGGCGTCGCCAAGTTCTTCGGCGACATGCCCACCTGGGAGCTTTACACCGAGCCGAGCAACGTCGACGTCGTGGTCGTGCCTTCCATCGACGGCAACTACTCGCCGAGCCTGGCGGAGATGATCCCATTCGAGCGTCAGTTCCAGACGCTCCATTCGCTCCAGAACTACTTCCTGCTCAACGAGCTCCTGGCGGCGGATTGGCCGATGCCGATAGTCGACACAGAGCATCTGCGACTGGCCCGCGCCAAGTGGGTCACGAAGTTTTCCAATCGACCCTACTACTTCGTTCGGGCGGCCAACCCCCAGGTGCTGCTCGACGAAGTGGACAAGGTTCTCTGAGCGCGGGCAACAGGACGATGCAGACGTTCGCCTACCTGCGACCGTCGACCCTGGCGGAGGCGGTCGCTCTCCTGGAGGCGCATGCCCCCGATGCCCGCCTCCTCGCCGGCGGCACCGACCTGATCATCGGCCTGCGGGACGGGTCCGAGCGACCCCGGGTCGTGATCGACGTCAAACGGGTGCCGGAGCTCTGCTGCGGGATACGAGACGACGGCGGGACGGTAACCATCGGTGCGACCACGATCATGGCGGACCTGGCAACGAGCGCGCTCGTCCGGCGCCACTTCCCCGCCCTGGCCGAAGCGGCGGCGGCGGTTGGATCGGCGCAGATCCGAAACAGGGCCACGCTTGCCGGAAACATCTGCAACGCCTCTCCCGCCGCGGATACCGCTCCCCCGCTCCTCGTCTACGGTGCCGTCGTTCTGGCGGCCGGCCAGCACGGAGCGCGCCGGATACCTATCTCGGAGTTCTTCGTGAATCCCGGCGTGAATGCGCTCGCCCGGGATGAGCTGGTCGTGGCGATCGAACTGCCGGTCCCGGCCGTTCGGGTGGGCGCCGCCCACGTGCGCCGGACTCGCCGGCGCGGCCACGACCTGGCTTCGGTGACGCTGTGTGCGGGCGTGGACGAAACCGGCGTGACGCGCCTGGCATACGGCAGCGTCGGTCCCCGGCCGGTCCTCAAGATCGACGAGAGCGGCGTGCTTGCCGATCCCGCGGCTTCCGGAGCCGCAAGGGCAGCGGTGTTCGACAAGCTGTTCGCCGAGGCAAGCCCGTCGCCACGATCGATGCGAGCCGGACCTGCATACCGCCTGGCGATGCTTCGGGTGCTCGGCTCGCGAGCCGTACAGACGGCGATCGAGCGGCTGGGAGAGGAACGGACGAATGGCTGACACGCTTCCGGTCGAGATGATCGTCAACGGCCGCCGTCGAGCCATCGAAGTGCCGGTCAACGTGACTCTCCTGGACCTGCTGCGGGACGAGCTGGGTCTGACCGGCACCAAAGAGTGCTGCGACGTCGGCGAGTGCGGGGCCTGCACGGTCCTCGTCGACGGTCGGGCGGTGGACAGCTGTCTGATGCTTGCGGTCGAGGCCGATGGCGCGGAGATAACCACAGTCGAGGGGCTGGCCGCCGATGGGCAGCTCAGCCCTCTCCAGCAGGCCTTCCTGGACAAGGGCGCCTCTCAGTGCGGTTTCTGCACGCCGGGTCAGCTCATGGCGGCCCACGCCCTGCTGCAGGAGAACCCCGATCCGAGCCTGCCGCAGATCCAGGAGGGCCTCTCCGGCAACCTGTGCCGGTGCGGCTGCTACTTCCAGATCGCGGACGCCGTGCTGGCGGTGGCCCAGAGCGGGCAAGAAGGGGGTCGCAAATGAACGCGGCCAGGATCGGCGACTCACCGAATCGGGTCGGTGGCCGAGAGCGCGTCACCGGCCAGCAGATGTATGTGGCGGATATCCGCCTGCCGGGCACCCTGCAGGCCAAGCTGGTCACCCTCGACTGCGCCCGTGCTCGCATCATCTCGATCGACAAGACGGCGGCCGAGAATCTACCGGGCGTGAGCCTGGTCATGACCGCGGCCGACCTGCCGCAGCCCGTGCCGCGCTTCGGTCCCCAGTTCGAGGATAGACCCGTGCTCGCCGTGGGCGAGACGAAGTACCACGGTGACCCCGTCGCGATCGTCGCGGCGGAAACCGCCGAGATCGCCGCGGAAGCCGCCCGCCTGGTGCGAGTGGAGTACGAAGAGCTCTCGGCCGTCTACACCCTGGCCGCGGCGCTTGCCCCCGACGCACCCCTGGTCCAGGACCCGTCGCTCAGACCCAAAGACCCGCTCGCGGGCACCAACGTGCTGCGGGAGCATCGAGTCGGCTGGGGCGACGTGGATTCGGAGGCGGCCGACGTCGTCATCGACAACCGCTACAGCTTCCCGATTGTGACCCACTTCGCCATCGAACCCCATTCGTTCATGGCGGCACCGGAGGGGGACGGAGTCGCGGTCTGGAGCTCCATCCAGCATCCGTACTGGCTGCAGAAGATCCTGGCCAAGATCCTCCGACTGCCTCTCGCGCGAGTCCGCGTCGTTGCCCCCGATCCGGGCGGCGGCTTCGGTGGCAAACAGCACACCAAGTACGAGCCGATCGTTGCTTTCGCCGCACTCCGCGCGGACCGGCCCGTGCGGCTGATCCTCAGCCTCGAGGAGAGCTTCCAGGCCGCCCGGCGGGCGGCCTGCGAGGTGCACGTTCGGACGGGAGTTCGCGCGGACGGCAAGATCGCCTTCCAGGACATCGAGGCGGACTACCTCATCGGGGCCTATGCGGACATCGCCGACCGGGTCGTGAGCAAAGGCAGCTATCCAGGGGCCGGCCCCTACAACGTGCCCGCCGTCCGCATCGTTGCACGCAGTGTCCTCTCGCACACGCTGCCCTCGACCGCTTTCCGCGGCTTCGGCAACCCTCAGGTCAACTGGGCGGTGGAATCCAATCTCGACGAGGCCGCGAGAGCGGTCGGACTGGATCGCCTCGAGCTCAGACTCCGGAACCTCGCTCGCAAGGGCGACGCCTTCATTCCGTTCGACACCGCGTGCGACGGTGATTGGCAGCAAACGGTCCGCCGCGCCGCCGAGATGATCGGCTGGGGCCAGCCCCTGCCCGCCGGCCACGGCCGGGGGCTGGCAGTGGGCATCAAATCGGGTCCCACGACGGGCCATTCCTACTCGACCGTCCGGCTGCTGGCCGACGGCAGCGTCCTCGTCTACGCAGGCACATCCGATATGGGCCAGGGCGCGCGGACGATCTTCGCCCAGATTGCCGCCCAGGAACTGGGCGCCCCACTCGACTGGGTGACCGTGGTCATGGGCGACACGGCCCTCGTCCCGTACGATCAGCAGACCTCCGCGAGCCGCTCCACCGTGCTCATGGGCAACGCCATCCTGCGAGCCTGCCGATCCATCCAGGAGCAGCTCCGCCGCATGGCATCCGAGCTCCACAGCGTGCCCGAGGACCAGATCGTCGTCGAGAACGGGATCGTCCGGCTACCGGATCAGGAGCTGACCGTTATCCAGGTTCTGAAGGCCGGCCTAGGCCGGATGGGAGGCGAGCTCATCGGCAACGGCGAGAGCCGCAAGGATGCCGAGCCCGATCACCCCCTGCAGGGCAGCGCCGCGTTCTTCGAGTTCAACTGCACGGCGGTCGAAGCCACGGTGGACGAGGGAACCGGCGACATAACGATCGTTCGCCACGTCGCTGTGTCGGACGTTGGAAAGGCTCTGAACCCGCTCCAGGTCCGCATGCAGGACGAGGGTGCGGCCATCCAGGGCCTCGGCCACACCCTGATGGAGCACTACATCTTCGACGACAAAGGCCGGGTCCGAAACCTCGGAGCCATCGACTACCGGATCCCAACCAGCATGGACCTGCCGCTCGAGATGGAGAGCGATCTCGTCGAGAACGGGGACGGTCCCGGTCCGTACGGCTCGAAAGGCATGAGTGAAGGCGCTCTGCTGTGCGTGGCACCGGCGGTCGCGGCGGCTGTTCGAGAGGCCAGCGGCGCGGTCATCCGCGACCTGCCGCTTACCCCCGAGCGAGTCTGGCGAGCGCTTCAGGAACGCGACGGAAAAGAAGTCTAGGGGAGGGCATGCGATGACTGCAGCCACGGAACTCGGGCCCGTCGGGCACTTGCCCGCCGAGCAACTCGTCAAGGCTGCCCGGCTGGTCCGCGAAGGCAGGAGCTATTCGCTTGCGGCCACGCGCTATCCGGGCATGCCCCTCTTTCCGGGTCATCCGCCGTTCCAGGTCCTCAACTACAGAACGCCGCGGGGCATACGCGTCACCGGCGCGAAGCCCTGGGGTCCGATCAACGACGCGGGACTGGGCTACATGGCCGAGTACATCATGGCCACCTCGCACTCCGGTGCCCACATCGACGCGCTCGCTCACATGACCGTCGGCGACGACATGCACTGGTACGGCGGCGGGCGTCCGGACGAGCATCTTTCCGACTTTGGGCCACTCCACGGCGATGCCTCGAAGCTGCCGCCGTTCTTCACCCGAGGCGTCCTCCTGGACGTGGCCGCCCATCGCGGCGTCCAGTACCTGCCGGCCGGCTCGCCGGTCGGCGCCGACGAGCTGCAAGCCATCTGCGCGGCAGAGGGGGTGACGCTCGAGCCGTGGGATGTCGTGCTGATCCGGACCGGCTACATGAGCCTCTGGCCGGATGCCGAGAAGATGGCTGCCAACAAGACGGCCGGGCCCGACATCTCGGCCGCGGAATGGTTGTTGGATCGCGGCGTGGTCGCCAGCGGCACCGACACGGAGACCTACGAGGTCCAGCCGGCTCCCGATCCGGGGCCGACCGGCAACCCGCAGCCAGTTCACACGCTCCTGCTCATCGAGAACGGCATCTATCTGATGGAGAGCCTGGACCTCGAAGAGCTGGCTCGGGACCGGGTCTACGAGTTCCTGTTCGTGGCTCTCCCACTCAAGATCCGGGGCGCCACAGGGTCGATGGTCGACCCCCTAGCAGTCATCTGAGGAGAAGATTCCGTGACCGACGTGTCCCCGACCATGCAAGCCCTGGTCGTCCTCGAACCCGGCCGTGTCCAGATCCAGGAGGTTCCGACTCCGGTCCCGGGCCCCAACGAAGTGCTCGCGCGAGTTCGAGCCGTGTCGATCTGCGGCACCGACGTCCATCTGGTGCGGGGCGACTACCCGGGCTTCTGGCCCACCAGCTTCCCGTTCATCCCCGGCCACGAGTGGGCCGGTGAGATCGTCGCCCTGGGCCCCGGGTCCGACCTGTACGGCTGGAAGATCGGCGATCGCGTCGCCGGCACGTCCCACGATGCCTGCGGCTTCTGCCAGAAATGCGTCGAAGGCCACTACAACCTGTGCGAGAACTACGGCAAGCCCGGTCTGCACAAGCAGTACGGTCACAACTACCAGGGCGCCGACGCCACGTATGTCGTCCAGGGCGTCAAGACCGTGTTCAAGCTCCCCGACGGGATCAGCTTCGAGCTCGGAGCGATCATCGACCCGGCCTCGATCGCCCTCCACGTGGCCAATCGTGGCGGAGTGGCCCCGGGCGACGTCGTCGCGATCACGGGCGGCGGCGCGATCGGATTGCTGTCCGGCGACGCGGCACTCATCCGCGGGGCGTCGCGAGTGATAGTGATCGAGCCCACCGAGGCGCGCCGAGCCAAGGCCGCGGCTCTCGGTTTCGAGACAGTTGATCCGGCGGCGTCCGACCCGGTCAAGACGGTTCGTGATCTTACGGGCGGTCTCGGAGCGGACGTTGTCCTCGAGGCGGCCGGCGTGCCTGCCACAGTCCAATGGGCTCTTGGCATGCTCCGGCGCGGCGGTCGATGTGCTGCAGTCGGGATCCCGACACTTGGCGTCGAGATCGCTATGCAGAGGCTCGTCCTTGACGAGCTGGAGCTGGTTGGCTGCCGGGCTTCGGCGGGTGAGATGCGCCGCGTGATGCCGCTGGTCGAGCAGGGCCGTATGAGGGCCTCGGAGATGGTCACCCACCGCCTGGTGCTCACCCAGTACGAAGAAGCCCTGGCGACCTACCGGGACCCGAAGGCCGGAGCGATCAAGATCATCATCCTGCCCTGAGCAAACCTCCGGT
>DAHXON010000013.1:24879-49585 GCA_027364875.1 Chloroflexota bacterium
CGCCGCGGGTGCCCCGCGGCCGGGGGCCACCAAAACGCTCATTTGAGCGCTTGCCGCTCAAATGGTAGGCTGGTACGATCTGCCCAGGGCCGCCAGCCCCGCCGCACCGACGGTTTCGGCCGACAGCTACCCAGGAGCAGAAGAGCCCGTTGGCCGACTCGGACACCACCCATCCACGGCTCGGCAGCGCCGTCACCGTGATGGCCGCCCGCCGCTACTTCCTGGAGGGGGCCAGCAAGAGCGAGATCGCGGCCGAGCTCGGGATGTCCCGCTTCAGGGTTGCGCGGCTGCTCGAGGCGGCTCGTCGCGACGGCATCGTCAGGATCGAGATCCGGATCCCTCCCGAATACGACGTGGAGCTGGCGAGCCTGCTCGCCGCACGCTACGGCTTGCGCGATGCCGTCGTGCTCCGCCACGTCGAGGGTTCGGACGAGTTGCGACGCGGCCAGCTTGGCCGGGCCTGCGCCGAGCTGATGACAGCGGCCCTGGACAGTACCGACGTCCTGGGGATTTCTTGGGGTCGGACGCTGCATTCCATGGTCGACCATCTGACTTCCCTGCCCGGCTGCTCGGTCGTCCAGATTGTCGGGAACGTCCCAACCCTGGAGCTGAACGTCAATTCGATGGAGCTGGTCAGGCGGGTGGCGGAGTGCGCCGGCGGTCCGGTGTATCCGCTGCACCTGCCGATTCTCGTGGACTCGCCAGCCATGGCCGATGCGCTGCGGCGCGACCCCCATGTCGACCGGACCGTGGCCATGTTCGATCGGCTGACCATGGCCGTCGTTGGCATTGGGGCCTGGACGACCAGTGGCTCGACTCTCCGAGCGGCCCTTCCCGACGATCTCGCGGCCGAGCTGGACGCGGCCGGGGCGGTGGCCGACGTCTGTTCGACGATTCTCTCCTCCGACGGCCGAGAGCTCCGGGTGGTCGGCCTGCCCGGCCGCTTCATCGCCATCAGCTCCGAGCAGCTGCGGGCAGTTCCCGAAGTCGTGGCCATCGCCGGCGGCGAGGCCAAAGCCCAGGCCATCCACGCGGTCCTCCGCAGCGGCCTGGTTCATCGTCTCATCACCGACGAGCAAGCCGCCAGGGCTCTTCTCGCCGCCTGAACGCATACGTCCAAAGGCAATCGAATCCACCTAGAGGTGAGGAGAATGGCCACGGAGCTCGTCCACTTGAGCGACAGTCGACCCGACTTCACTCCCTTCGCCGAGGAGCTCGGATCGATTCGAGGCTTCGTGTTCGATGGCGATCTGACCTCGGAGCTCGCGGTGGGCAACCTCACGAGAACCCAGGCCCTGGACCTGCTGGACGACATGCTCGCCGTCCGCGAGCTCGAAGAGATGATCGTCAGACTTCGCTCCGGCGGATACGACGCGCTCCCGGCCTACGACTACCGTGGACCGACCCACGTCTCGATCGGCCAGGAGGCGACGTCCGTCGGCGCCTGCGCTGCGCTACGTTCGGACGACCATGTCACGAGCTCCCATCGCGGCCACGGGGACGCGGTGGCCAAGGGCTTCGCCGCGATCCGAGCGATGTCCGACGAAGGCCTCCGGGCCCGCGTTCCCTGGTCTACCGCCAAAGCGCACGATGCGCTCCTCGACGATGCGCTCGAGGAGCACGTCTACCGAGTCGTCGCCGAGCTCTTTGGCAAGGAGGAGGGCTACTGCCGCGGGCGCGGTGGCGGAATGCACATCGGCGATTTCTCGACCGGGCACCTGGGCGCCAACGCGATAGTCGGTGGCAGCGTCCCGATCGCCACGGGTGCCGCGATGGCCCTCCGATACGGCGGCTCAGATCGAGTCGTGTGCTGCTTTGCCGGCGATGGTGCCTATGCCAACGGCGTCGTCCTGGAGTCGCTCAACTGGGCATCTCAGGCCCAGTGGACGAACGGCCTCGCAGGTGATCGGGCCGCGGGCCTGCCCGTGATCTACCTGATCGTCAACAACCACTACGGAATGACCCATCGAACCGACGATGAGGTCATGGGCGTCGCGCATCTAGCCCGGCGGGCCGCGGGGTTCGCCACGAACAACATGCACGCCGAGGTCGTCAACGGGATGGACGTCCTGGCCGTACGGGACGCCATCGGCCGCGCCGCGGCGCTCTGCCGCGAAGGCCGCGGTCCTGTTCTTGTCGAGGCGAGCACGTACCGCTACTACGGGCACTCGCTCTCGGATCCGAGGAACGAGTATCGGACGCGTGATGAAGAAGCGGCCTGGCGCGCCGTGGATCCGATCGAGAGGCTCAAGGGCCAGCTGATCGAAGCCGGCATCGCCGACCGGGACACCATCGCCGGCGTGGAGTCGCGGGCTCGCGAGCGGAATGCGCGTGCGGCCGTCCGAGCCTCACACGCCACTGACCCGAAGCCGGCCGACCTCCTCGAGCATCTCTACACCGACACCTCCGCGGATGTCGTCCCGGACGCCGACAGCGTCGTCGCCACCGTGGCCGAGCCGCCCGTCGCCAGGCGCGTCGATGGAGCGATCTCCTACAAGGATGCCCTCCGCGAGGCCCTGGTCGAGGAGATGTTGCGGGACCGCCGCGTGATCGTCTACGGCGAGGATGTGGCGGAATATGGCGGCGCGTTCAAGCTGACCAAGGGCCTGGTTGAGGCGTTCGGGCGCGAGCGGGTTTTCAACACGCCGATCTCGGAGGCTTGCATATGCGGCACCGCGGTCGGCGCGTCGATGGCTGGTCTCCGCCCGGTAGTCGAACTCATGTACATGGACTTCGCCCTGATGGCTTCCGACCAGATCGCGAACCAGGCGGGCAAGTGGCACTACATGAGTGGGGCCCAGACCGAGGTTCCGCTGGTCATCAGAGCCTCCGTTGGAGCGGGTAAGGGCTACGGCGGCCAGCATTCGCAGTCGCTGGAGAGCGTTTTCACCCACATACCCGGACTCTACGTCGTGTACCCGGCAACCCCCGCGGACGCCAAAGGGCTCCTCAAAGCCGCGATCCGGACTAACAACCCGGTCCTCTTCGTCGAGAGCCAGGGCCTCTACGGCACCAAGGGCATCGTTCCCGAAGGCGACCACGTCGAAGCGCTGGGGGTGGCCAGGGTGGTCCGAGACGGCACCGACGCGACGATCGTAGCCTGGGGCCCGGCGGTGCTCGACGCGCTTGCCGCTGCCGCCCGGCTCAAGTCCGAGCGCCGCGTCGAGACCGAGGTCATCGACCTTCGCAGCCTCGTTCCGCTCGACATGGAAACCGTCCTGGCCTCCGTTCGCAAGACCGGTCGATGCGTCGTCGCGAGCCAGGCGGTCCTGATCGGCAGTTTCGTCAACGAGATCGTTGCCCGCATCCAGTCCGAAGCTTTCGACTACCTCGACGCACCGATTGGCCGCATAGGTGCCGCCAACGGCATCTCGCCGCAGGCCGAGGCGCTCGAGAAGGCTTTCCTGCCCAACGCCGGCGACATATTCGCGGCAGTGTCGGCACTCCTCTAGCCGCCGGCCGCCCACTCCCGAGGGACACGATGGCACATCCGATCCTGATGCCAAAGCCCGGCCAGATGACCGAAGAGTGCACCCTGGTCGCGTGGCTCAAACGCGAGGGCGATCCGGTCAGGAAAGGCGACGTCCTCTTCGAGATCGAGACCGACAAGACGAACATGGACGTCGAATCGTTCGACGACGGCGTGCTCCTGAAGCGCTACGTCGGCGAAGGCGAGACCGTACCGGTCAATTCGCTGTGCGCATACGTCGGCGAGGACGGGGAAGTCGTACCTGACGTTCCCGTGCCCGCACGCCTCGCGGCCGCGATGGCGTCCGCTCCCACCGAGTCGGCGACCACATTTCCTCCACTTCTCGGACCGTCCCACGCGAGTGACCGCCTCCGCATCAGCCCCAGAGCCAGCCGGCTCGCCGCCGCGTCCGGGATAGATCCGCGGACGATGCAGGGAACCGGGCCCGAAGGGCGGATTACGGAGCGAGACGTCAGAAACGCGCTCGAGGCGGCCACGAGGATGGCGCCGGTTCCTGCGCCTGCGATCTCGCGTGTCGATTTGCCGGCGGACCAGGCGCCCGGGAACGGCGCCGAAGGCGAAGAAGACGCGCCGAGGCCCATGACTCGGATGCGTCGAGTCATAGCCGACAGACTCACCTTGAGTGCCACCACGGTGCCCCAGTTCACGGTCACCGTGGCCGTGGACATGACCCGATCGCTCGCCCTCCGGGCGGAGCTCAAGAGCGCCGGTTCGCCGGTGACGGTGACGGACTTCGTGATCGCCGCGACGGCCCAGAGCCTGGTCGAGTTGCCGATGGTCAATTCGCGCACGGACGGCGAAACGGTCTGGCAGCGTCGACGGGTTCACATGGGCCTGGCCGTGTCTCTGCCCGAGGGGCTGGTTGTGCCCGTGATCCGCGACGCCAACCACCTGTCCCTGACCGGCATCCACGTTCGGGCGGCGGAACTGGTCGAGGCGGCTCGCAACGGCCGGCTCGGGCCTGACGACATCACCGGCAGCACGTTCACGATCTCGAATCTTGGAATGTTCGGCGTCGATGAGTTCTGCGCGATCATCAATCCCGGCGAGTCGGCGATACTTGCGGTCTCCAGTGTCGTGCCGACGCCGGTCGCGGTCTCGGACGGCATCGGGATCCGGCAGATCATGAAGCTGACCCTGACGGCCGACCATCGGATCGTCGACGGCGAGCTGGCGGCGCGGTTCCTCAACGCTGTGCGTCGCCGGCTCGAAGACGCCGCGGCCTTTCGCGGCGAGATGCTGAACACTTGAACAAAGCCAACGGAGAAACGATGAACCCCACCCGACAGCTCAACCGGATCGGCCAGAGCCTCTGGCTCGACAACGTCACGCGCGATCTCCTGACGAGCGGGACGCTCGAGCGCTACATCAACGAGCTGAGCGTGACCGGGCTGACGTCGAATCCGTCCATCTACAACAAGGCCATCGGCGGTTCTTCCGCCTACGACGAGCCGATCGAGCGGCTCCGCGCAGCCGGCGCGGACGGCCAGACCACCTTCTTCGAGCTCGCGCTCGAGGATCTCTGCCAGGCGGCGGACATGTTCCTGCCGATCTACCGGCGGACCGGCGGCGTCGACGGCTTCGTCTCCCTGGAAGTCTCCCCGCTCCTGGCCCATGACGCCGAGCACACCCTGAGCGAAGCGCGCCGGTTGCATGCCATGGCCGGCCGGCCGAATCTGTTCATCAAGATCCCCGGTACCGCCGAAGGCCTCTGGGCCATCGAGGAGGCGGTTTTCTCCGGCGTCCCGGTCAACGTCACGCTGCTCTTCTCGGCCGACCAGTACCTTGCCGCCGCCGAGGCCTATACCAGGGCAATCGAGCGGCGCGTGGAAGCCGGACTCGACCCGAACATTGCCTCGGTCGCCTCCGTTTTCGTCAGCCGCTGGGACGCGGGCTTGCCGGCCGGCCTGCCGGCCGATCTGCGCCTGGGACTCGGCCTGGCAACGGCTCGCCAGACCTTCGCCGCGTACCGGGAGCTGCTCGACGGTGACCGCTGGCAGCGCCTCCTCAATGAGGGCGGGCGGCCACAGCGACTCCTCTGGGCCAGCACCGGCACCAAGGACCCGAGCGCCTCGGACGTGTACTACATCGAGGCGCTGGCCGCGCCGTTCACAGTGAACACGATGCCCGAGGAGACGCTGCTCGCCTTCGCGGATCACGGCAATGTCCCCGGGACTCTCGCGCCCGGCGCCGACCCGCAGAACGACGCCGTTCTGGCGCGCTACAAGACCGCCGGCGTGGACCTCGACGAGTACGCCGGTCGGCTCCAGGTCCAGGGCGTCGACGCCTTCATCAAGGCGTGGCAGTCGCTGCTGGGTCTGATCGAACAGAAGGCGGCGGTCGCGACGCCTCGCCAGTAGGTCGGGCCGGGATCGCGAGGCATCCACCCTCGCTACTCGAGGAACGTCTGCCGCAACGCCGCGACGCCTGCGTCCCCCAGACGGAGGCCGTTCGCGAAATAGCTCTCGATCGACCCGTAGATCCTCTTGACCTCGTCGAGCGCGACCTCGAGGTAGTCCGGGCGGACCCAGAAGAACTGGCTCAGGAGGTTTGGCTCGCCGCCCCGCGCTTCGAAGTCGTCGAAGAACTGCTGGAACCCTGGCCCCAGGTATGTGTTGCTGGCCAGGTAGTCTTCCAGGACGTCGCCGTCCGACACGTCGAGCAGCAGCAGTAACGAAGCGGCCGCCCAGCCAGTTCGATCTTTGCCACCCATGCAATGGATCAAGGCCGGCCGGCAGGCGGCGTCGGTAAGGTCGGCGAAGACGCGGCCATAGGCGCGGCGAGCGGCCTCGAGAGCCACGAACCCTCGATACTGGCCGAAGAACATCTCGGCGCCCTTGCCGTCGCCGAGGTGCTCGCGCGCGGCGGCGGGATCCGCCATGAGGGCCATGATCCTGGTCGGCGTACCGTGCCGGAGGCCGTCGAGCACGTCCAGCCCGACATGCCTGGCTCCGTTCGGCAGACGATCCGGGCGCTGGTCCCACTCGGCCCGAGTGCGCAGGTCATAGATCGTCCGGATGCCCAGGCCCTCCAGCGCCTCGGCATCTGCCGGTTCGAGGCCGTCGAGCGCTCCCGAGCGATAGAGGATCCCCGTCCGCACGCGCAGGCCATCCCGAGTCACATGGCCGCCCACGTCGCGGAAGTTCGCAAGGGAGCTGAGCTGGATCGAGGGCTTCATCGAGACGTCTCCTCCGTGGCGGCTGCGTCGGGTCGTGAAGCCTCGAGGCGCGCCAGGTCATCGGGCGTGTCGACGTCGGGGTTGGAACCGGCCACGTGTACCTCCGTGATCAAATCTGGATGCTCCCGCAAGACCGGTCCCAATCCCCTATCCCCTCTTGCTTCAAGTGCAAGCGGCCACGCCGAGCGATGAATGAGGAGCGGATTGGGCCCGCCACCGTTCGCATACAAAGGCATCGCGATCGGCCGGGTCGGGGTTACGAAAACGGCCAGCAAGCTGGCCACCGCGCCCGCTTGCACGGTGGGCTGGTCGCCGAGGAATATCAGCGCGGCTTCGCTCGCCGAGCCCAAGCTCGCGAGTCCGATCCGGAGAGAGCTTGAGAGTCCGTCGTCCGGGCTTGGGTTGCGCACGACGCTCTCCGAATGCCACTCGAGCGCATGCCGGATCTCATCCGCGTCGCCGCCGAGAACGACAACGACCTCGGCTGGGCCGGCGGCCTGGACGGCGTCCAGCGTGTGCTGGAGCAAAGGCCGGCCCCATAGCTGCGCGAGCGCCTTCGGCCGCCCGAACCGCGACGAGGCCCCGGCCGCGAGCACGACCGCGGCCACTCTGCCTGCGTTCTGCATCAGCTGCCCGAGCGAGGCGCAGCGGAGGGCGGCCGCTCCGTCCCATCGGCCCGCGATCGGGCTCGGTCTCGCAGCGCCTGCCCGGAACCCCCATGTCGGAGCGCGATTATCTCGGACATGATCGCCAGGGCGATCTCCGCCGGCCCGCGTCCACCCAGATCCAGGCCGATGGGGCTCCGAAGCCGCTCCAGCGCTTCCGGGCTCGCACCCGCGGCGACGAGGCGTTCCCGCCTCGCGGCGACCCTCGAACGAGCTCCTATCGCGCCAACGTACCGGCAGCCACGGTCGAGGGCCGTCACGATCGCCGGTTCGTCGAACCTGGCGTCGTGGGACAGGACCACAACCGCATCCGATGGGCCCAGGTCGATGGCCTCCGCCACCTCGTCGGGCCAGCCAACCAGGACCTGATCCGCGTCCGGAAAGCGCTCGCGAGTGGCAAACGCCGAGCGGGCGTCGACCACGATCGTCTCGTACCCGAGCGCCCGGGCGATCGATACGAGCGTGATCGCGATCTGCGCCGCGCCTACGATCACCAGCCTCGGCTGCACGGCGAATGACTCGATGAACAGAGATCGCCCGGCCAGCTCGACGATCCGCGAGGTCCCGCTCGCCAGCGATCCGAGAGCCAGCCGAACCAGCTCGGCGTCAAAGGACGGATCGCCGAGCGAGCCTTCGAGCCTCCCGTCCTGCCAGACCACGAAGGGTCGCGCCGGTGGCTCGCCATCTCCGGTCCGGTGCAGCCCTGGTTCCGGTCCGGGCGAATCCTGGGGAAGCGGTGTGATCACGGCCCGGCCCGCTCTCGGCCCGATGCCCGCCGTCATGCGCGCTGCCAGCTCGGCCGCCTCGCTCACCGCAGGCTCCACGAGGACGTCGACCACCCCGCCACAGGCCAGGCCGACGTCCCAGGCCTGCTCGTCGGTGATGCCATAGCGCACGACGCGGGAACGACCCGTTCTCTGGGCCCTCAGGACCTCCTCGAAAGCTGCCCCTTCCACGCAACCGCCGCTCACCGAGCCCGCGATGCGGCCGTCCGCCGTTCCGAGCATCACGGCACCTTCGAGACGCGGCGCGGAACCGAACGTCCGAACGACGACCGCCCTGCCGATCTGAGCACCCCCTTGTCGCCAGGTCGCGAGGGTCTCGACGAGCTCCCTCATCGTGACGCTCCAACAAGACCGTCGTAACCTGCGAGCACAGGACACACCACAACGTCAGGAGAATGTGACAGGGAGAACATGCGGTAGTGCACGGTGGAAGTCTATCCCTCGGACCCGGGTCTGCCTGAAATCCGGCCTTGCGCCGACACAACCCGGGACGGCCGCGGGAGGCGCATCATCCCAATGAACCCGCCCGACCAGGCAGATATCGCATCTACCCGGGCGGAAGCGCCGAAAACAAGCCCGCTGAGTATCGAGACTCGACCGAAGAATGGACAAACCGACGATCGTCTGCACAGGCATGTGCAATACGAAGAGCGCGGAGATCAAGTACCTCGCCGAGCAGGTCACGGAGCAGGGCGGAATCCCGATCATCATGGACATCGGACTCGGCGCCGCCGTCGACTGGGCCGACGTGTCCCTCGGAGAAGTCCTGGCATCGACGGGCACTCGCATCCAGGACGTCTTTTCGGCCCCGCGAGCGGCGGCGATCGAGATGGTCGGTCGGGCCGGGGCGGCCAAAATCCTGGAGCTCCATTCCGCCGGCAGGTGCGACGGCATCATCTCCTGGGCAGGTTCTGTGGGTACCACGACGGCCACCCGAGTGATGCGGGCGCTGCCCTTCGGTGTGCCCAAAGTGATGCTCACCGATATGGCGTCCAGCGACGTGAGCATGTGGCTCGGCAACAAGGACATATTCATCGTCAATCCGACGGCCGAGCAGGGAATAAACGCCGTCACACGCAAAGCAGTCGCCAACGCCGCCGCGGCCGTGGTCGCGATGGCCCGCGTGCCCGAGTTCCCGCCGGGTTCGCGACCACTTGCGGCAATCACCTCCTACGGCAGCACCACGCCGACCGTTCTCCGGTGTACCGAGTTCATGGAGAAGCGCGGCTGGGACGCGAGCGTCTTTCACGCCGTCGGTCCCGGCGCAACCATGGAAGACCTCATCAGATCGGGCCTGATCACCGCGATCATGGACATCACGCCCGCCGAGCTGATGAACAATCTGTTCGGCAGCGTCTACGGGAATCCCAAGACCTGGGAAGGACAGCGGTTGACCGCCGCCTCGGACATGGGGATTCCCCAAGTGGTGGCGCCCGGCGGGCTCGACCAGGCTGCCCTTGGCCCGCTGCACTCCGTTGCCCCACGCTATCTCGACGAATTGCGCACCGGCCGGCGGAAGTCGTACAGAGGCAGCGGTTTGCCCTACCAGCACAACGACTCGGTGACCATCATCTCGCCGACGCTGGAGGAGGTGGAGCAGATCTCTCTCGAGATCGCGGCGAAGCTCAACGAGACTCGCGGCCCGACCGCGCTGGTGATTCCCATGCGCGGCTGGTCGGCCTACGACCAGAGCGAAGCCCTCGCGACGCTGGCCCGGGGCTGGGCCGCGGGCAATGGCGACGGGCCAACCTGGCAGCCGGACCCGTCCAATCCGGCCTGGTCGGAGCGTGCCACGTTGATGCTGTCCGTCTTGCGGAAGCACCTGAACCGCGAGAACCCCAACCTCGACCTGCTCGCCTGTGACCTGCACATACTCGACCCCGAGCTGGCCGATCTGCTGAACTCGATCATGGGCGACATGCTCGATGGAACCTGGCGCAAGGGCGGCTACCGGGACCGCGCCGGAGTCATCGCCTGACCTACGGTCACGTGAAGCGGCGGGCGCGGCGTCTCAGCCTGCCCGGTGACTCTCCAGCTCGGCCCTGGTGGGCGGCTCCGCTCCGGATCGGCGGCAGGTCAGCGCGGCGACGCGGTTCGCCTGCTCCAGACAGCCCGTCATTGCCGAAGGTGACAGAGTCGACAGAGCCTCCCGGTCGAGCAGCTTCATGTCGTACAGCCGGGCCAGCAGGCCGGCGGTGAACCCGTCACCGCCGCCGACGGTGTCCGCGACTTCGACTGGAAAGGCCGGAGCGGAGGCCGTCGCAATCGAGCCGTAGGCCGTGGCGCCATCACTGCCCATCGACACCACGACCAGAGCCGGACCCAACGCCAGCCAGCACCGCGCGACGCTCTCGGCCGTCTCTTCGGGATACAACCAGGCCAGATCCGCGCGGCTGACCTTGACGATATCCGTTGTCGACAACCAGCCTTCCAGCCGGCGGCGATAGGCATCCGGATCGTCGATCAGGCTCGGTCGGACATTCGGGTCGAGGCTGATCAGCCGCCCACGATCGTGCTCCCGTCTCATGCAACTCTCGAACGTCGACGCGCCGGGTTCGCGGACGAGCGAGATCGAGCCAAAGTGCATGGCCTCGACGGCATCCGGGAAAGCGGCCGGAAGATCGTCCGGATGGAAAGTTCTGTCGGCGGTCCCGTCCCCGTAGAACGCGAACTGAGGTTCCTCTCCGGGCGGCAGGTGCACAACGGCAAGGGTCGTCGGCTCCGGCCCTTCGCTGAGATAGGTCGTGTCCACGTTGCTGGCGATGAGGCGATCGCGCAGCATCCGCCCTAGGTGATCGTGCGACACGCGCCCCAGGAAGCCCACCCGCACGTCCAGGCGACCCAGGCCGATGGCCACGTTGTACGGCGACCCGCCGCCTCTGGCGAGGTAGCCCGGCTCGCCGCCGCACGAAGCAGGAACGAGATCGACCAGCGCCTCCCCGGCGACCAGAATCATCGGACACCTCGAAGAAGAACAGCGGGCGTAGTCGGGATGCGGCTCAACCCACCCAGCGGATCTGCGGCTGCTGCCTGGCGACCGACGCCGGGGGTGCCACAGGATGACCGACGACGATCGGCGCAACAGGGACGGAGGCTTCAGCGAGTCCCAGCGCCCTCTTGCCCTCGGCGGTGTTGAGGTAGCCCTGGGCGAAGCCTATCCAGCACGTGCCCAGCCCGGCGGCATAGGCGGTGAGCATCATGTTCTCGGCGGCCAGAGCGCAGTCTTCGACAACCCAGGAAACGGGTGCGATCCCCGAGATCAAGATCATGGCCGGGGCGTGGTAGAAGATGTGGAATGCCGGATCGGCCAGACGGGTGCGGTACCTGTCGGACTGGAGGCCCTCGGGCAGGTTCGACAGCAGCCAGGATTTCGCGCTCCGGGAGATCTGATCGAGGACTGCTTGATCCCGTACCACCGTGAAGGTCCAGGGCTGGGCATTGCTCGCGTTCGGGGCGCTCACGGCGGCGTCGATCAATCGGTGGATTGTCGGCTCATCCACCTCCTCGCCGGTGAAGTCGCGGGTCGAGCGACGCCCGGCGATGGCCGCATCGAGATCCATGCCTCAGGTCCTCCGTTCAGACTGTGCGAGGAACCGGTCAGTCCATTCCACGACGGAGCCCGCCACCTCGGCCGCACCGGCCGCCATCAGATCCTCGGCCGAGGCGACTTCCGATAGTAGGCCCACGCCCCGGACTCCCGCGGCGGCAGCCATGCGCATGTCGTCGAGCGAGTCGCCGACGTAGAGGCCATCGTCAGGGCCGGGCGCTCCCGCTCGCTCCAGGGCCAGCAGAAGCGGTTGCGGATCGGGCTTGCCCGCCGAGGTGTCGTCGGCATACACGCCGGCCCGAACCAGGCTCGCGATGCCGAGCCGCGTCAGCTGGGGCTCGACTTCGGCCCTGTCGCCGCCGCTGACCAACCCGAGCACATAGCCCGCCGCCGCCAGGCGAGCCAGGGCATCCTTGATGCCGGGAAACAGCGGCACCAGATCCTGCCGGAAGGTCTCCGCCCAGATCCGCCCTGCGTCCGCGTTTCGTTCCTCCGGCACACCCAACTGGCGGTACATGATCAGCTGGTTGGGTGAGAAGCTGCGCTTGAAGATGGCGTCGTCGAACGGCAGGCCCATCTCGCGGCAGATCGCGGCTTCAGTCTCCCGGATGGCCGCCATGGAGTCCACCAGGGTCCCGTTCCAGTCGAAGACGATGGCGCGCACGACGACATCGTAGGCGGTTGAGGGCGGCGGCGATTTGCCGATCGGCAGCGTAGCTCGGGAACCGCGGAGGGGCGCGGATCGTCTGGGCTCCAGCAAAACCCATCAACCCGGTGGTCGGCGCGTCCCGACCGCACGATCGGTCCCGGCTGCCACCCTCTGGAGGCGGCACGAATGGCACTACGGTTGTTCCTGGCAACGCTCCTGTGCGCATCGGCTCTCGCGGCCTGCTCCGCGACGCGGGCGGCCGAACCCCTCGGCGGCACGTGCGACCAGTTCCAGTCCACCCGAGCGATCGAGCAGACGGGCGAGATCGCGTCCGGCAGCGATTTCAATGTGGTCCTCTGTTCGAACCCTTCGACCGGCTTTGCCTGGGCGGAGCCGCAGATCGGCGACGCGAACGTAGTCCGGCTGGCCGATCGCTCCTACCGGGCGCCGGGCGACGCGTCGCTCGCGGTCGTGGGCGCGGCCGGCGGTGAGGTTCTGACGTTCCGAGCGGTCGCGGCCGGCACGACGACCGTATCCGTCCGCTACAGCCAGCCCTGGGCCGGCGGCACCGAGGGCGAGTGGACGTACAAGCTGTCGATCACGGTCCGGTAGGTCGCCATTCCGAAGCCGGGCCCCCGTAGCGAGAGGCCCGTTCGACCGCGATCTTCGGCCGTCCAGCGTTCGTCACCGGCCCCCTGGATAACTGCTCCGGGGGGCCGATTCGCGCCTCCGGCGAGGCGCCCGCCCGCGAGGACACGCCACGGCGTCCTCACACTCCCTGGACCTCCGGCCCGCCCGGCGCCATCATGCTGTCCTGCCATCAACGCCAGCCAGCCAAATCGGGGGTCGAATGTCACGGTCGGATGGAATCCCGCGAGACCGCGCAACGAATCTCTTCCGCTGGAACGCGACGCTGTCGGTGCTCCACCTCGTCCAGGGGCTCGCGATCCTGGCGATCTCCTTCGCGAAGAGCCCCGTGGTTACCTCACCTGTCGTGGGCACCTACCTGCGGTACGACGAGGCCACGCGGCATCTGGTCACGGCCCAGCGCGCCATCTGGGAGCTGCCGCTGGGTCCGACGGTTGCGCTGTTCCTCTTTCTGAGCGCCGCGGCCCATTTCGCGATGGCCTTCCCCGTTCGCGGTTGGTACGAGAGCCATCTGGCGCGTGGCCAGAACCCCATTCGCTGGATCGAGTATTCGTTCAGCTCCAGCGTGATGATCGTGGTGATCGCCGCTCTTGCCGGCGTCCAGGAGGTCGGCACGCTGATCGCCATCTTCGGCGTCAACGCGGCCATGATCCTCTTCGGCTGGAGCATGGAAATCGCCAACGAAGGCCGCGACCGGCCGCAATGGCTTCACTACGTCTTCGGCTGCATCGCCGGCGCCGTGCCCTGGCTCGTGATCTTCGTGACGCTCCTGATCTCCGCGACGGAGCCGGGCTCGGCCCCGATTCCGGGGTTCGTGATCGCGATCTTCGTGACGCTGCTCATCTTCTTCAACGTCTTCGCGGTCAACATGGTCCTGCAGTACCGGAAGATCGGCCGCTGGCGGGATTACCTGTACGGAGAGCGGGCCTACATGCTCTTCAGCCTGATCGCGAAGTCGCTGCTGGCCTGGCAGGTCTTCTTCGGCACATTGCGACCCTAGGCCGATCGCCGCGGGTGGGATGCGTCCTGGACAGGAGGAAGCGTGAAGGTAGGGGCGGTGTTGAGTCCGGTGCCGGACATCGGGCTCGTACTCGAGGCCGCGCGAGTCGCCGACGAATCCGGCCTGGATGCCGTCGGTCTGTGGGATCACTATCACTCGCAGCAACCCGAGTGGGGCTACGTCGCCGGCTGGGCGACGCTGGGGGCGATAGTGGCGACCACCGAGCATGTCCGTGTGGTGCCCATGGTGATCAACTCCCTTCACTACGAGCTGGGCACGATCGCCAAGGAATCGTCGATGCTGGCGCTCGCAAGCGGCGGTCGCTTCGAACTGGGCATCGGAGCCGGCGATTGGCCGGCTTCGTTCGAGGCCTGGGGCCGGCCGTTCCCCGGTTCTGCGGACAGGCTGGCCATGCTCGACGAGACGGTGGCATCGCTGCGCAAGATCTGGTCCGGCGAACCCGTGACCTTCAAGGGCAAGCATGTCGACCTGTCCGGCGCCATCTGCACGCCCGCGCCGGCCGTCGCACCGCGGGTGGTCGTGGGAGCAGGCGGGTCCAAGCGGACCATGCTCGAGGCGATCGGCTATGCCGACGAGGTCAACATCTATGAGGACCTGGCCCTCATCGAGATGGCCCACCGCCTGGCCGAGTCGGCCCCGTCCCACCCGGCCGTTTCGGTCTTCATGGATTGGTCGATGATGCAATGGCCGGCCGACCCCGAGGTTCGCATCGGGCGGCTCTCGGCCGCGGGGGTCGATCGGGTGTTCGTGGGTATCGGCGGCCCGAACATGCCCGCCCGAATCGCATCGCTGGCCGGGATGGCCTCCCGAGGCTAGAGCGCGGGACGCCGTGCGGACCGGTCCTGGGGCGCCACTCAAGGAACGGAGGCGATGCCTCCGGGTTGAGTGTCCCCCTGAGCGGGACAAGGGGTTTGGAGCGGGAGACGGGTCTCGAACCCCGCAACATTCAGCTTGGAAGGATCAGGCGTGCAAGCCCAATATCACCGTGCTTGGAGGCCGAGCGTGCGTGTCCAGTTGTCGTGTCGTCGCGAGGGCGCCGAGTAGCCTCGCCGTGGGCCGCCGTGAGCATCGCCCCCCGTTTGACGCGACGCCGACCCTGGTCAGGTCGTCCACCTGACTGTCGCCCACGTGTCGGGGTGAGAGAATCCGCCCAGACACGGGGAGCTAGGACGCGCGGCCCACCCACTGGCCGCCGGGACCTCGCCGAACCACTGTCGAGACCGGCCCGTGCTGTGCGTCCCAGGGAGACGAGTGCTGGTCGGGACCCCGACCGAACCAGGCGGTATCCGACCGGGAGATGGAGGACGGCCGTGGACGACACCCCGACGACGGCTGCCGGACCCACCGGAGATATCGACGCTCCGAGTTCCCCGGCCGAGGCCGGCGCGCGGCCGACGGCCCTCCTGCCGTTCACCCAGCTGGCGCGCATCTCCGCCTACTGGCTGGGCCTGACGGCGATCGACGGTGCAGTAGGTCTCTACATCGGGTACCAGCTCGCTTACACGACCATCCGGGGGGACGTCCCTCTCGGCGCCGCGACCGCCTTCGTGACCCTCGGTGCTTCGGTGATGGCGATCCTGGTCCAGCCCACGGTCGGCGCGATCAGCGACTACGCCGTGTCGCGATGGGGCCGGCGCAAGCCGTTTATCGTCGTTGGGTCGCTGCTGGACCTCGTGTTCCTCTTCGGGATCGCGACGTCGAACACGCTGCTGTTGCTGGCGACGTTCGTCCTCCTGCTGCAATTCTCGACCAACATCGCCCGCGGGCCGTTCCAGGGCTATGTACCTGATCTCGTCGCGGACTCACAGGTCGGCATGGCGAGCTCGATGGTCGGCATGATGCAGATCATCGGGAACCTCACGGGCTTCGCCCTAGTTAGCCTCGCCGCCTTCGTTGGGAACCGGCCGCTGGCGATCGTCGCTGTGGCCGTCGTCGAACTCGTGACCATGGCGAGCGTAGTCGTCGGGGTCGGCCAGGGGCAGGCGCCAAAGCCGCGCGGGGGCAAGTCCTGGGTCGAGATCGCCCGGGAGACCTGGGGCACGGACATCCTGCGGGAGCGGTCCTACGTGTGGCTGGTCGCCTCGCGGTTGTTCTTCCTGACGGCCGGGGGGATCCTGTTCGCGTACGTGGTGATCTACCTGAAGAATGTGTTTGGGTACGACGAGTCCGGGGCCGGCGCCGTCAACGGCGCGTTTCTAGCCGCCGTTCTGGTTGGAAGCCTCATCACGGTAGTCCCCTCGTCGCGGCTCTCCGATCGGATCGGGCGGAAGCCGGTGATCTACCTCGCCTGCCTGGTCGGGGCCACCGGCGTCGCGATCGCGGCGTTCGCCCCGCACGTGGCCGTCGCCATCCTGGGTGCCGGGCTATACGGCATGGCCTATGGGACGTTCCTGTCGGTGGACTGGGCCCTCATGACGGACATCATTCCGCGGGCCTCGGCCGGCCGCTACATGGGCCTCAGCAATGTGGCCACGGGTTCGGCGGGGCTCTTTGCGGCCGCGGTCGGCGGGCTCGTCCTGGACATTGCCGCGCGGCTCGGTGGCGACGCCGTCGCCCCGCGCGCGGCCTTCCTCGTGGCGGTCTTCCTGTACGGCGTGTCCGCCTTGCTGCTGCGGCCCGTGGTGGAGCCCCGGCGAGGGCACGGTGGTGCGGTGGCGCGCGCGGCGCCCGACGCCAGCTGCGTGTCGCCGGCCGAATTCCCGTGACGAAGAGCACGATGGATCTCGACCCCCGCACTATTGGGGAGGATGCGCTGGCTTTTCTGCCCGGCTGGGCCTCGACCGTTCGCCTGGTCGCCGACGATGTCGTCCCTCCCCACGTGCCCCACGCGCCGTTGAATTCCTCAAACGCGTCTTCGCGCTGGCGAGCTGAGTTCAGGCGACCCCACGACATAGGGAGGTTCCCGAAGCGGACAGACCCTGGCCAGGTCGCCCCTGAACCGGCTGGGGGTATTACCAGACACGCCGGGTCCCGGTCGCCGACCTGTCAGCGACTCGACTTGTTCGGTGTCATGCAGTCGCTGGGCCCCGGGCATGTTGACCAGTCAACCTGCCGATATGCGGGGGGCTTGGACGCGCGGTCCACGCAATGGCCGCCGGGACCGCGCCGAGCCACTGGCGAGACCGACCCGCAGTCGCGTCCCGGGGAGGTCGCTATGCGACGCGTCGTTTCGATCCTGGCAACCCTATGTTTGGTTGGGGGCGTTGCCGTTACGACTTTGGCCAACCCCGCTGCCGTGGCCGCCTCGAACAGGCCGGCCGAGTACTTGGCCCTGGGCGACTCGATCGCCTTCGGCTTCAGCCCGCTGGCAGCTCCAACCAGCGCGGCTAATTTCGTCGGATACCCGGACAAGGTCGCTGAGGCCCTCAGGGATCGCCTCACGAACGCCGGCTGCCCGGGCGAGACCAGCAGCCACTTTATCGATCTCGCGGGCAGCGACAACAACTGCGGGCTCTGGCGAGCCTATTACCCCCTGCACACGTCCTACGGCACGGCCCAGCTCGCCTTTGCCGATGGGTTCCTTCGATCTCACCCCAAGACACAGGTGGTCAGCATCGACATCGGTGCCAACGACCTCCAGGTGCTGGTGAACTCGTGCGGCGGTGAGGCCAACGTCCCCTGCATCATGACCGGCATGCCCGGCATGCTGGCGACGCTCTCCAGCAACCTCGACACCATCTACGGGCACATCCGACTCGCCGACCGCTACCACCACAAGCTCGTCGCGCTGACCGTGTACTCGACCGACTACGGCAACCAGACCTTGACATGGGCGATCTCGCAGGTGAACCAGATCGTGGCCGCTCGTACGCTGGCCTGGGGCGGGATCGTCGCCGACGGGTTCGGCGCGTTTGCCGCCGCCTCCGCCGCCTACAACGGGGACACATGCGCGGCAGGGCTTCGCATCGTCGTCGGCCCATCTGTCTGCGACAGCCACCCGTCGCCGGCCGGACGCAATCTGCTGGCTCGGACCATCGTGAAGGCGCTCCGCGCCGACTGATCTGGCGCGTGCCGCAGGGAGGCGCATTGTGTCGATACTCGTACGCCGAATGCCGACCCATTGGAGCGGCCCGACCGTGCTCGCCGTGCTGCTGGCGCTGCTTTCGCTGCCGCTGGCTGCCATCTCGCTCGACGCCGTCCAGGCGCCTCCCGGGTCGGCGCTATGAATTGCGGGGAGGCCTCATCGATTCCCCGCAGCCCTGTATCTACGCCCCTCGCGCTCTTGCTGGTCGGCGTTGTCGTCTGGACGAAGCTCCTGCGGCGATTCCCGGTGAGTCGGGCCCAGGAAACCCCTGAGGCCGAAGCTGAGATTCGACCGTCCGAAGACGACCCGGGTCGCAGCAGCACCATGTCGGCGGCCCCAGATGCGTCCTCTCTGGGAGGTCACCGAGACCGACCCGCGCCTGGAGCGCCCCGTCGGAGTAGCACGATGAGCGGGTCCGGCTGGGCCGGCCGGTTGGTGGCGGGGCTGGCTGCCATTGTTCTGCTCGGCGGGTGTGCGGCCGGCGCGAAATGGCCGACGCCCGCCCCGACCGGCTCATCCTGGTTCCACCCGACCGGCTCTATGACCGTGCCTCGTGTCGCTCACACGGCCACACTGCTCTCCGACGGTCGCGTCCTGATCGCAGGAGGCTCCGGCTATGGAGGCAACCTAGTCGCCTCGGCCGAGCTGTACGACCCGGCGAACGGCACGTTCAGCCCGACCGGCTCGATGACTACCGAGCGAGATGACCACACCGCCACCCTGCTCTCCGACGGCCGCGTCCTGATCGTCGGCGGCGAGGGCTACGAGGCCAGCGCCTCCGCCGAACTGTACGACCCGAAGTCCGGGACCTTCACCGCGACCGGCTCCCCGGTCACCGCCCGATACTCCCACACAGCCACTCTGCTCGCGGACGGCCGCGTCCTGATCGCAGGCGGCTATATCGTCATCGCCGCGAACGCCAGCTCCAGGCCCACTGGTGGGCTGGTTCTTGCCTCAGCCGAGCTGTATGACCCCAAGACCGGCAAGTTCACCGCGACCGGCCCGATGGCTGCCGAGCGTTTTGGCCACACCGCCACCCTGCTTCCAGACGGCCGTGTCCTGATCGCCGGAGGCTCCAAGTACGACCGTTCCAGGGTTCGCCGCGATGCTTCCGGAGCCGAGCTGTATGACCCGGTGACGGGCGCCTTCTCGAAAACCGGCTCGACAACGGCCGATCGCGTCGGCCATACGGCGACTCTGCTCACCGATGGCCGTGTGTTGATCGCCGGAGGCAACTGGAGGGACGCCTCGGTCGAGGTCTATAGCCCGAAGACCGGAACCTTCACAAGGACCGGCTCGATTACCCACCCCGAATTCCACACGGCTACTCTGCTCTCTGATGGCCGCGTCCTGATCGTCGGCGGGAGCAGCTACGAGGCCAGCGCCTCCGCCGACCTCTACGACCCGCAGGCCGGTACCGTCACCGCGACCGGCTCCCCGATTACCGCCCGATACTCCCACACGGCCACCCTGCTCTCCGACGGGCGCGTCCTGATCGCCGGAGGCTCCACCTATGGAGGCGACCTGGTCGCCTCGGCCGAGCTGTACTGGCTGTGATCCCGCGCTTGCTGGACAGTTGGTCTGCCGACGACAACACGTATCGACAAGCGGAGGGCTCTGACACGCTGCGCCATCGATGGAGTGCAACGGGCGCAAAGGTTGGTTAGAAACAGGGGCCTGGAGCAGCTCGAAGCGGCTAAGCCCCGTGGAGGTCTGAGATGCAGTCGAAGCTTCGACTCGTTGTCGCTTGCGCGGTGCTTACGCCGCCGCTCGTTTACGTCGCAGTGTGGGCCTTCGGTCAGGCGCAGGTGGATTGGCGGTACAAGCTCGCTGGGCTGTCGGATGCCTTCCTGGGGCGTCCGGCACCTGAAATGAGCGTGATCATCGGCTTGGCTCTGACGGTCATCATCGGCGTGGCAGCCCTCGTGACAGGGCTGGTCCGTCGCCGCCGTCATCGTCCAACTGATCTCGCGGGCCGCGTCCTTGGTTGGAGCTGGTTGCTCCTGCTGATCGCAGGCTGGGGCGGCTACGTCACGGGCGGCGCAACCGTCGTGGCGGCAGGAGGGCCGATCGACGCCCGCGCCAACATGCATTGGGAGTTCGGAACACCGCTCAACTCCTCGGCGGACGTCCCCGGCACATGTCGCTCGGTCTTGGGCCAGGCGGAGACCGTCGCCGAAGTCCAGCCTGATGTCCTGGGCTTGCCCGGCATCCATCTGCGCAACGTCGTATCGGGCAAGCCTGAGTCACGGGTGGGATCCGCGCCGGGCGCGGTCGCTGGTTTCTATCCCGAAGGCAGCGCCGTCTTCGAGCCGCCGAACGTCCCCGAGCGGCCCAAGCCATACCTCGTGCAGGCAGGGGTGCCCCCCTCGCCGCTTCCGTTCGTGAACGCCTACAACTACCGGGTGACGACGATCAACGATTCACACCTGTCCGGTACCGCCTACCTGACGGGCACCCGCTTCAGCCAACCCTACGTCTCCTCGGAGCACTGGGTGGACTTGACGATCCCCAACGATCCGTGGCCCCCAACATACGATCTGACGGTCACCTGGACCTGCCAGGCAAGCTCGACCTAGCTGCAGCGCGAATTCCCGCCCAAGCGGGCGTCGCCGGGAGAGATGTGGAGCGGACGGGTCTCGAACCCGCGACATTCAGCTTGGAAGGCCTAGACGCCTGAGCGCAATGGCGGCTCTCGTGGGAGCCCGAGCGTAGCGTGTCCAGTTATCGTGTCGTCGCGAGCGACGCCGAGTAGCCTTGCGGGCCGTGACCGCGAGCGCGGCTTTTCTCCCCACCCATGACGCGACGCCGCAGTTGGTCCGGTCGTCCAGTTGACCGTGGACCACGTAAGCGGGTGAGATGATCTGCGTGCACGGGGGCTTAGACACGCGGCCCAAACACCGGCCGCCGAGACCGCGCCGAGCCACTGGCGAGACCGACCCGCTATTGCGTCCCAGGAGGTCGGCCATGGGCGCGGGAAGGTGGGCCGGGCGGCTGGTCGCGGGAGTGGCCGTACTTGGCATGCTTGGCGGGTGTGCCGCCAGCGCGAATCCGTCGCCATCGCCGGCGCCCTCGGGAACCGCGGCATCGACGACTGACCCGTTCGCCGGTCTGACGTATCGGCTCGACCTGCCGACCGACTGGATCGTCCTCGGCTCCTCGTCCTACGACGCCACACTCGATGGCGTGCCGGACGTCGCGAACTGGCTGACGCAGCTGGACCTCGTCGGGCCGAATGCCTTCCGCGCCTACGAGCCGTTGCCGGGCGCCGCAGGCTTGCGACTCGCGGTCAATCCGGCAACGGCGTCGGACTCATCTTGGATCCTGGATGTGGGCGCCATTTCCTCGTTTCCAGGCGTGACGGGCGAGCCGGTCGGTGAGATGGTGCCAGTCGGCCAGGCGGCAAAGGCCACGACCTTCCACTGGACGCAATCGATCGACTGGGGAAGCGGGTCACCGTCCGCTCGGACCTGCGTCGGATACTTCGTCATGGGAGGGTTCGACCCGGTGAACGTGGTCTTCAACTATCCCGCCGAGACAGATCGCCTGGTCGATGTCGAGGCCTTGATCGCCACCTTCGAAGTGCTCGGCAACCCGGTCGTGAGCCTGCCGCCGGGGGTCACGCCGACACCTTCGCACACGCCCTTCGACAAGTGGGCGTCCACCCCGCCGATGCCGCCGATGTCGCCGACGCCGGCGAGCCACGGGGACCTCGCTCTCGAGGCGCTGCTGCCGGACAGCATCGACGGGCGTGTGCTGACGAAAACATCGGGCACCGGCGAGCAGATGGGGATGACCGACGCTGATCCGATCCTCACTGCCTTCGGGAAGCACCCATCGGACTTGGCGGGCGCCACCGCCTTCGCCACCCCAACCGCGAACGAGCCGATGCTCATCATCGCCGTCGACCGACTCCGCGGCGTGCCAGCCGACCAGTTGCTGGTGGCGATGCTCAAGCGCATGCCCAACGCCAAGGTGTCCCGCACCTCGCTGGGTGGTCACGAGGTCACGTATGTGGTGTACGGGGCATGGCCCGTCTGGTACTACGCGACGGGCGAACTACTCTTCGAGGTCGCGGGGATGGAGGACACGGCGGTCGAGGTCCTGGCTGGCTTTCCTTGACGCCACAAACAGTCCGGCCAGACGAAGTCCGTGGCGATGGCCCGGAGCCGAGCCTGGACTCGCGGGCAGATGACTTCCCGGTATCCTCGTGAGCGTGGATCGAGGAAGTGGAGCGGGAGACGGGTCTCGAACCCGCGACATTCAGCTTGGAAGGCTGACGCTCTACCGACTGAGCTACTCCCGCCCGATTGCCTTACTTTGTTAGGCTTTCACGACACGCGAGGCGCTTCCAGCCTAACAAATCGTGGGTCAGATGAGCACTTGGCCTTCGCGGTAGCCGATGCTCGTTTAGCCCCACGCTCTCAGAGCGTACAACTGTAGCCGATTCTAGGCGTCTCACGCTCAGCGCACAGCGCGTAACTAGATGCTGACGCCCTCGGCTCCCAAATGCGATTCCTCTTGTTGTGCTATTTCGATTTCGCTACGGGGCGCACGAGCAGCACAGGCACGCCGGCCCGGCGCACGACGCCCTCGGCCACGCTGCCCAGAATGAGGTGCGCCAGCCCGTGGCGGCCGTGCGTGCCCATCACGATCAGGTCGGCGCCCCACTGGGTCGACTCGGCCAGGATCTCGCCTGCCGGGTCGTCCACGTCCGTTTCGAGCGTGACCGACCTGGCCTCGACACCCGCACGGCCCGCTTCGGCCATCGCATCTTCGATGATTGCCGCCCCGGCCTTGCGCAGTGCGGTCTCCGCCGATTCCCAGTTGACGAACGCCATCTCGGCCCAGGGGGCCAGACCAACACCCAGGTCGATCACGTGGGCGACGCGTAGCGCCGCGTGCTGGTCGGCGGCCAGGCTGAGGGCTTCGGCGTAGGCGCGCTTCGACGGCTCGCTGCCATCGACGGCTACGAGGATGTGTTGATACATGATGGCTCCTCCATTTTCCTTGGAGTCATGGCTGCGGTTGGATGGTTGCCGGCTGAACGACGAGCTC
Source organism: Chloroflexota bacterium (assembly GCA_027364875.1). Lineage (GTDB taxonomy): Bacteria > Chloroflexota > Limnocylindria > Limnocylindrales > CSP1-4 > Fen-1039. Next base: position 47,945 of record DAHXON010000013.1, read on the forward strand.
GGCCTTCGGCGTGACGCCGTTGAGCAGCGCGTTGGTCGCGGTGCCGTCTGACGTCGCGAGCCGGTACAGCTCCTGCAGCCTGTCCTCGGGCTCGTCGCTCCGAAGCGTCAGGCGATAGTTGAGAGGATCGATACCGAGCGGATCGAGGTGCTTGGCCGCATCGAAGACGACTTCTGCAGCCTGGACGTCCAGGCCCATCTCCGCGGCGTTACGAGTCACGTTGGAGAGGACGCAGGCACCGAATGCCGCCAGTAGCGTCTCCGGCGCCGTGAAGCCGAGCGTTGGATCGCCGCCCTTGATGGCCAGATCGAGAATCTGGCCGTGCGCCTCGGCGCGAGCCACTTTTGGGCCGGTCCGGGTCACGGTCACGTGAAAGCGCGGGGCTTCGTGATCTTCGCGGATTGAGACCCTGTTCGATGAGTCTTCTCGTTCGTCGCTCGCACCCGGTGGCTCGGAATCCCGCGACCGCCCAGGGCGCCTCAATGGAGACTCTCCGTGTGGTCGACGAGTGCGCCCGCCAGGTAAGCGGCGACGGCGTCATCGATGCCGGCGACGTCGGTCACGATCGGTCGGATGCCTGCGCGTTGCATGCTCTCGTAGGCGCCGGCCCCCATGCCGCCGGCCAGGAGCACTTCGCAGTCGGCGATCGCCGCCGCCATCCGGACGTGGCGGTCATGCGAGGCCGCGCCGAAGCCGTGGCCCCGGGGATCGTCGGCGGTCTCCTCATCGGTGGCCGCGTGGGCTTCGGCGAACTGGGCATGTCCGAGCTTCTCGCGCAGGTCGCGACCGACGATCTTGCCATTCTCGACGGTCAGGACCAGGTAGAACGGCGCGCGGCCGAAGTGGCGGCTGATGGTTACGCGGTCTTCTGTTATCGCGGCGATCTTCACTGCATCTCCTTGGCCGGGCCGGCTGGCTCGGCTACTTCTTGCGAAAGACGAAGCGGTAGACGCCGTCTTCCACGCTCGAGACAACCATCGGGTTGCCGGTCGACGACGACCACGCCGTGAAATCGGGCACAGCCGCCGAACGCGGCTCGAACAGGAGCCTCAGTCGCGGAGCGGCGCGCAGGTACAGCACCATGAGCAGGATCTGGAAGATGGGCATCGTGGCCGCCGGGATCGCAACCAGCGGCGAGAAGGCCGTCGTGGCGATCGCGATCGCGGTGCCGTTGTTCTTGCCTGTGCTCGTAAAAGCGACGGCCATGTGCTCGGCGTATCCGAGGCCGAGGCGCCGATCGAGCCACGTGAGGACGAGCAGGCTCAGGCCGATGAAGATCGCGTTGGGGATCAGCAGGACGAGCACCGTCTGCCAGCGATCGAGGATCAGGGCCGCCTTGCCGAAGAAGATGAGAAAGACGATCGAGTACATGCCAAGGAGCGAGAGAGCCGGGAAAAGCGGCCCGATCGTGCCGAACCGGACCTGGCCCAGCCAGCGCAGCAGCACTCGCCGCGTGAGGTAGCCGAGGATCATCGGGGCGAGCAGAACGGTGAGGATCGAGTTGATGAGATCGCCTATCGGCACCTCGATCTGGTAGCTGCTCGCGAAGAGCGTCATCCACAACGGGACCGCGACGATGGCCAGCACGAAGCTCAAGGACACCACGACCGTGGCCAGCTCGAGATCGCCTTTGGACAGCCC